>JBQCFF010000460.1:0-6327 GCA_051959485.1 Devosia sp. | reverse complement strand
CTGATCATCCCGTTCGTCGACAGCGTCGGCAAGCGGATGAACATGATGGAGCAGGTGCTCGAGGTGCCGCACCAGGAGGTGATCACCAAGGATAACGCCACGGTGACCGCCAACGGCGTCACCTTCTACCAGATCCTCGATGCGGCGGCGGCGGCCTACGAGGTCGCCCAGCTCGAGGTGGCCGTGCTCAACCTAACCATGACGAACATCCGCACGGTGATGGGCTCGATGGACCTCGACGAGTTGTTGTCGCATCGCGACGAGATCAACTCCCGGCTGCTGCGGGTCGTCGACACGGCGGTGAGCCCCTGGGGCCTGAAGATCACCCGCATCGAGATCAAGGACATCGATCCGCCCAAGGACCTCGTGGAGTCGATGGGCCGGCAGATGAAGGCCGAGCGCGAAAAGCGCGCGCTGGTCCTCGAAGCCGAAGGCAAGCGGCAGGCGGCGATCCTGCAGGCGGAAGGCGAGAAGCAGAGCCTGGTGCTCGAAGCCGAGGGCCGGCGCGAGGCCGCGTTCCGCGACGCCGAGGCCCGCGAACGCTCGGCCGAAGCCGAGGCGAAGGCGACCGAGATGGTGTCGAACGCCATCGCCTCGGGCAACGTGCAGGCGATCAACTACTTCGTCGCCAACAACTACATCAAGGCGCTCGAAAGCCTGGCGCGCTCGCCGAACCAGAAGGTGCTGATGCTGCCGGTCGAGGCCGCGAACGTCATCGGCGCCATCGGCGGCATCGCCGAGATCGCCAAGGAGACATTCGGCGGGGAGCGGCCGGCCGCACGGACCCCGGCCTCTCGGCCGCCCTCTACCAGCTGATTGGAGACGGACATGGACCTCATCGGGCTGATCGGCAGTTTGGGTGCCTGGTCTTGGTTCGTCGCCGGGGCGATCCTGCTGGCGCTGGAACTGGTGCTGCCGGGCGGCATCTTCCTCTGGCTCGGCATCGCCGGGCTGGTTACCGGGCTCGCCAGCCTGGTGCAGCCGATCGGCTGGCCGCTGCAGTTCCTGATCTTCGGCCTCCTGAGCCTGGTCAGCGTTTTCGCCTGGCTGAGCTACTCGCGCAACCGGCAGCAAACCACCGACCGGCCGTTCCTGAACCGGCGGGCCGAGCGCTACATCGGCCAGGAACTCGTACTCGACGAGCCGATCCTCGACGGACAGGGCAGGGTCGCCCTCGGCGATACCACCTGGCGCGTGGTCGGACCGGACCTGGCGGCGGGCTCGAAAGTGCGCGTCGTGGAGGCTGACGGCGCCGTGCTGAAGGTCGAAGCCGCCTGAACGCAAAGAAGCCGCCCGAAGGCGGCTTCTCAGTGGATCAGTGCCGGAAGGATTATTCCTTGGCGGCCACGACCACGCCCGGGGAGTAGACCACGGTGCGGTCGCTGAGCTTCACGAAGAAGACCCGGTCATTGGTGTAGAAGTAGCCGTAGTCCGGCTCGGTCTCGACGACGTGCAGCTCGACCGTGTCAGGCACGACGTAGCCGACATCGATGTTGCCCTCGACCACGACCGGATCGGTCGGATGCACGCGGACATACTCGACCGCGTCGGCGCTCAGCGCCTGGGAGCCGATGACGGCACCGGTGAAGCCACCGATGATGGCGCCGATCGGCCCGAAGATCAGACCGCCGGTCACGGCGCCGGTGACGCCGCCGGCGGTGCCGCCCACTGCAGCCCCCGCGTCCTGGGCCACGGTCACGCCGGTCGACAGGGCCAGCACGGCCACCGAAGCGAGAATCAGGTTTTTCATGGTTCTTCTCCTTTTCATTCTCGAACCTCGGGCCAGAAAGTCTCCGTGCAGCTCAATCGTTCCCGCATGGCTCCGATTTGCCGCAGGCATGGCTTAAGATCCTGCCGGGGAAGGCTTCCTTAACCATAAGCTGCAAGGCTTTGTTCACTGATCGGGCGGAGTGGCGGGTTGAGCAAGGCGTGGACGATGGCAGTGGCGACGGCGCTGGCGGCCGCTGCGGCGCCGGTGCTGGGCGCCGAGTTCACGCCGCCTGGCGACGGCTCGGACGTCACCAATGCCGACCTGCTGCGTGACGGACCGGCCGGCTGCGAGAGCTGCCAGGACGCGCCCCATGAGTGGGGGGAGCCGCCGTTCGAGCTCGATTGGCAACTCGGCCTGCGTGGCGCGGTGGTGGAGGACGGGAGCGGCCTCAAGGTCCAGTTCCTCGCGCTGCCCGAGGCGACGTGGACGCACCGGGCGCTGCGCGGCGGCTATTCGGCAGGGGTCGCGGCAGAGCTCTCCTACGATCTCGACGGCACGGCCCGGGTGGGCTCGCTTACCCTCAAGGGCAGCGCCGACTACCGCTTCGACGCGGTGACCGGCGCCGAGCTGAAGAGCAGCCTCAACCTCTCGCAGGCTGATCCGGAAGATCCCGGCACCGCCGACAACGTCGCCCAGGCGCCACTGGTGCTGGCCGGGGCGGTGGAGGCGAGCGTCAGGCGGGACCTCGGCCCGTTCGCGGCGGAACTGCGCGGCAGCGCCGGGCGGACCCTGCATGGCGACACCACCTACGACGACGCCTCCACCACGTCGAACGAGTTCCAGAACACCACCGTGGCAGGGCTCGGCAGCCGGCTTGGCTACAAGCTGACGTCGGGTGTGACCGCCTTCGTCGACGGCGAGGCGAACCACGAAACCTACGACGCGCCGTCGCCGAGCCTGCTGGTGAAGCTCGACAACGTCACCTACGAGGCGCGGGCCGGGCTCAACGCGAAGTTCCTCAGCGTGGTGGAACTGGAAGGCTCGCTCGGGCTCGCCTATCGCGACTTCGCCGACGCCGCCTTCGACGATTTCACCGCCGTGCTCTACGACGCCAGGGCCATTTTCCGGCCGGATCCGACGCTGACGCTGACCGGCACGCTGTCGACCACGCTCGACTCCCCGGGGACCACCTCGGGCGCCACCGCCAAGCTGACCTATGCCGCGACCGGCGAGGCGGCGTACCAGTTGAACCCGTGGCTGCGGCTGCGCGGCTCCGCCGGGTGGAGCGAGGCGCACTACCAGGGCGTCGCCGTCGATGAGACAAAGTGGAATGTCGGCCTCGGGGCGGACTACCTGCTCACCGAGCACATGGACGCGACCGCCGACTACACCTACGCGCAATCGACCACCACGCCCGATCCGGCGAAGGAAGAGCAGCGGCTGATGCTGGGGTTGAAGGTCCACCGGTAGGCGGCCGGCCCATAAGCCGTTTCTTAGCACCTCCGCCGCTAGCCTCACGCCCACCCATCTTGCCCTGGGAGACGGAATGACGGTCCTCGTAACCGGCGGCGCCGGCTATATCGGCAGCCACATGGTGCTGCGCCTCTGCGATGCCGGCGAGGCGGTGGTGGTGCTCGACAACCTCACGACCGGCTTCGACTGGGCCATCGACCATCGCGCGCGCTTCGTCACAGGCAATGCCGGGGACATGGAACTGGTCGGCCGGCTGCTGGCGGAGCACCGGATCGACGCCATCGTGCACTTCGCCGGCTCCATCGTGGTGCCGGAATCGGTGGCGGATCCGCTGAAATACTACGCCAACAACACGGCCACCTCGCGCAACCTGATCGAGGCGGCGGTGAAGGCCGGGGTCAGGCATTTCATCTTCTCGTCCACCGCGGCGGTCTACGGCAATGCCGGGCTCGAACAGGTGGCGGAGGAGAGCCGGCTGCAGCCGGAGTCGCCCTATGGTCGATCGAAGCTGATGACGGAGATGATGCTGGCCGACGTCGCGGCGGCGCATCCGCTCACCTATGGCGTGCTGCGCTACTTCAACGTCGCCGGCGCCGATCCGCAGCGGCGGAGCGGCCAGAGCGCGCCGACCGCCACCCACCTGATCAAGGTCGCGGCGCAGGCGGCGCTGGGCCAGCGCCCGCAGATGGGGATCTTCGGCACCGACTTCCCGACCCCGGACGGCACCGGGGTGCGCGACTACATCCACGTCACCGACCTGGTGGAGGCGCATGCGCTGCTGCTCGACTACCTCCGCCGCGGCGGCCGCTCCGTCACGATGAACTGCGGCTATGGCCGCGGCTACTCGGTGCGGCAGGTGGTGGCTACGGTGACGGCGGTGTCCGGCGTCGACTTCAGGGTCGTGGAAGAACCGCGGCGGGCGGGCGACCCTGCCTCCATCGTCGCCCGGGCCGACAAGGTGCGGCAGGTGCTGGGCTGGCAGCCGGCGCATGACGATCTCACGGAGATCGTCGAAGCGGCGCTCAACTGGGAGCGTTATTTGGCCACGCGAAACCGCTAGCGCTTGGCGTGCGGGTTCACGTGTCACCCAGGAGACGGACAGCAACGCCATGATCGGGAAGTACAACATGCAACACTCCCTGCTCGCCCTGCTGCTGTTCCTCCTCACCACCCCTGCCTTCGCCGCACCAATCGAGTCCTTCGATGCCTTCCTCCGCAACTTCGAAGCGAAGGCCGTCGCGGCCGGCGTCACGCGCGAAACCGACCGCGCCGCGACTGCCGGCCTGACCCCCGACCCGGCCGTTCCCGACCTCGTCGAGGCGCAGCCGGAGTTCACCACCCCGGTCTGGGACTACCTCGACAAGCGGATCACCGCGGGCCGGATCGACCGCGGGCAGGCGGCGATCAATAAGAACGCGGCGCTGTTCCAGGCCGTGGGGCAGCGGACCGGGGTCGACCCGTACATCCTCGGCGCCATCTGGGGGATGGAAACCGACTACGGTGCGGTGCTCGGCAACAGCAAGCTGATCCGGCCGGTCATCCGCTCGCTGGCGACGCTGGTGCATCAGCGGCGCGGGCGGCTCAGGGAAGACGAGGCCGATTTCATCGCCGCGCTGCTGCTGGTGCAGCGCAACCACATGGCGCCGGCCGCACTGGTCGGCTCCTGGGCCGGCGCCATCGGCCACCTGCAGGTCAACCCGTCCAACGTCATCGCGCATGGGTCGGATGGCGATGGCGATGGGGTGGTGGACCTCCACAACTCGCTGGCCGACGCGCTCGCCACGAGCGCCAAGTTCCTGCTCGATCTCGGCTACCGGCCCGGGCTCGACTGGGGCTTCGAGGTCGAGGTGCCGGCCGGGTTCGACTACCTGCTGGCCACCCGCGACGAGTTGCGGCCGGTCGCCTTCTTCGCGGACCGTGGGGTGAAACGGGTGAGCGGGCGTCCGTTCAAGGCGCTCGATACGCCCGTGTTCCTCTATGCGCCCGCCGGCGCGGGCGGGCCGAAATTCCTGCTGACCGGCAACTACCTGGTGCTCAAGGGCTACAATTTCTCCGACAGCTACGCGCTCTCGGTGGCGCACATGACCGACCGGCTGAAGGGCGGCGGCGATTTCGCCGCGAGCTGGCCGCGCCGGACAAAATTCCCGAATCTCGCGCAGCGCCAGGCGATCCAGCAGGCGCTGCTCCGGCTCGGGCTCTACGAGGGCGCGGTAGACGGCCGCATCGGGCCGGTGAGCCAGGCCGCCTACGCCAGGTTCCAGGCGAGCCGGGGCGAGGTGGCGGATGGTTTCATCACGCTGCAGGCCTATGAGGAGCTGACGGCCGCAACCCGATAGATTCTGTGCGAGCGGCCTTCAAAACGCCGCCCGGTCCGGGCTAGATGGCGCGATGCAGAAGAAGCGGAACCGGTTCGTACTGTGGATCATGGGCCTCGTCGTGGCGGCCCTGGTGCTCACCGACATGCTGCCGATGTTCGTGCAGGCCCGCGAGGTCGCCCTCGCAGCGCCGGCCATCGTGCAGCACGAGGATGGCCGCATCCTCGTGGCGCAGTTGGGGCAACCGCGGCAGCGGCGGCGCACCCTGATGGACCTGCTGTTCGGCAACGACGAGGAGCAGCAGCCGCCCCCGCCGGTGGTCGATCGCCCGGTGGTGGTGAAGAAGAAGCCGCCGAAGAAGGCCGCCGACCTGCCGCCGCCCAAGCCGAAGATCGAAAAGGCCGCCGGCGCCACCCGGCTTGCGGTGTTCGGCGACTCGATGGCCACCGACGTGGCCAAGGCGCTCGATCGCTTCTATGCCGAAGACCCCAACATCGTGATCATCGACCAGGCGGTGACCGACTCGGGCATCGTCCGCGTCGACTACTTCAACTGGCCCGACAAGATCGGCGAGACGATCACCGAGAACAAGTTCGACATCGCCGTGGTCATCCTCGGCATCAACGACCGCCAGAAGATGACCATCAACGGCGAGAGCTATCCGTCCCTGTCGCCGGAGTGGAAGACCGAGTACTCGGCGCGCGTCGCCTCGATCGTGCGGCAGCTGCGGACGGCCAACAAACCGACGATCTGGGTCGGGCTGCCGCCGATGGAGGCGCCGAAATTCGGGCAGACGATGATCCAGGTGAACGAGATCGACCGGCTGGC
>JBQCFF010000459.1:0-7699 GCA_051959485.1 Devosia sp. | reverse complement strand
CTCGGTGATCTTCCCCCCCTCGACCCGCATATCGGCCTTGTAGGTCAGATCCGCAGTAACGATGGTGCCGTTCTTGATGATGGTCATTGTGGTTCCCCTGTAAGTCCCAGGCCGGCCGCCTCTTCACCTCTCCCTTCGGGGGAGAGGTCGGGCTTCGCGAAGCGAAGACCGGGTGAGGGGGCCTTCTCCAGCCTGTCCGCGATTACCTGCAGCACCCCGTCCAGATTCGTCAGGACATCACGGTTCCAGAAGCGGATCACCGCGTAGCCATGTTCCGCGAGCACCCGAGTGCGCTCGATATCTCTTGTCGATCCGGCGTGCTGTCCGCCGTCCAGCTCGATGATCAGGTCGCGTTCGCGGCAGGCAAAGTCAGCGATGTACGGACCGATCGGCTGTTGGCGGACAAACTTGCATCCGGCGAGTTGCCGGTTGCGCAACCTGGACCAGAGCTTGGCCTCCGCGTTGGTGGCGTTGGCGCGCAGCTTGACTGCGGCGCTGGCTGCGAACCGGGTCTTGAGCGAGCTCATCCGAAGGCCCCCTCACCCGGCGCTGCGCGCCGACCTCTCCCCCAAGGGAGAGGTGTCGTGCCGTCGCCCGTCCCGCCAGTTGGGGCGGCCGGCGTGATTTGTCGCGCACGGTGGTACCACCCGATCACCTCTCCCTTTGGGGGAGAGGCGCAGCGCCGGGTGAGGGGGCCTTTCCCGTTAACCCGCAAGCGGCCCCTCACCCCACAATCTCCGCCGTTTCCAGCACGGCGTGCAGCAGCACGTCGGCGCCGGCTGCCGCCCATTCCTTGGAGATGTTCTCCGCCTCGTTGTGGCTGAGCCCGTCGACGCACGGGCACATGATCATCGTTGCCGGTGCCACCTTGGCGGCCCAGCACGCGTCGTGCCCGGCGCCCGAGATGATGTTCATGTGGCTGTAGCCGAGGTCCTCGGCGGCCCTCCGCACCCGGCCGACCAGCACCGGATCGAATGTCACCGGGTCGAAGTGCCCCACCGCCTCCACCGCGCAGCCGACGCCCAGCGCCTCGCAGATCTTCGCCGCTTCCGCCTCGACCCGCTCCCGCATGCCGTCGAGCTTCGGCTGGTCGGGCGAGCGGATGTCGACGGTGAACACCACCGTGCCGGGCAGCACGTTGCGCGAGTTTGGGGCGAACTTCACCTGGCCGACGCCGCCCACCGCTCCCGGCAGCGCTTCCATCGCCACCGCCTGCACCATCTCCAGGATGCGGGCCATGGCGAGCCCGGCATTCACCCGCATGTTCATCGGCGTCGAGCCGGTATGCGCCTCGCGCCCAGTCAGCGTGAACTCCAGCCACCACAGGCCCTGGCAGTGGGTCACCACCCCGATCTGCCTGTCCTCCGCCTCGAGGATCGGCCCCTGCTCGATATGGTACTCGAAATAGGCGTGCATCCGGCGGGCCCCGGGCTCCTCGTCGCCGACCCAGCCGATGCGCTGCAGTTCGTCGCCGAACGACTTTCCCTCGAGGTCCTGCCGCCCATAGGCGTATTCGAGGCTGAACTGCCCGGCGAACACACCCGAGGCCATCATCGCCGGCGCAAAGCGCGCCCCTTCCTCGTTGGTCCAGTTGGTGACCACGATCGGGTGCCTGGTCTGGATGTTGAGATCGTTGAGCGAGCGCACCACCTCGAGCGCCGACAGCACCCCCAGCACCCCGTCATAGCGCCCGCCGGTCGGCTGCGTGTCGAGGTGCGAGCCGACATAGACCGGCAGCGCGTCCGGGTCGGTGCCCGGCCGCGTCATGAACATCGTGCCCATCCGGTCGACGCCCATGCTGAGCCCGGCGCCCTCGCACCAGCGCTGGAACAGCCGCCGCCCCTCGGCATCCGCATCCGTCAGCGTCTGCCGGTTCGACCCGCCCGCTATCCCGGGCCCGATCTCCGCCAGTTCGTGAATGCTGTTCCATAGCCGATCGGGGTTGATCCTGAGGTTCTCGCCGGGTGCAGGCATGCTGTTCTTGGTCCCTCAAACGAAGAGCCCCTCGCCACCATTGGTGGCCGAGGGGCTCGCATACTCTGTTACTTGTGGGTCGGAAAACTGAACTCCGCGCCGCCCTTGATGGCGGCCGGCCAGCGCATGGTCACCGTCTTGATCCGCGTGTAGAAGTGCACGCCTTCGGGACCGTAGATCGCGTGGTCGCCGAACAGCGAGCGCTTCCAGCCGCCGAACGAATGATAGGCCACCGGCACCGGGATCGGCACGTTGATGCCCACCATGCCGACCTCGATCTTGTCCGCGAACTCACGCGCGGCGTCGCCGTTGCGGGTGAAGATCGCGGTGCCGTTGGCATATTCGTGGCCGTGGATCAGGTCGACCGCGTCCTGGTACGACCCCGCCCGCACCACCGACAGCACCGGCCCGAAGATCTCCTCGCGGTAGATCTTCATGTCCGGCTTCACGTGGTCGAACAGCGTGCCGCCAACGAAGAAGCCGTCCTCGTAGCCCTGCAGCTTGAAGCCGCGGCCGTCCACCACCAGCTTCGCTCCCGCCTCGACGCCCGAGTCGATGTACGACACGATCTTGTCGCGCTGCGCGCGCGAGACGATCGGGCCCATCTGCGAATCGCGGTCCGTCGCCGGCCCGATCTTCAGCGCTTCCACCCGCGGCTTCAGCTTGGCGATCAGCGTGTCGGCGGTGGCTTCGCCCACCGGCACCGCCACCGACACCGCCATGCAGCGCTCGCCGGCCGAGCCGTAGCCGGCGCCCATCAGCGCATCGGCGGCCTGGTCCATGTCGGCATCGGGCAGGATGATCATGTGGTTCTTGGCGCCGCCCAGCGCCTGCACCCGCTTGCCCGCCTGCGTGCCCCGCCGGTAGACGTATTCGGCGATCGGCGTCGAGCCCACGAAGCTCACCGCCTTCACGTCCGGGTGGTCGAGCAGCGCGTCCACCGCTTCCTTGTCGCCGTGCACGACGTTGAGCACGCCCTCCGGCAGCCCCGCATCCATCAGCAGCTGCCAGGCGAACATCGGCGCACTCGGATCGCGCTCCGACGGCTTCAGCACGAAGGTGTTGCCGCAGGCGATGGCGAGCGGATACATCCACATCGGCACCATGGCCGGAAAGTTGAACGGCGTGATGCCCGCCACCACGCCGAGCGGCTGCCGGTCCGAATAGGTGTCGATCGACGGCCCCACATTGCGGCTGAACTCGCCCTTCAGCAGGTGCGGAATGCCGCAGGCGAAGTCCACGCAGTCGATGCCGCGAGCCAGTTCGCCGAGCGCGTCGTCATGCACCTTGCCGTGCTCGCGGCTGATCAGCTCGGCCAGCTCGTCGGCGTGCTTCTCGAGCAGTTCCTTGAACCGGAACATCACCCGCGCCCGCTTCATCGGCGTCATGTTGGCCCAGGCCGGCAGCGCCTTTTTGGCGGCGGCAACGGCGGCGTTGATCTCGTCGTTGGTCGAGAGCGGCAGCGTCGCCACTGCCTCGCCCGTCGCGGGGTTGAACACCGGCTGCGTGCGCGTCGAAACGCTGTTCAAGAGCTTGCCGCCGATGGCATTCTGAATCGTCTGCATCAAAGATCTCCGCCGCGCTGAGTTGGAACGTACATTCTATTTCTCGCGATATAGAACGCTCGTTCCAGGCTACTCAAGCGTCTTAAGGATGCTGCCCAGCTTGCCGATCAGCTCGTCGATGTGCTGCTTCTCGATGATCAGCGGCGGGCTCATGGCGATGATGTCGCCGGTGGTGCGGATCAGGATGCCCTGCTCGAACCCCTTGACGAAGGCCGCGAAGGCCCGCTTGGTCGGCTCGCCCGCGATCGGCTCCAGCTCCACCGCGCCGATCAGCCCGAGGTTGCGGATGTCGATGACGTGCGGCAGGCCCTTGAGCGAATGCAGCGCATCGGCCCAGTAGTCAGCGAGCTCGGCGCCACGTGTCAGCAGCCCCTCGTCCCTGTAGGTCTCGAGCGTCGCGAGACCCGCCGCCGAGGCGATCGGGTTCCCCGAGTACGTGTACCCGTGGAAGAACTCGATCATGTGCTCGGGGCCCTGCATGAACGCGTCGTGGATCTCCGAGGTGACCAGCACCGCGCCCATCGGGATCACGCCGTTGGTCAGGCCCTTGGCGCACACGATCATGTCCGGGGTGACGTCGAAATAATCCGCCGCGAACGGCGTGCCGACGCGCCCGAAGCCGGTGATCACCTCGTCGAAGATCAGCAGGATGCCGTGCTTCCTGGTGATCTCGCGCAGCCGCTTCAGGTAGCCCTTGGGCGGAATGAGCACGCCGGTCGAGCCCGCCACCGGCTCGACGATCACCGCCGCGATGGTCGAGGCGTCGTGCAGCGTGATGATGCGCTCGAGCTCGTTGGCGAGGTCGAGCCCGCCCTCCTCGCGCTCGCCGCGGGTGAACTGGTGCTTGCCCGGCGTATGGGTGTGCGGCAGGTGGTCGACGCCGGTCAGCAGGGTGCCGAACATCTTGCGGTTCGAGACGATGCCGCCAACCGAGATGCCGCCGAAATTCACGCCGTGATAGCCGCGCTCGCGCCCGATCAGGCGGAAGCGGCTGCCGTCGCCCTTCACCCGGTGGTAGGCGATGGCGGTCTTCAGTGCCGTTTCCACCGCCTCGGAACCCGAGTTGGTGTACATCACATGGTTGAGCCCCTCAGGGGCGATCGACACCACCGCGTTGGCCAGCTCGAACGCCTTCGGGTGCCCCATCTGGAAGGCGGGGGCGTAGTCGAGCTCGGCCGCCTGCTCGGCGATCGCCTGGGTGATCTTCGGGCGGGTGTGTCCGGCATTCACGCACCACAGCCCCGCCGTGCCGTCCAGCACCTGCCTTCCGTCGGAAGTCGTATAGTGCATGTCGTGCGCGCCGACGAACATGCGCGGCGCTTTCTTGAACTGCCGGTTGGCGGTGAACGGCATCCAGAATGCGCTCAGGTCGTTCGGCGTGACATTGCGGCGGTCGGACACCTGGAATCCCTCTCTCGGTCTTTTTGCTGATCTTGCAGGTCAGGTTAGATTGCCCCTTGACCTTTGGACGTGATATCCAGAAATTTGACCAGTTGGAAAAAAGCTATCACTTCCACACCGCCGATCAAGGTGAAAATGCTCGACAGCAAGGACGGCGGCGGGGGTGACGAAGAGGCCGGCAAGCCGGCCGTGCGGCCGCGTGCAAAGCCCCGCGGTAAGCCGCTTACCCGCATCCAGCGCGAGAAGCAGGACCTGATCCTCGAGGCGGCGCTCGACGTGTTTTCCGAGAAGGGTTTTCTGGGCGCCACCATCGACCAGATCGCCGAGGCGGCGGGCATGTCGAAGCCCAACCTGCTCTACTATTTCCCCCGCAAGGAGGAGATCTACAAGCGGCTGATGACCTCGATGCTCGACATCTGGCTGCAGCCCTTGCGCGAGATCGACTCGGTCGGCGACCCGGTGCCGGAAATCCGCTCCTACATCCGGCGCAAGCTCGAGATGAGCCGCGACTTCCCGCGCCAGAGCCGGCTCTTCGCCGGCGAGATGCTGCAGGGCGCCCCGCGCATCCTCGACGTGCTCGAGGGCGACCTGAAGGCGCTCGTCGACGACAAGGCCAGGGTGCTCGAAGGCTGGATGGATGCCGGCAAGCTCCGGCGCACCGACCCCTACCACCTCATCTTCTCGATCTGGGCCACCACCCAGCACTACGCCGATTTCGACGTGCAGGTCCGCGCCGTGCTCGGCCACGACCGCGGCGGCGAGGGCCGCTTCGAGGATGCCGCCCGCTTCCTCGAAACCCTGTTCATGCGCGGCGTGCTGCCGTGACGGCTAGAGCCCCTGCGCCAGCACCAGCAGGAACCCGCCGGCGAGGCAGGTGTTCATGATCAGCGAGTTGAGGTGCGGCTTCCGTGCCTCGCCCTCGTACTCCCAGGCCGGGTGGAACAGCACGGTGGCGAGCACCAGGAACACGATCAGCGCCAGCCCGCCAAGCACTCCGGCCAACGGCACCCACGGGGCGATCAACACCAGTGCCCCGCCCACCAGCTGCAGGCCCACGCCGAGCCGCGCTGCGGTCAGAGGCATCGGCACCTTCCGCCCCTCGAGCGCCTTGGCGAGCCCCGGCACGGCCTTGATGTTCCGCGCCCCGAACACCACGAAGGCCCCGCCCGCCAGCAGGTGCGCAACCACGATCAGCAGATAGGTCATCGGCAGTTTCCTCTCGCCCGAGCCGTTTGATACACGGCTATGACGATCGAGGTGAGCGCAAATCGACGTTGTCCCCCCACCACTATGCGGCGGCCGCCAGGGCGACCCCCGTGCCGTCCCGTTTCGCCCGGTAGAGCGCGACGTCGGCGGCCTCGAGCAGCGCCTTGCCGCACTCCCCGTCGGCCGGCGCCACCGCGATGCCGATACTGGCGCGCACCTCGACCGCCGTTGTACCCACGGTCACCGGTTCGCCCAGCGCCAGCTCGATGTCGCGCGCGGTTTCCAGCAGCTGGGCCTCGCCGCCCGGCGCCGGACGCAGCAGCGCGAACTCGTCGCCGCCGATCCGCGCCGGCGTATCGCAGGTGCGGGCCAGCCGGGCGAGCCGTTCGCCCACGGCCTGCAGCACCTCGTCGCCGGCGCCGTGTCCCAGCGTGTCGTTGATCTGCTTGAACCCGTCGAGGTCGAGATAGAACAGCCCGACATTGCTGTGGCCTTCCGCCAGCAGCCGCGCCAGTCCCCGTTCGAAGCCGAGGCGGTTGGCGAGCCCGGTGAGCGTGTCCCGCGCCGCCAGCGCCTGTGCCTCGCGCCGCCGTTCCTCCAGCTCGCGTGTCAGCAGGTACAGTCGCCGCATCAGGAAGACGATGCCCGCGAGGAAGACCAGCGAGGACGAGATCCGCATCGGCGCCAGCTGGATGAACAGCTCGGTGCCGAACCGCCGCGGCGTCCAGATCAGCAGGCGCGTCTCCTCGCCCGGTACGGCGAGCGCGACTTCGCCCTGATCCACGTCGACCGCTTCGCCGAAATGCGCGCCCTCGAGCGCGTAGGCATTGGCCAGCGTACTGGCGACCCGCGCCTCCGATCCCGGCACGTCTCTGGCGGTCACCGCCAACGCGACGCGCGCCCGGTCCATCTCGGTGTCGATGGCCGACTCATCGATCTGCCACAGCGCGTACAGCACCGCGCCCAGTACCGTGACGCCCAGCAGCACGATGGCCAGTCCGCAATAGGTGAGCAGCCGCCGTGCCCCGGGCAGGGCGTCGACGTGTCCGGGCCCGCCTGGGCTTGCTGCGGCCGCCGCCATGGTCGCCGGCGCTGCCATAAAGTGTTGCATTCCCGTGCCCCCACTTACGGGAGCGAACGCTAAGGTCGAGACCTTTGCTAATCCTTACAACGTCTTGCGACCGCGAGGCATGGTTGATGCGACCTTACCCGGCGAGCTCGGAATTGCAGGGACGCGGCCCGCCGCTACTTGAGGTCCTGTCGCCGACGCACTGCCCACAGCGCGCCCGCAGCGACCGCGGCCCCCAGCCCTGCGCCCACCGACTTCTCCACCACGTCGACGATGCGCCCGTGCCGGCCGGGCAGCACTTCCTGCGCCACCTCGAGTCCGACGATCATCACCAGCATCCCCAGCACCACCCGCCAGGGATGCCGCGGAAACGACAGCATCAGCAGGAAGCCGATCACGGCATAGGCCACGGACCGGTCCCAGACGGGGGCGACGGGGCTCATTTCCCGCGCGCCGACCGGCCCGATGGTGAGGGCAATCACGA
>JBQCFF010000458.1:0-19514 GCA_051959485.1 Devosia sp. | reverse complement strand
CAAGGTGCTGGTTCAGGATGCCGGCGGCACGCTCGACACGATCGCGAGGGACGTGAAGATCCAGGTGGAGTTCAACCCGGCGGTGGTGAGCGAATACCGGCTGATCGGCTACGAGACCCGGGCGCTCAACCGCGAGGACTTCAACAACGATAAGGTCGACGCGGGCGACATCGGCGCGGGCACGAGCGTGACGGCGCTCTACGAGATCACTCCGGTGGGCTCGGGGGCGGAGCTGAACGATCCGCTGCGCTACGGCGAGCCCGAAGCGGCGCCGGCGGCCGGGCAGGCCAGCGAGTTCGGGTTCCTGAAGCTCAGGTACAAGCTGCCGGACGAAGACACATCGCGGCTGATCGACGTGCCGATCGGCAGGGACCTGGCGGTGCCGAGCCTCGAGGCGGCGAGCGCCGACGACCGCTGGGCGGCCGCGGTGGCGGCCTTCGGGCAGAAGCTCAAGGGGTCGAACTACGGCGCCATGGGCTGGGCCGATATCCGCAAGCTGGCGCAGGGCGCCCGCGGCGAGGATGAGGCAGGCTACCGCGCCGAGTTCATGGGCCTGATCGACATGGCCGCGACGCTGAAGCCCGAGCCGGCCTCCGCGAACTAGCACGGCGCGGCCTGCCCCTGTGGCTCAGAGCGCGGTCCCGATGTGAGAGGGCCGCGCTGGTCCGTCGACCGGCTCGGAAGCGGTCGGGGCCCAGAGCCGCAGCGAGACGAGGCGGATGCCGAGGGGGGCGGGGAAGTCGTTGACGCCGAGCTGCCGAGGCGAGACGGCGGTGGGGATGGTGAAGTCGATCTCGAGCCGGCCCCTGTCGTCGAGCGGCAGGGTTGCCGGAATGGGGATGCGGCGGGCGACTGTCAGCCGGCGGTCGAGGACGAGGTTCGCCAGCTGGACGCCGCCCGAGGAAATGGTCACCTGCTGCGGATGGCCGCGGTCCGCCCCGAACGGCAACAGTTCCAGGTCGAGCAGCAGGTCGGGGCGGTCGGGCTCCAGCTGGAAGCGCAGCTTGCTCTCCGCGCCGGTGGACCAGGTGCCGTAGGGCTGGGGTGCCAGCCAGCCACAGCGCAGGAGCTGGCTGATCCTGGCGCCGGCTTCGCCGGTAGCGGCGATGCGCTCGCCCAGGCTGACGTCGCCCGACACGTCGGTCAGCCAGCAGTTCGAGCTGCCGGTGATGTAGCGCGCCCGGTAGGTGTCGCTGACGTCTGGACGGAGGGCGATCGCGAGGACGGCGAGTTCGGCCAGCGCCAGCATCGCGGCGAGGGCGTAGTAGAGCTGGGGTCGAAGGGCCGTCGGCATCGCTACATCACGAACAGCGACGAGCGGTACCAGCCCAGCGTGACCAGCAGCCCGACGAGGAAGCTGAGCGGGAACGCCAGCCAGTAGAGCCAGCGCCAACGCGCCAGCGCTTCGGCGATCACCATGCCGATCGGCGCGAGGCCGGCGGAGAAGCGGATCATCGCCGTGACCCCGCTACTGAGGGAGGCGAGGATGGCGAGGGCGGTGAAGGTGGCGGCCGCCTCGCGGCGGGTGAACAGCATCACCAGCGCAAGCAGCAGGCCGAAGATCGCGGCGACGGCCCAGGTGAAAACGAGCATGCCGTCCGGGGAGAACGGCAGGGGTTGCGCCAGTGCCTGCCAGAGCACGGTCAGCGGGTTCCCCAGATCGCGGCCCCAGGCGCGCTGGATGTGGAGGAACGCGAGGCCGTCCCCGCTGCGGGCCGCCATGTAGGCCATGTAGGCGAAGAGCCCGACGGGCGCGAGGAAGATCGACAGGACGACGTCGCCGCGGCGGAGGAGGGCCAGCGGGATGGCCCGCCAGGCGACGCCGGCGCGGCGCTGGCTGGCGACGGCGCCGACGAGGATGCCCAGCGTCATCAATACGCCCGTGACGCGGGTGGCCGAGAGCAGCGCGCCCCAGATGCCGGCCTGCAGGTAGTTCTCGCGCTGCAGGGCGCGCAGCGACAGCACGATCAAGAGGATGAACAGGCTCTCGGTGTAAAGCGTCGCGAACAGCATGGAGAACGGGCCGGCCAGCAGCGAGAAGCCCCAGAGGCGCCAGGCCCGGTCGCCGCGCAGCAGCGGACGGGCGGCGAGGCAGGCGGCGACGATGCAGGCGCTCGAAACGACGAAGCCCGCCAGCAGGACAGGGACCCCGGCCCGGGAGACGGCGGTCACGAGTAACGGGTAGAGCGGAAAGAAGGCCCAGTTGGCGCCGCCGGGGCGCAGATGCTCCACCGGAGCAGCATCATACCCGTGCTCGATGATGGTGCGGTACCACTCGCAATCCCAGACGCAGAGTGCTGTCAGATAGTCGAGAGGGGAGCCGGCGCCCTGCAGGTAGAGCAAGACGCCGTAGCGCCCCAGGTTGCCGAGCAGCAGGAAGAGCAGGGCCAGGAAGAGGTCAGTGCGCCAGCGCGAGCCGATAACGCCGGAGCGGGTGGGCTCCGGTGTCATGATTTCGCCAATCGAACCGGCGGTGCTCAGATCCCGGCCTACTGGCCGACCGTATCGGTGACGACAATATGGGCCCGGCCGTCGCCGGGGTCGCTTACAGGATCGTCGGCGGGGCGGAAGCCCGGGCCGCACTCCTGAGCGTGAGAGACCGGATCGGTGATCATCAGGCCGAAGCAGGTGATGAAGTGCTGAACCTGACCGGAGACGGTCGGGTCGGCATGGGAGGCGGCGGTGCCCGCGAGGATGAAGGCGGCCGCACCTGCGCATCCGAGCACGAGGCGGCGCAGGCGGTGTTTCAGGGACGTGGGTTTGTGCATAGCGACTCCATGTAGAGTTGAAATAGGCACTACAGGACGACAGCACCAAAGCGCTGCCGCAGCCCCCCGTCGGCCGTAAATCTACAATTGAGTCGCGGTTGCGACAATCACCCCCGGCCCGCAATTTGCATCAAGGGCCGCCTACATTGTCTCAAAGCGGCTTCAGGCCTGCTTCGATCTCGGCGCGGCGGGGCTCGAGGAAGGGCGGGAGGGCGAGGCGCTCGCCGAGCGATTCCAGCGGTTCGTCGGCGGTGAAGCCGGGGCCATCGGTGGCGATCTCGAACAGGATGCCGTTCGGCTCGCGGAAGTAGAGCGACTTGAAGTAGTAGCGCTCGACCTCGCCCGAATTGCGCAGCCCGGCCGCGGTGGCGCGGCGCACCCATTGGGCGAACTCGTCGGGGTTCGGGGTGCGGAAGGCGACGTGGTGCACGCCACCGGCGCCCTGGCGGGCCTGCGGCAGCGACGGGTTGACCTCGACGTGGAGTTCGGCGGCCGCGCCGCCCTCGCCCATCTCGAAGACATGGATGTCGCCATGCTTCTCCCGCGCCGGATAGGTGCGGGCCTCGCGCATGTTCATCACCTCGGTGAGCACGCGGGCGGTGCGGGCGAGATCGGGGACCGACAGGGTGATCGGGCCGAGGCCGAGGATCTGGCGTTCGGCCGGGATGGGGCTTTTCGCCCAGGGATGGGATTCGCCGGCGTTCGGGTCGGCGACGAGACGGAAGCGCTGGCCTTCGGGGTCCTCGAACTCGAGCGACAGGTGGCCGGCGCGTTGCTTGATGTTGCCGGAGGCGACGTCGTGCTCGCTCAGGTGCTCCTTCCACCAGGCGAGGTCGGCCTCGGTGCGGACGCGGAGGCCGGTGCGGCCGACTTCGTGGTTGCCTCGCCGGTTGGGTGCGGCCGGCCAGTCGAAGAAGGTGAGGTCGGCGCCGGGCGAGGCGATGCCGTCGCCGTAGAACAGGTGATAGGCGCTCACATCGTCCTGGTTCACCGTCTTCTTGATCAGCCGCATGCCGAGGACGCGGGTGTAGAAATCGACGTTCCTGGGCGCCTGCGCGGTGATGGCGGTGAGGTGGTGGATGCCCTTCAGTTCGAGTGCCATGGGTGCCTCCTGTTGCTCTTGCCCCACTGACATAGGTGGGATCGGACGCGGGGGATAGCGGCAACCGGCTGACTGATCGTTCGGCACTGTCGAACGATCGGCGCGGTGGCGGGCCGTCACGGGCTGCCCGGAGGCCGATCACGAATGAGCTGGGGCTGTCATTTGGTATTGGAACGGCAGGGGCGGCGGCGTAGTTTCCGGATAGGAACGAAACGGGAACGACATGGCCCAGCTCAATCTCAGCCGGAAGCTCGCCATCCTGTCGGATGCGGCGAAGTACGATGCGTCCTGCGCCTCGAGCGGGAGCAGCAGGCGGGACAGTTCGCGCACCGGCGGCATCGGCTCGACCGAGGGGAGCGGCATCTGCCATTCCTATGCGCCGGACGGGCGGTGCATCAGCCTGCTCAAGCTGCTGCTGACGAATTTCTGCGTCTACGACTGCATCTACTGCGTCAACCGCTCGAGCTCGAACGTGCAGCGGGCGCGGTTCAGCGTCGAGGAGGTGGTGCGGCTGACGCTCGACTTCTACAAGCGCAACTACATCGAGGGGCTGTTCCTGTCGTCGGGCATCATCCGCTCGCCCGACTACACGATGGAGGAACTGGTGCGGGTGGCGCGCACGCTGCGGGAGACGCACCGGTTCGCCGGCTATATCCACCTCAAGGTCATTCCCAACGCCGCGCCGGAGCTGCTGGCCGAAGCCGGGCGCTGGGCCGACCGGCTGTCGACCAACATCGAGCTGCCGACCGACGTCAGCCTCGAGACGCTGGCGCCCGAGAAGAAGCCGAGCTCGATCCGCACGGCGATGGCGCATATCGAGGCGAAGCGCGAGGAGAGCCGGCCGGAGGGCAGGGTGGAGGGCAAGAAGAAGCCGACCGTGCTGGCGCCGGCGGGACAGTCGACGCAGATGATCATCGGGGCGGATCGGGCGGACGATGCGGTGATCCTTCGGCGGTCGGCGGCGCTCTACTCGGGCTACGGGCTGAAGCGGGTCTATTACTCGGCGTTCTCGCCCATTCCGGACGCCAGCTCGCGGCTGCCGCTGGCGCCACCGCCGCTGCTGCGCGAGCACCGGCTGTACCAGGCGGACTGGCTGATGCGGTTCTACGGCTTCGGGGTGGAGGAGATCGTGGCGGGCGGCAAGGACGGGCTGCTCGACCTCAAGGTGGACCCGAAGCTCGCCTGGGCGCTCGGCAATCGCGGGCGGTTTCCGGTCGACGTGAACCGGGCGGCGCGGGAGCTGCTGCTGCGGGTGCCGGGGCTCGGCGTGCGCGTGGTGGACCGGATCATCGACGCGCGGCGGCACCACCGGCTGACGCTCGCCGACGTGGCGCGGATGGCCGGGTCGATCGGCAAGGTGCGGCCGTTCATCGAGGCGGCGGACTGGTCGCCGGGCGGGCTGACGGACGATGCGGGGCTGAGGGGGAAGGTGGTCAGCAAGCAGCTGGAGCTGTTCTGATGGGCTGCACTGACGGGCCGGACGGCCCCTCCCCAGCCCTCCCCATGAAGGGGAGGGTGTGGCGTTGCGGTACCTTTTGCGGGGTGGGCGCGTGAGGACGGTGCATCTCAGGGGGCTCAACGACTTCGACGAGTGGCGGGCGGTGGCGCGGCGGTTGCTGCTCGAGGCGGTGCCGCCGGACGAGGTGATCTGGGTCGATCCGCGGGCGCCGCACGACCTGTTCGGGACCGAGGAAAGCGTCGAGCTGGTGACGGGGCGGAAGGTCGGGACCGTGCCGCAGCGGTTCATCGACTGGGCGGAGGCGGGAATCTGCCACGCCGATCCCGAGCGGTTCGGGCTGCTCTACCGGCTGCTGTGGCGGTTGCAGCGGGACAAGGAACTGATGAGCGTGCGGTCGGACCCGGACGTGGGGAAGCTCGACCGGCGCGTGTCGGCGGTGCGGCGTGACGCGCACAAGATGAAGGCGTTTGTGCGCTTCAAGGCGATCACGGACGATTCCGGGCTGGAGCGCTTCGTCGCCTGGTTCGAGCCCGAGCATTACGTGCTGGAGCGGGTGGCGCCGTTCTTCGCGCGCCGGTTCACCGGGATGATGTGGGGCATCGTGACGCCCTACCGGTCGGCGTTCTGGGATGGGGAGACGCTGGAGTTCGGCGAGGGCGGCCGGAAGGAGGACGTGCCGGCGGAGGATGCGCTGGAACCGGTGTGGAAGAGCTACTTCGCCTCGATCTTCAACCCGGCGCGGCTCAAGGTGGGGATGATGAAATCGGAGATGCCGGTGAAGTACTGGCGCAACCTGCCGGAGGCCGAGCTCATTCCCTCCCTGATACGCGGCGCCAAGGCAGCGGAGGAAGAAATGATCGAGCGGCAGGCCAGCATCCCCTCATCGAAGCATGTGCGGCGGACGGAGCGGGCGGAGGTCGAGGCGCCGGCGGAGGAGGCGATCGGGTCGCTGGACGAGGCGCGCGAGGCGATCGACGGGTGCCGGCGGTGCCCGCTCTACGAGATGGCGACGCAGGCGGTGTTCGGCGAGGGGCCAGGAGAGGCGGAGATCATGTTCGTCGGCGAGCAGCCCGGCGACCAGGAGGACCTCGCGGGCAAGCCGTTCGTCGGGCCGGCCGGAAAAGTGTTCGACGCGGCGATGGAGGAGGCGGGGCTGGCGCGCGCGCGGGCCTATGTCACCAATGCGGTGAAGCACTTCAAGTTCGTGCCGCGCGGCAAGAAGCGGCTGCACCAGCGGCCCAATGCCGGCGAGGTGAAGGCCTGCCGGTTCTGGCTCAACCTCGAGCGCGAGTTCGTAAAGCCCAAGCTGATCGTCGCCATGGGGGCGACGGCGGTCGCGAGCCTCGCCGGGTCGGGCACGACGCTGGGATCGGTGCGGGGCAAGGTGACGGTGCTGGAGGACGGGACGCGAATGTACGCGACCGTGCACCCGTCATACCTGCTCCGGATGCCGGACCGGGAGCAGGCGAAGATCGAGCGGGAGCGGTTCGTGGACGACCTGCGGGCGGTGCGGAAGCTGGTGGGACACTAGGCGGCGCTGCGCGCCGACCCCTCATCCGCCCTTCGGGCACCTTCTCCCACAAGGGGAGAAGGCGAACACTCGGCGGTTTCCCTCAACACCGCCAACGTCGATGCCCATCGCCTTCTCCCCTTGTGGGAGAAGGTGGCGGCAGCCGGATGAGGGGTGGCCGGCGTCTGCCGGCCTTCAGAACGCTCAGTCCTTGGCGCGCTCGACGTAGGAGCCGTCTTCGGTCATCACCACGACGCGGGTGCCGACGCCGATGTGGGGCGGGACCATGGTCTTGACGCCGTTGTTGAGCGTCGCCGGCTTGAACGAGGACGAGGCGGTCTGGTTCTTGATGACCGGCTCGGTGTCGACGATCTCGAGCGTGACGCGCTGCGGCAGCTCGATCGAGAGCGAGGCGCCCTCGAAGGTCTTGATGAACACTTCCATGCCGTCGACGAGGTAGGCGGCCGCATCGCCGACGACGTCCTCGGACACGGTCACCTGGTCGAAGGTGCTGGGCTCCATGAAGTGGTAGCCTTCGGCATCGTGGTAGAGGAAGTTGTAGGCGCGCTCATCGACGTCTGCCTTCTCGACCATTTCCACGGTGCGCCAGCTGGCGGCAACCTTCACCCCGTCCGAGATGCGGCGCATGTCGACCTTGGTCACCGAGTTGCCCTTGCCGGGGTGGATGTTCTCGGCGACGAGCACGATGTAGAGCTTGCCGTCGTCATGCTCGACGACATTGCCTTTGCGCAGGGACGAGGCGATGACCTTGACCATATTTCTTCCTTGTTCAACGGTTTGCGTCGGCCTAGAGAGCGGCAACAAAGGCCGGCGGACGCGCTGACTTGATGTGTGGGTGCGGCCGGATACCTCATTTCTTCGAAAACTGCCAGTCCCGTTGCCGAAAGTCCTGCCGCATTGAGCATTGAGCCGATATCGCCATGGTGGAGCCCGGAGCGGCATGCCGACCGGCGGCCGATCCTGCTGGGGCGCAACCGGATCGAGCTGGGCGCGCGGGCCTATTTCGCCGAGCATGACTTCCTGGTGGTCGATCCGCCGGGCCTGCAGCGGAGCCCGGGGAACGAAACGCACCTGCACGCCTTTGCCACCACGATGATCGGCAATGACGGGCAGGGGCAGACGATGTATCTCGCGACCTCGCCCGAGTTCTCGATGAAGAAGCTGCTGGCCGCGGGGGAGAAGCGGATCGCCTCGATCGGGCATGTGTGGCGCAACCGCGAGCGGAGCGCGCTGCACCACCCAGAGTTCACCATGCTGGAGTGGTACCGGGCCGGCGAGGCGTATGACGCGGTGATCGCCGACTGTATCGCGCTCTGCCGGATGGCGGCGGAGACGACCGGCGTGCCGGTGCTGCGGTTCCGGGGCCGGGAATGCGATCCGTTCGCCGCGTCGGAGCGGATCGGGGTGGTCGAGGCGTTTCGACAGCATGCCGGGATCGACCTGTTGGCGACGATGCACGCGGACGGCGAGACGGATGCGGCGGCGCTCGCGGCGCAGCTGCGGGCCGTCGGGCTCGAGGTGCCGGCGGAGTTCACCTGGAGCTACCTGTTCAGCCGGGTGCTGGTGGAGAAGGTGGAGCCGCAGCTGGGGCTCGGACGGATCGCGGTGCTCGACCGCTACCCCGCGGCGGAGGCGGCGCTGGCGCGGCGGACGGCCGACGACCGGCGGGTAGCGGAGCGGTTCGAGCTCTATGCGTGCGGGGTGGAACTCGCCAACGGCTTCGGTGAACTGACCGATGCGGCCGAGCAGCGGCGGCGCTTCGAACTCGAGATGGCGGAGAAGGCGCGGCTCTACGGCGAGCGCTACCCGATCGACGAAGAGCTACTTGCGGCCCTGCCGCTGATGCCGGACACCAGCGGGGTGGCGCTCGGTTTCGACCGGCTGGTGATGCTGGCGACCGGGGCGCCGCGGATCGAGGACGTGCTCTGGGTGCCGGTGGCGGGAGGCGAGCGATGAAACACGATCGGGCAATCCGCACGCCGGCCGAACTGGTGGACGCAGGGCTGGCGCCGGCGTCGCGACTGCCGGAGCTGCAGCGCGTGGCGGAGCGCTACGCCGTGGCGATCACGCCGGCGGTGGCGGGACTGATCGACCGCGACGACCCCAACGACCCGATCGCGCGGCAGTTCGTGCCGGACCTCGCCGAGCTGACGGTGACGCCGGAGGAGCGCGCCGATCCGATCGGCGACCTGACGCACTCGCCGGTCGAGGGCATCGTGCACCGCTACCCGGACCGGGTGCTGCTGAAGGCGGTGCATGTCTGCCCGGTCTACTGCCGGTTCTGCTTCCGGCGCGAGATGGTCGGGCCCGAGGGGCTCGGTACGCTGACGCCGGAGCAGATGGACCGGGCGATCGGCTACATCCGCGAACACCCCGAGGTGTGGGAGGTGATCCTCACTGGGGGCGATCCGCTGGTGCTGTCGGCGCGCCGGCTCGGCGAGATGATGGCGCGGCTCGCCGACATCCCGCACGTGAAGGTGGTGCGCTTCCACAGCCGGGTGCCGGTGGTGGAGCCGGAGCGCGTCGACGAGGCGCTGGTCGCGGCGCTCAAGGCGTCGGGCAAGGCGACCTACGTCGCGGTGCACGCGAACCATCCGCGCGAACTGACGGAGGCGGCGCGGGCGGCGATCGGACGGCTGGTCGACGCGGGGATAGTGACGCTGAGCCAGACGGTGCTGCTGCGCGGCATCAACGACGACCCGGAGACGCTGGCGGCGCTGATGCGCGGTTTCGTCGAGTGCCGCGTGCGGCCATATTACCTGCATCATCCGGACCTTGCGCCGGGAACTTCGCATTTCAGGGTAGGAATCGACGAGGGGCAGAAGCTGGTCGCCGGCCTGCGCGGCCGCATCTCGGGGCTGGCGCAGCCGACCTATGTGCTCGACATTCCGGGCGGCCACGGCAAGGCGCCGATCGCCGCCGCGAATATCCGGCCGGCGGGGGACGGCTGCTACACGGTTTCGGATTGGCGGGGGGAGGAACACCGCTATCCGCCTGAGGGAGGGGAGTGATGGGATTTGCGATCAGCGGGGTGTGGTCGGCGGCGGCGACACCGCTCGACAAGGAACTGAACCCCGAGGTGCCGAAGCTGGTGCAGCACTGCAAGGGGCTGCTGGCGGCCGGGTGCGACGGGGTCGCGGTGCTGGGCACCACCGGCGAGGCGAACTCCTTCTCGGTGTCGCAGCGGAAGCTGATCGTCGAAGGCCTGCTGGACGGCGGGCTGCGACCCGACCAACTGGCGCCGGGCGTCGGCGTCGCGGCGATCGACGAGACAGTCGGGCTGACGCGGCATGCGCTGAGCATGGGCGTGACCCGCGTGGTGATGCTGCCGCCGTTCTACTACAAGAACGTCTCCGATGACGGGGTGTTCGCCGCCTATGCGCGGATCATCGAGCGGGTGGCGGACGACCGGCTGCGGGTGGTGCTCTACAACTTCCCGCAGGTATCGATGGTGCCGCTCGGCGTCGACCTGGTGGCGCGGCTGATCGCGGCGTTTCCCGGCGTGGTGGCGGGGATCAAGGACAGCTCGGGCAAGCTCGAGAGCGCGCAGGGCCTGGTCGGGCTCGAACCGGATTTCGCGGTGATGGTCGGCTCGGACCCGCTGCTGGCGGCGATGCTGCCCGCCGGGGCGGCCGGGTGCATCACGGCGTTGTCGAACCTTCGGGCAGGGGACCTGCGCACGGTGTACGACGGCTGGGGCGATCCGGCGCGCGCGGCGGATGTCGCGGCGGCGCAGGGGCGGCTCGAGCAATGGCGGACGCTGTCGCTCGCGTACGGCGCGCAGCTGCCGACGATCAAGGCGATGCTGGCGCTGCGGCACAAGGACGAGGGCTGGAACCGGCTGGTGCCGCCGCTCGTGCCGCTGCCGGAGGCGCAGCATGCCGACCTGATGACGAAACTGCGTGAAATGGGAGAGACGATCTGATGGCGAAAGTTGCGTTCCTCGGACTTGGGGTGATGGGCTACCCGATGGCCCGGCACCTGAGCCAGAAGGGCCATGAGGTGACGGTCTACAACCGCACGGCGGCCAAGGCCGAGAAGTGGGTCGCCGAGCATGGCGGCAAGGCGGCGAGGACGCCGGCCGAGGCGGCCAGGGGCCAGGAGATCGTGTTCGCCTGCGTCGGCAACGACGACGACCTGCGCTCGGTGACGCTCGGCGCCGAGGGCGCTTTCACCGCAATGGGCAAGGGGACGATCTTCGTCGACCACACGACGGCCTCGGCCGAGGTGGCGCGCGAGCTGAGCGCTGCCGCTGCACAGGCCGGCTTCGCGTTTCTCGACGCGCCGGTGTCAGGCGGGCAGGCGGGCGCCGAGAACGGGCAACTCACGGTGATGGTGGGCGGCGAGGCGGGGCCCTTCGAAGTGGCCGAGCCGGTGATCCGCAGCTTCGCCAAGGCGTGCCGGCTGCTCGGGCCGGCGGGGGCCGGACAGTTGGCCAAGATGATGAACCAGATCTGCATCGCCGGGGTGGTGCAGGGGCTGGCCGAGGCGATCCATTTCGGCAAGCGCGCCGGCATGGACGTCGAGGCGGTCATCGACGTGATCTCCAAGGGCGCCGCGCAGAGCTGGCAGATGGAGAACCGCTACAAGACGATGAACGCCGGCAAGTTCGACTTCGGCTTCGCCGTCGAGTGGATGCGCAAGGACCTCGGCATCGCGCTCGACGAGGCGCGCGAGAATGGGGCGCGGCTGCCGGTCACCGCGCTGGTCGACCAGTTCTACGCCGACGTGGAGGAACTGGGCGGCAGCCGGTGGGACACGTCGAGCCTGATCGCAAGGCTGGAGAAGTAATCAGGGGCCGCCGACCGGGTCCTCCCCCGTGACAACGGGGGAGGGGGACCAGCGTAGCTGGTGGAGGGGGCGGTCCAGACGCGAGGGTGGGTGAGCCGGAATTCGTCCAGCCGTCGTGCCGGTGCCGCACTCGACGCTGGGTCGGCCGGAATTCGTCAGCCGTCGTGCCGGTGCCGCCCCCTCCACCGCCTTCGGCGGTCCCCCTCCCCCGCTTCGCAGGGGAGGATCCTGTCGACCTCGGCGAGTCTGCGTCAGGGGGCTACAGCCCCTGTATCCGGGGCCGCCACTTGGCGATCAGGGCCTCGGCTTCGGTTTCGGCGTCCTGCATGTTGGCGCTCTGGTAGACGTCGACGCCGATGCCTCTTTCCGCCAGCTGGTTCACGGCTTCGGCGAGGAGGGTGTTGAGGATGAAGACGCCGAGCATGGTCGAGGTGGGGCCCATGCGCGCGGACCGCCCGGCGATGGGCAGGCAGGCGTCGCCGTATTCGCCGCCATTGTCGAGCACCAGGTCGGTGACCTCGAACAGCCGCTTGCCGGAGCTGTGGCGCGAGGTGGTGCGCCGGGCGTGCTGCAGCGAGGTGAGGGCGATGGTGGTGGCGCCGCGGGCCCGGGCGGCGAGCGCCATCTCGATGGGGTAGGCGTTGCGACCGGAGTTCGAGGCGATCACCACGATGTCGCCGGGACCGACCGGGTAGCCGGCGAGCACGCGCTCGGCGCGGCCCTCCTGGCGCTCGAGCGTGGTGGAGCGCTCGGCGCCCAGATGCAGCATCAGGTCGGGGTCGAGGATGGCCTGGGCGGCGGCGATGCCGCCGGCGCGGTAGAACACCTCCTCGGCGATCAGGTGCGAGTGGCCGGAACCGGCGACGTAGAGCAGGCGATCGTTGGCCAGCGCCTCCGCCAGGGCATCGCGGGCCGCGTCGAGCGCATCGGCCTGCCCGGCGAGGACGTGGTCGACGATGCCCATCACACGGTCGCGGTAGCAGGTGCGGAGCAGCGCCATCTCAGCCCCGCAGCTCGCCGACGTACTTGTAGCGGTCGCCGCGGTACCAACTGACGGCGTCCTCGACGACGGAGCCGGTCTCGCCGTAACCGAGCTGGGTGATCTCGAGCACCGCCGCGCCCTCGCGGATGCCAAGCTGGCTGGCGATGTCGGCCGGGGCCTCGATGGCCTGCAGGCTCTGCAGGATGCGGCGGGGCCGGGCGTTGTGCTCGTCCATGCGCTCGTACAGCGAGCCGGAACCGTCGTAGCTCGGGCCGACGGTTTCCACCGGCACCATGGCGCGTTCGTAGGAGAGGGCTTCGCCACCGGCCAGGCGGAGGCGGACCAGCGTCATCATCGGGGTGCCGAGCGGCAGGCCGGTGCGGAAGGCGTCATCGGGCGAGATCGGCGCGATCGAGCATTCGAGCACCTTGCTGCTCGCCAGCAGGCCGCGCAGCCGCATGTCTTCGGTGAAGCCGGACAGCCGCGACAGGGCTTTTGGGATGCGGCCGACGACCACCGTGCCGGCGCCCGGCCGGGTGGTGACCAGGCCCATCTGTGCCAGCTCCTTCAGGCCCTGGCGCAGGGTGGAACGGGACACGTCCAGCTGTTCGGCCATCTCGCGCTCGGACGGCAGCGACTCGCCGGGGACGATGGCCCCACCTTCGATGACGGCGGCCAGCGCATTGCGCAGCCGTTCGCCCAACGGGCCGTGCTGGCGCTCCATCCGCTCCCGCAATGCGGTATAGAAGTCCACGCTCGCTCCTGCCGTTCGGGCTCAGCTCAACCATAACTGGTATGATTTTGGCATGGGCATGGCAAGCCCGGACGAAAGTTCAAGACCGGTATTCACACTTGTTATTCTTGTGTGGACAAACTGTGATGAACCAATAACATACCAGTGGAACAGCAGGGGCTCGGACAAAGGGGGGTGACGCATGCGTGCATTGAGGAAGATTCTTCTGGCAACCGCCGCGGTGTTGATGTCGACAACCGCCTTCGCCCAGGTGGAAATCCGCATCACCCATGCGACGACCGGCGGCAGCGAGAAGGAAGTGCTGGACCGGATCGTGGCGGACTTTGAGGCCGCCAACCCGGACATCAAGGTGAAGCAGATCCCCTATGATGACGACATCTATTCGAACACCGGCCTGATCACCCAGCTGCAGGGCACGGACGTGCCCGACATCTATTTCCAGTGGGCGGGCTATCCGGTGGCGCGCGACGCACAGGCCGGCTACGCCATGGACCTCACCGAGGCGCTGAAAGCGGACGGGTGGGGCGACACGTTCGTCGACTCGGTATGGACGGAAGGCGCGGGGACCAGCTGGCAGGGCCGGCCCTACATGATCCCGACCTCGCTCGATGTGACCAATACCATCTGGTACAACACCGATATCTTCAACGAGCTGGGGCTCGAGGCGCCGGCCACCTGGGACGAGTTCGTCGCGGTGATCGAGAAGCTCGTCGCGGCCGGCGAGACGCCGATCGTCGAGGGCAACAACGAGCTCTGGCCGTTCGGCAACTGGGCCTCGCACATCGCCGCCAAGGTGGTGCCGACCGACGAATACGAGGCGGCGTTCTCGCAGCAGGGCAAGTTCTCGACGCCGGGCTTCGAGAAGGCCCTGGGCTACATCCAGCAACTGCACGATATCGGCGCGTTCAACCGGGACATGCAGGGGCTGGGCGCCGACCCGGCGATGGCGACGTTCATCGAAGGCGCGGCGGTGATGCACCCGATCGGCTCGTGGCTGATCGGCACGGCGCAGGAGATGGGCGGCGACGACTTCCACTACGCGCAGTTCGACACGCCGGTGATCGATCCCGACCATCCGCTGGCGCACAGCGTGATCGGGACGGTGACCGGCTTCATCGTGCACGCCAAGGCGGCGCATCCTGACGAGGCGATCAGGTTCCTCAAGTTCTACACGAACTACGACAACCAGATCCGCCGGGCCGAATCCGGATCGCTGAGTCCGATCAAGGGTGTGAACGAGGCGGCTAACCTTGATGCTGCGACCAAGTCGATGGCGCTGATGCTCGCCGAGGCACCGGCGATGGTGCCGCCGCCCGATACGACCTACCCGGTGCCGGTGGCCGAGGCCTACTACCAGGCGGCCGCGTATGTCGCCACTGGGGAGAAGTCGCCCAAGGACGCGCTGGCCTGGCTCGACGAGACCGTCGCCGTCATCGGCAAGCAGTAAGGGCGGCGCGGTTTGAGCGGGGGCGAAGACCGCACGGCGCCAGTTTCGTCGGGGGCCATGAACGCGCTGTTCGTGGCCCCGGCGATGCTGTTGTTCGCGGCCTTCGTGCTGTTCCCGATGGTTTCGGCGTTCTACTACGCCTTCACCCGGTGGGACGGTTTCACGGCGCCGGTGTGGGCCGGGCTCGTGAACTTCGAGCGGGCCTTCGCCGACACCGTGCACCTGCGCAGCTACGTGCACGTGGTGATCTACATCCTCGGCACGCTGGTGTTCGAGGTGAGCTTAGGGCTGCTGGTGGCGGTGCTGCTTGACTCCGACCGGCCGGGCTTCGCGCTGATGCGCGGCTTCTTCTTCTCACCCGTGGTGCTGTCGATGTCGGCGGCGGGCGTGCTGTGGGCGTTCGTGCTCGACTATCGCTCCGGGCTGCTCAACTCCGTGCTGAAGGCGCTGGGAGCAGGGGACCTGGCGCAGCCATGGCTGAGCCAGCCGGCGACGGCGCTCACCGCCATCATCATCGTCTCGGGCTGGAAGTATTCCGGATTCTACATGGTGATCTTCTTTGCCGCCCTCAGGCGCATTCCGCGCAACCTCTACGAGGCGGCGACGCTGGACGGGGCGGGGCCGGTGACGCAGTTCTTCCAGATCACGCTGCCGCTGCTCCGCTCGAACTTCCTCGTGGCGGTGCTGATCGCCATCACCGGGGGGTTCGCCGGGTTCGACCTGTTCTTCACCATGACCAATGGCGGGCCGTTCTCGGCCACCGAGGTGCCGGCGACGTGGATCATGAAGCAGGCCTTCGACCAGAACCAGCTGAGCTACGGCATCGCGCTCACGGTGATCCTGATGGTGGTGGTGATCGTGGTGTCGCTGGTCTACCTGCGTTTTTCCGAGCGCCTCAGTGTCGCACGGTATTGAGCGCAGGCGGCGCAGCGCCGGGGAATGGGTGCAACTCGGGGTCGGCGCGGCACTGGTGCTGGCCATGTTCTATCCCACCGTGTGGATGGTGCTCTCGGCGTTCAAGTCGAACCGCGAGATCTTCCGCACGCCCTTCGCGCTGCCGGCCGTGTGGCGGTGGGAGAATTTCGTCGAGGCCTGGAACGTCGGCGGGCTGGGGCAGCTCTACCTCAACTCGCTGCTGGTGACGGTGGTGGCGGTGACGCTCTGCGTGGCGTTCGCGAGCGCGGCGGCGTTCGGCTTCTCGCGCCTCGAGTTCCCCGGCCGGCGGCTCTACTACCGGATCCTGCTGGTTGGGCTGCTGCTGCCGCCGCCGACGGTGGCCATCCCGCTGTTCACGCAGCTCAAGGCGATGGGGCTGCTCAATACCCCATGGGCGCTGATCCTGCCGGGCGCCGCCTGGTCGCTGTCGCTGACGGTGTTCCTGATGCGCGCCTACTTCAACTCGGTGCGGCCCGAGATGGAGGAGGCGGCCAAGATCGACGGGGCGAACACCTGGCAGATCTTCTGGCGCGTATCGGTGCCGATGGTGTGGCCGGCGATGCTGACGATGATCGTGCTCAACACCATCAACATCTGGAACGAGCTGCTGTTCGCGCTGCTGTTCATCGTCGACGAGGACAAGCGGACGCTGCCGGTTGGGCTGATCCGCTTCTACGGCTACCACAGCACCGACTATTCGCTGGTGTTCGCAGCGCTGACGACCACCACCGTGCCGGTGCTGCTGCTCTATTTCTTCCTGCAGAAGCAAGTGATCGCCGGGTTGACGGCGACGGCCATGGACTGACCGATGCCAATGATGCGTGACGAGCCGATTGCCTCCTCCCCGCCGCCCGGCCTTGCCGGCTGGTCGATGGATACGACGTTCGGCGCGGAGAGCGAGCGGGAGGAGGGCGGCGCCAGGAGGGCGAAGCCGCTGCTCAGCGGGGTGATCGAGGGGTTCTATGGCCGGGCGTGGACGCACGCCCAACGGCTCGAGATGCTCGACTGGATCGCCGGGGCGGGGATGAACACCTTCGTCTATGGGCCGAAGGACGACATCAAGATCCGCGCCCGCTGGCGCGAAACCTACAACGCGGCGGAAGCTGCAGAACTCCAGGAGCTGGTTGACGCGGCCCGTGCGCGCCAGCTCAACTTCATGGTGGCGATCGCCCCATGTCTCGACGTCGTCTATTCGGACGCAAGCGACCTCGAGGCGCTGAAGCGCCGGCTCGACCAGCTCCTGGACCTCGGGGTGAGGCACTTCGCGCTGCTGTTCGACGACATTCCACGAACCATGACGGCGGCGGACGAACAGGCCTTCGACAGCTTCGCGGCGGCGCAGGTGTATTTCACCAATGCCGCCTTCGAGCATCTGAAGTCGCAGGTGGAGGGGCCGGTGATGCTGTTCTGCCCGACCGAGTATTGCGCGGCCTTCGCGGGGCACGACGTGCCGGGCTCTGCCTACCTCCAGACGATCGGCGAGGGGCTCGATCCGGAGATCGGCGTGTTCTGGACCGGGCCGGACATCGTCAGCCAGTCCATCTCGGCAGGGAGCCTGCGTGAGATCGGCCGGGTGCTGCGGCGGAAGCCGGTGCTGTGGGAGAATTTCCACGCCAACGACTACGACATCCGCCGGGTGATGGCCGGGCCGCTGGGCGGCCGGAAGGCCGAAATTCTCGGCTTGATCGACGGGCTGATCACCAACCCAAACAACGAGTTCGAAGCCAACTTCGTGCCGGTGCACACGACCGGGGCGTTCGTGCGGGGCGTGGACGACGAGGCCGAGGCGCTCGCGGCGGCACTGCCGGCGTGGCAGGAGCGGTTCCGGCTGGCGTTCAAGGCGCCGGGGGAGACGCTGGCGGTCGAGGAACTGCGGCTGCTGGTCGAGCTGTTCTACCAGCCGTTCCGGCAGGGGCCGGAGATCGAGGCGCTGCTACAGACGGCGCGGCGGATGCTCGCGGATCACCGTCCGGACGTCGGGTCTGCCGAGTGGAAGGCGGGGCATCCGGCGCTGGTGGAACTGCGGGACCGCATCCGCGAGCTGTTCGAGCGGCTGACCGAGCTCGAGAACCGCGACCTGTTCTACGCCTTCCAGCCCTACCTTTGGGAGGCGCGGGAGGAGGTGACGCATCTCGTCTCCTACCTCGACTGGCTGGCTGAGGGGCAGCCGGAGGACGCGGAGTTCCCCGATCGGGAGCGCATCTACAACTTCTACCGGCGCGGCTTCACGGTGGCGGTGCAGGAGCTGCTGCCGCGCGACGCCGGCGGGCGCTACCGGCATTTCGGGCGATGAACCCGGAGCTCGATCTCGGCGACGGCTTTGCCCTGCGGCAGGCCCTATGGACCGACCACGCGGCGCTCAATCGGGTGTGCCTGCTCACCGGCGATTCCGGCCGGGACGCGACGGCGCGGGAGGATGATCCCGAGCTGCTGGGGCTGATCTACGCCGTGCCGTACCAGGTCTTCGCGCCCGACTTCGCCTTCGTGGTCGAGGGGCCACAGGGGGTGTGCGGCTATGTGCTCGGGGCGCCGGATAGCGCCCAGTTCTACGGGCGCGTGGCGGAGGAGTGGTTTCCGCCGCTGGCGAAGCGGCTGCGCGACCCGGGGCCGGACGAGGCGCGATGGGCCGGCAGCGACTGGGCGCGGTACGCGATCCACCACCCGCGCTTCGTCTATCCGCCGGTGCTGCACGAGTATCCGGCGCATGGGCATATCGACCTGCTCGAAGCGGCACGCGGGCGGAAGATCGGCTCGCGCGCGATGTGGTACATGATGGAGCGGCTGGCCTCGGAGGGAGCAGGCGGCATGCACCTGCAGGTGAGCCCGAGTAACGACGGCGCGCTTGCGTTCTACCGGACGCTGGGGTTCTCGCGGCTCGAACATGCGAGCCTGCCCGGGGACACCGCGTTCATGGTGGCGAGGTTGTAGACCCCTCATCCGGCGCTACGCGCCACCTTCTCCCCGACGGGGAGAAGAATACCTCCGGCCTCGGAGCAGGGCGCCATTCCTCTCCCCGTCGGGGAGAGGGTGGATCGCGCGAAGCGCGAGACGGGTGAGGGGCTTCAGGCCAGCCGCTGCCTGAGGGTCTGCTTGAAGGTGTCGAGCAGCACGGCGGCGAGCACCAGCAGGCCGTGGATCACCTGGGTGTAGGTCGGGGGCAGGCCCATCAGGTTGATGGCGGTGTTGATGGCGGCGAGCAGCAGGGCGCCGGCATAGACGCCGGGCAGGGCGCCGACGCCGCCCTTCAGGCTGACGCCGCCGATCACCACGGCGGCGAACGCGTTGAACAGCAGGCCGGTGCCGAGATTGGCGGTGGCGCCCGAGGTGCGGACGGCGAGCAGCCAGCCGGCGAGGGCGGCCACGGTGCCGGCCAGCACGAAGGCGGTGATCAGGATGCGGTCGACCTTGATGCCGGCGCGGAAGGTGGCGTTCTCGTTGCCGCCGATCATGATGAGGTGGCGGCCGAACCGCGTCTTCGCCATCACGAAGGAGAAGACGATGAAGCAGAGGATGGCGATCCAGGCGGTGAGCGGCAGGCCGAGCAGCCGCTGCACGGCGAACCAGCGGATCACCGGGGCGAGGCCCTGCGCCGAGGCGCCGCCCGAGACGGCGAGCACGATGCCGCGCACCCAGATGTAGCTCGCGAGCGTGACGATGAAGGCGTTCATCCGCACGCGGACGATGAGGATGCCGTTGATCAGGCCGACCACGGCGCCGACCGCGAGGCCGAGGACCAGCGACACG
>JBQCFF010000457.1:0-10556 GCA_051959485.1 Devosia sp. | reverse complement strand
AGGTTGAGGACGTAGGTCTCGCCGTCCTGCGCCTTGTAGGAGAGCCGGACGGTCTGCGCCTTGATGGTGATACCGCGCTCGCGCTCGATATCCATGTTGTCGAGCACCTGCTCCTTCATCTCGCGCTGCTCGAGCCCGCCGGTCAGCTGGATCAGCCGGTCGGCCAGCGTCGACTTGCCGTGGTCGATATGGGCGACGATGGAGAAGTTGCGGATATGGTCGAGGGGCACGCTCATGAAGTCTTCCGGGAGGATCGCGCGCGACGCGCCGTGGGCCGCTGATAGCAGGGCGGGCGCGCCGGGCAAAGATGGTTTATCGGCGGTTAACAGGGCCGGTACGGCTGGTTAAGGCGGCGTAAACCTCCGCGGCCCGAGAAGGGGCCGGCACTATGGCGAAGGATTCAGGCGATGCGGTGGAGATTTGCGGCCCTGCTGGTGCTGCTGCTGGCGAGCCCGGCCGCGGCGGCGGACTGGCGGTTCGAGCATGCCGGGGTGCCCGGCGCCTTTTCCGACAATGGCGCGGCGCAGCTCGATTTCACCTGCCGCGGCGGCGAGCTGGTGCTCGGCTTCTGGGTGCGCGCGGCCGAGCCGGGAGTGGCCAAGGCGGCGGCGATGAACCTTTCGATCACCCCCGACGGCGGCGGCCCGAGCTTTGCGCAGGACATGCCGCTGATCCACGGCGACGGCACCATGATGGTGGTGCGCGGGCCGGTGGCGCGGCAATGGGCGGCGATCGCGCAGCGGGCGAAATCGACGCTGCAGGTGGCGTTCGTGCACCGCAACGCCAGGGGCGCGCTCGAGACCTACAACGCCAACAGCTTCGGGGCGGCGGGCTCGTCGGCAGCCATCCGCCAGGTGCTCGACCGCTGCGGGTGACGGGGGGGCGTACCCCCACCCCCACCCTAGCTCTGCTACGTCGCTGCGCTCCTAGCGCCGCTACCCTCCCCACAAGGGGGAGGGAGACCAGAGTGCCTGCCCAACCAACAGCCCTCCCTCCCCCTTGTGGGGAGGGTAGCGCAGCTTGGCGGCTTGCCGCCTAGCGGAGCTGGGGTGGGGGTGTCGGGACGCAGCGGTTTCAGGCAGACGGCCCCCTCCCAGCCTCCCCCATGAAGGGGGAGGTGCCGCGGTGCGGTACTTGCGACGTGGTGCCAACGCGCGCCCTCTTCACCCTCCCCTTCATGGGGAGGGCCGGGGAGGGGCCGTCCGGCAGCCCGGCGGCGGGGCTCCACCCCCACCCGAGCTCCGCTAGGGCCGCTGACGCGGCCAAGCTGCGCTACCCTCCCCATCGAGGGGAGGGAGGGCTGTGGCTTGGGCAGACGCTCCGGTCTCCCTCCCCCTTGTGGGGAGGGTAGCGCAGCTGGCGAGCGGAGCGAGTTAGCGGAGCTGGGGTGGCGGTGTCGGGACGTCATGGTCCGGGTTGCTCCGCAACCGGGGGCGGGGTCGGTGCGTTCGGCATGCCATGCGGAAAGTTCTGGGCCTGATCGCGATCCTCCTGTGCCTGCCGGCAGCGGCGCAGGAGGGGCGAAGCGCGGGCGAGCCGCCGCTGCCCCAGCCGCGGCCGGCGGAACGCCCGGCGGAGGCGCCCGCCGCGCCGGGGATTCGGCCGGCCTGGACGGTGCGCGAACCCGGAGTGGGAGCGCCGGTGCCGCTGCCGCGAACCCGGCCGGAGTCGGCTGCCGGCCCGGCAACGCCCGCCGTGCCGCCGCCGACCGCGCCGCCGGCAGCCCCCGGGGCGCATGCCGCGGCGCCCCAGACCCCGGCCGAGCCGCGCGTCTACCAGGTCGCCTGCCCGGCGGTGCTGCTGGGCAAGGTGGAGGCCGAGGCGCTGCCGCCGATTTCCGACAAGCAGTGCGGCGCGCAATCGCCGCTGGCGCTGACCGGCGTGCTGGCGAACGGCCGGATGGTGCCGGTATCGGGCGGCGTCACCACCGATTGTGGCATGGCGAGCGCGCTGCCCGAATGGGTGGAGGCGGTCGACAGCTACCTCAAGGGCAAGGAGAATACCGAGATCGCCGAGGTGATCGTCGGCACCTCGTACATGTGCCGCAACGTCAACAATGGCGATGGCGGCAACCTCAGTTTTCACGCCTTCGCCGACGCCATGGACGTGGTCGGCTTCAAGCTGGCGGACGGCCGCACGGTCAATGTCGAGGACGGCTGGGCCGACGCGCTGTCATCCGAGGGCCGGCTGCTGCGCTACGCCCACGACGCCGCCTGCTCGCACTTCACCACCGTGCTGGGGCCGGAGGCGAATGCCGAGCATCGCGACCACTTCCATGTGGACCTCGGCTGCCACGGCAAGACCTGCACCGCGCGGCTCTGCGAGTAGCGGGGGCGGCCGCGGCGTGCTAGCGGCTGGACCATGACCGAGAGCCATCAGTGCGAAATCTTCCTCGTCGCGACCCCCGGGCTCGAGGCGCCGCTCGGCGACGAGGCGCGCCGGGCCGGCTTCGCCGGGGCGTCGGTGGTCGAGGGCGGCGTCAGATTCGTCGGCGGCTGGGCCGAGGTCTGGCGCGCCAACCTCGAGCTGCGCGGCGCCACGCGGGTGCTGGCGCGGATCGCCGAGTTCCGGGCGATGCACCTGGCGCAGCTCGACAAGCGGTCGCGCAAGGTCGCGTGGGGCGAGGTGCTGCGGCCCGACGTGACGGTGACGGTGGAGGCGAGCTGCCGCCGCTCGAAGATCTACCATGCGGGCGCCGCGGCGCAGCGGGTGGCGACCGCCATCCGCGAGGAGCTGGGGGCGCCGGTCGCCGACGACGCGGCAGTGCGGGTGCTGGCGCGCATCGAGGACGACCTGGTGACGGTCTCGATCGATACCACCGGCGAGTCGCTGCACAAGCGCGGCCACAAGGAAGCGGTGGCGCGCGCCCCGATGCGCGAAACCATGGCGGCAATGTTCCTGAGCCAGTGCGGCTATCGCGGGGCCGAGCCGGTGCTCGACCCGATGTGCGGCTCCGGCACCTTCGTGATCGAGGCGGCCGAGATCGCCGCCGGGCTGCCGCCGGGCCGGACGCGGCGTTTTGCCTTCGAGCAGTTGCGCACGTTCGATCCGCAGGCGTGGGCGGCGGTGCGGGAGGCGTCCGAAGTCCGCCCGGTGGAGCTGCGCTTCTTCGGCAGCGACCGCGATGCGGGGGCCGTGCGCATGGCCGGCGAGAACGCCGAGCGAGCCGGGGTCGGGACGCTCACCCGGTTCGAGCAGCGCGCGGTGGAGGAGCTGGAGCGGCCGGAGGGCCCGCCCGGGCTGGTGATCGTCAACCCGCCCTATGGCGCGCGCATCGGCCACAAGGGCCCGCTGCTGGCCCTGCACCGCCGGCTCGGCGACACGCTGAAGGCGAAGTTTTCCGGCTGGCGGGTCGGCATCGTCACCGCCGATGCGGAGCTGGCGAAGGCCACCGGGCTGCCGTTCGAGAAGCCCGGCGCGCCGGTGCTGCATGGCGGCATCCGCGTCACCCTGTGGCAGACCGGGCCGCTGCGGTAGGCCCCCTCATCCGGCGCTACGCGCCACCTTCTCCCCGACGGGGAGAAGAATGCTCGCGCCGCGGTGCCCTATTCCTCTCCCCGTCGGGGAGAGGGTGGATGGCCGAAGGCCGAGACGGGTGAGGGGCTTGTTCCGGGGGGCGAGGCGTGAGGGCAGCCGCACCGTCGGAGGGGTGGAGAGCGCTCAGGATGGGCCCCGGCCTGCGCCGGGGTGACCGTGGGTGTTGCCTGGGGTGGTGCGCCGTGGCGTCCGATCAAGCCGTGTCGCGGGGGTGGTGGACGGGCAGGTCGGCGAGTTCGCGCGGGGTCATCCGGTTGAGCGGGTCGGCGGGGGTTTCGGGCTCCAGCAGGCCGGCCAGCAGATGGCGGATCACCGTGAAGATTTTGTCCATTTTCAAGCCTCCTTTCGGGTTCTTGCAGCCAAGGCATTGCGCCACACAGGTGCTGCCGGCAATCGACAAGAGTTCGGCGCGGGTATAGAAAATCTATATGGCCTCGCCGTTTCCGATTCCGCTCAACGCCATCCGCGCCATCGAGATCGTGGCGCGCCGCGGCGCGCTCGCGCCGGCCGCCGAGGAGTTGGGGGTGACGCCGGGGGCGGTCAGCCAGCACCTGCGCCGGGCCGAGGAGCGGCTCGGGCTCGAGCTGTTCGAGCGCACGCCGCAGGGGTTGCGGCCCACCGACGCACTGCGCGCCGCGCTGCCGCAGCTGACGAGCGGCTTCAACGCCCTGGCCGAAGGGCTGGCCAGCCTGCGCGGCGCCGACGAGCACGTGCTGACGCTGACCGTCGGCTCGGTGTTCGCCTCGCGCTGGCTGATCTGGCGCATCGGCAAGTTCAACTGGCTGCATCCCGAGCTCGAGACGCGGCTGGTGGTCACCGGCGCGATGATCGACCTGGCCCATTCCGACATCGACTGCGGCATCCGCTTCGGGCGCGGCGCCTGGCCGGGCGTTGCCGCCGAGCTGATCGGCGGCGACCGCTATTCGCCCGTGGCGGCACCGCCGCTCGCCGCGCGGCTGCAGCGGCCCGACGACCTGCGGCAGCTGCCGCTGATCCGCGACACCGCCTCGATGCTGCCCTGGGAGCCGTGGTTCGCGGCGGCCGGCATGGCGCCGTTGGAGCTGACGGGGCCGCGCTACGACGACCCGGCGCTGGCCTTCGACGCGGCGATCTCCGGGCAGGGGGTGCTGATGACGGTCGACCTGATGTCGGCCGACGCGGTGAGCGATGGCCGGCTGCTGCGGCCCTTCGACATCGCCGTGACCGGCGAGGTGGGCTACTGGTTCATCTTCCCGGAGGGCCGCCGGCTGCCGAAGAAGGTGCGGCTGTTCCGCGACTGGCTGCGCACGGAAGTGCCGGATTCGGTGGATGGGTACGTGGCGCAGGTGCAGCGGGCGGAGGGCGGGACGGCTCCGTGATTGGCTAGGCGCCGACTTCGATCCGGACGGCCCCTCCCCGGCCCTCCCCATGAAGGGGAGGGTGAAGAGAAGCGCGCTGACGCGGAGCGTTCCACGAGGCGGCACCTCCCCCTTCTTGGGGGTGGCTGGGAGGGGGCCGTCTGCCTGAAGCCCCAAAACAAAAGGGCAGCCTTGGGGCTGCCCTTGCGTCGGGTCGGTGCCGGTCCCTTACCTGGGGGCGAGGACCATGATCATCTGGCGGCCTTCGGAGCGCGGTGCCGATTCGACCTTGGCCTTTGCTTCGAACTCGCTCTGCACCTTCATCAGCACCTGCATGCCGAGATCCTGGTGCGCCATTTCGCGGCCACGGAAGCGCATCGTCACCTTGACGCGGTCACCCTCGTCGAGGAAGCGGCTCAGCGCTTTCATCTTGGTCTCGTAATCGTGCGTGTCGATACCCGGCCGCATCTGGATTTCCTTGACCTCGATCACCTTCTGCTTCTTGCGCGCCTCGGCGGCCTTCTTCTGGGCCGAGTACTTGAAGCGGCCGAGATCGAGGATCTTGGCGACGGGCGGAACCGCGTTGGGGGAAATGATCACGAGGTCGAGGCCCTGCTCCTGCGCTTCGGCGATCGCATCACGCGTTCGCACCACGCCGCGATTGGCGCCTTCGCCATCGATCAGCTGGACATCGGGGGAGGAGATATCCTCGTTGGACTGCGGCCCATCCTTCTGGGGCGCGACGGGTCTCATGGGGCGACGAATGGCAGGCGATCCTTCAATTGTTGTGGGAGGGGCGGAAACCGGCGTTAAAATCGTGGTGCGCCGGGCATAAGTCAACACTGAGGCAGATAAGAATTAAGTCGGCAAGCGTGGCAATGCCGCAACGAGTTGCCCACCATGCCGCAAAGCGGCAGAACAGCCCCCGGACGAACCGACGGACTGGCGAAGATGGGCGAAGCCGAACTGCATTACCTCCATATGGGTACGGGCGACGCGGCGCGCAAGCTGGCGGTGCTGCGGCGGCCGGGCGGGGCGCCCGGCGTGTTCTGGCTCGGCGGCTTCCGCTCGGAGATGACCGGGGCCAAGGCGACGGCGCTCGATGCGCTCGGGGCGGAGCTCGGGGCGGCAGTGACCCGCTTCGATTATTCCGGCCACGGCCAGTCGGGCGGCGACTTCCTCGCGGGCACCATCTCGCGCTGGCTCGAGGAGGCGCTGGCGGTGTTCGCCACGACGCACGGGCCGCAGGTGGTGGTCGGCTCGTCGATGGGCGGCTGGATCGCGCTGCTGCTGGCGCGCGCGCTCAACCGGCAGGGGCTGGGCGAACGGCTGCGGGCGCTGGTGCTGATCGCCCCCGCCGTCGACATGACCGAGGAGCTGATGCGCAAGGGGTTCACCAGGAAGCAGCTGCAGGCGCTCAGCGATAGCGGCCGCGTCGACCGGCCGTCGGCCTACTCGGACGAGCCCTATCCGATCACCGCCGCGCTGCTCGAGGACGGCCGGCAGCACCTGCTGTTCGGCCGCGGCATCGATACGGGCGTGCCCGTCACCATCCTGCAGGGCGGCCGCGACAAGGACGTGCCGCGCGAGCATACGATGCGGCTGGTGCAGCACCTGCTGGTCGATCCGGTGACGGTGACCCTGGTGCCGGACGGCGACCACCGCCTGAGCCGGCCGGAAGACCTGGAGCTGCTCCGGGCCGCGGTGCAGCGCGCGCTCGAGGTGCCGCCGGAGCAGCTGGCGCTGGACCTGGGAGAGGGATGATGATCGAGATCAGCGACGAAGACATGCAGCAGATGCTGGGCCGGTCCCGGCCGTACACCGTGGTGCTGCTGTCGAAGGGGCCGAACTATCGCGCCGAGGGCGATCGCAGCATCCTCCGCGAGCACGCGCGGCGCAATTTCGCGCTCCGCGCCGCCGGCACGCTGCCGGTCGTGGTGCCGCTGGGGGCCGAGGATGGCAGCAGCGACGTGGTCGGCGTCGGCATCTTCACCACGCCGCCGGAGGAAACGCGGGCGCTGCTGGCGGGCGATCCGGCGATTGCCGCGGGCTGGCTCACGGCCGAGGTGCGGCAGGGCCGCAGCTTTCCGGGGGACGCGCTGCCCTGAGGCGGGGGCCGGCCGCTACCTGACCTGCAGCGCCGACCGCTGCCGTCCCTCGGCGTCGAAGTTGGCTGCGTCGAGCCAGCGCTCGAAGCCGGCCTTGCGGGTGGGCCAGTCGCCGTCGAGCATGGCGAACCAGGCGGTGTCGCGGTTCTCGCCCTTCTGGATCATGTGCTGGCGGAACACGCCCTCGAAGCTGAAGCCGAAGCGCTCGGCGGCGCGCTTCGAGGCGGCGTTGGCGGCGTTGCACTTCCACTCGAAGCGGCGATAACCGAGGTCCTCGAAGCTGTGGCGGGCGAACAGGTAGACCGCCTCGGTGGCGAGCCGGGTGCGCGCCACGTCCGGGCCCCAGTAGATGCCGCCGATCTCGATCACCCCGTGCTCGGGGACGATGCGCATCAGCGACTGCCGCCCGCCGGCCCGGCCACTCACCCGGTCGACCACGGCGAAGACCAGCGGGTCGTCACCGGTATGCACCCGGTGCACCCAGGCCTCCATCTCGGCCGCCGAGGCCGGGGCGGTCTCGAACAGGTAGCGGTAGCGCGCCGCAGCCCCGGGGTCGCTGGAGGCGGCCCAGAGGTCGGCGGCGTGCTCGGGCCCCAGCGGCTCGAGCCGCACATAGCGGCCTTCGAGCACGCGGCGCTGCGGCCGGCCGAGGGCGGGCGCGACGGTCACGCGTGGCTTTCCCAGATGGCGTCGAGGCCTTCGCGGTAGGTCGGGTATTGCAGCGTCGTGCCCAGCGCCGCGAGGAGGCGCTGCGAGGAGACGCGCTTGTTGTCCGAGTAGAAGCTGCGCGCCATCTCGGTCATCTGCGCGGTCTCGAACGGCACGTCGGGCGGCGGCGCGACGCCCATCTTCTCGGCCGCGTAGGTGACGAGGTCCTGCGGCGGCGCCGGCTCGGCGTCGGCGAGGTTGTAGGTGCCGGCGAGGCGCGAGAGCGCAGCGAGCGCGGTGATACGGCCGATATCGGCGACGTGGATGCGGTTGAACACCTGCCCCGGCTTGACGATGCGGCGGGCGGTGCCCTCGCGCAGCTTGTCGAAGGCGGAGCGGCCGGGGCCGTAGATGCCGGCGAGGCGCTCGACGAACAGCGGCACGCCGCGGCTCTCGGCATAGTCGCGCCAGGCCTCCTCGGCCGCGACGCGCTGCTTCGAGCGCGGGTTGATCGGGCGGGTCGGGGCCGTCTCGTCGATCCACGCGCCGCCGAAGTCGCCATAGACGCCGACGGTCGAGAAGTAGCCGATCCATTCAAGGTTGGGCGCCGCGTCGAGGTCGGCGCGGTGCAGGTTCAGCGCCGGGTCGCCGCGCTCGTCGGGCGGGATCGACAGGATGACGTGGGTCGCCTGCCGCAGGTCCTCGCCGAGCGTCGGGCCGGGCACCTCGCCGTCGAACACGTGCACGCGGTAATCGGTGTCGGCGAAGGTTTCGGCACCCTCGGCGCTGCGCGTCGTGCCGGCGATCGGCAGCTCCGGATCGCCCAGCTGATGCAGCGCGCGGGCCGTGGCGCGCGACGAATAACCCATGCCGAAAAAGAAGACGCCCATCCGGAAGTACCTTGCCGTTAGCGCGCGCCGGCTGGGACGACCGCGTTCCATTCTGCCTGGACCGTGGTGTCGCCCTCCTGCGGCAAAAGTTCAAGCCTCAACGCGTGGGCGCGCGCTTCGGTCGCGAGCCGCCGCACCGCCCACACCGCCGCACCGCGAATCAGCGGCTCGGGATCGCGGAGGCGGACCTCGGCGGCGGGCAGCAGCGCGGGGTCGGCGGAGTTGCCGACGGCGATCAGCACGTTGCGCAGGAAGCGGGCATGGCCGATGCGCTTGACCGGCGAGCCGGCGAACAGGGCGCGGAAGCCGGAATCGTCGAGCTGCACCAGGTCGGCGAGGGCCGGCGAGCGCAGGTCGTCGCGGGCGCGCAGCTTCATCTCGTGCGTGGCGGAGGCGAACTTGTTCCACGGGCAGACCGCGAGGCAGTCGTCGCAGCCATAGATGCGGTTGCCCATCGGCACCCGGAACTCGTGCGGGATCGGCCCCTTGAGCTCGATGTTGAGGTAGCTGAGACAGCGCCGCGCATCGAGCTGGAACGGCGCGGGGAAGGCATTGGTCGGGCAGATTTCGAGGCAGCGGGTGCAGCTGCCGCAGCTTTCGGCGTGCGGCGCATCGGCCGGCAGCTCGGCCGAGGTGAAGATGGCGCCGAGGAACAGCCACGAGCCGAACTCGCGGCTCACCACGACGGTGTGCTTGCCCTGCCAGCCGAGCCCGGCCGCCTCGGCGAGCGGCTTCTCCATCACCGGCGCGGTGTCGACGAACACCTTCACCTCCGCCCCGCTGCGCCGATGCAGCAAGCCGGCCAGCTCCTTGAGCCGGCCCTTGATGATGTCGTGATAGTCGCGGTTGCGGGCGTAGACCGAGATGTTGCCGATGCCGGGACTGCCCAGCGCTGCCATCGGGTCGCTGTCCGGGCCGTAGTTGACGCCGAGCATGATGATCGACCGCACCCCGTCCCACAGCCCGCGCGGCGAGCCGCGCCGCTCCGGCGTCTCGGCCAGCCACGCCATCTCGCCGTGCCAGCCTTCGGCGAGGGCATGGTCGAGCCGGTCGCGCAGCTCCGGCCGCGCCGCCGCGTCGGTGACGCCGAACGCATCGAAGCCGAGGGACCTGGCGCGGGCGCGCAGTTCGGCGAGCAGCGCGCCGCTATTTGGCGGCAACATCCTGTTCCATCAGCATGCGAATGTAGCGCGTGTAGGGAATGCCCCGCGCCTTCGCCTTGTCCTTGACCGAGTCGAGCAGCGCCTGCGGTACGCGCATGTTCACCTGCGCTTCCTTCTTCTCGAACTCGAAATGCAGCGGCTTGAACTTGGAATAATCGAGCCCCGACAAGTCCTGCATGAGGAACGCTTCAGCTTCCTCGTCAGTCGTCATCCTTGGCACGTGGGTTGGCTTGGCTGGTTTGCTCATACCGCTTCACTTCCTTTGCATGCATGTAGCGAGCGCTGATCGGACGCACGAGCTTTTCGCCATCGACCTCCCGCAACGTGAAGACCACGAAGAGCGGGCGTCCGTCGCCATTTCGACCGGTAGCGATGAAGCGGTCTTCTGCCACGGAGTGCGCTACATCCGGCAAAGCCGTCGCGCCGGATTCGAATAACGCCTCGATCTCGTCGACCGTTACGCCGTGCTTCAGGCATTTCGTCACGTTGCCGGCGTCCCAGTCGAAACGTGCACGAACCGCCATCGGCGCATCCTACATCAATGTATATACAATAGTGTAGTCGGCTCAGAAATCCAAGTCGGCGTAGCCGGCGGCGGCGGGCATGCCGACGACGCGGTCGGCGAGCAGGGTGCGGAAGGCCGGCCGCGACTTGATCCGGGCGTACCAGTGGCGGGTTTCGACCGAGGTGTCCCACAGCACGTCGCCGAGATAGTCGAGGCTGGAGAGGTGCGCGGCGAGCGCGAAGTCGGCGAGGGTCATCGCCGTGCCGGCGATCCACTGCCGGGTGGCGAACAGCCAGTTGAAGTAGAGCAGGTGCTCGGCGAGGTTGGCCTTGGCGACGCGCAGCACCTGCGGCTCGGGCGTGCCGCGC
>JBQCFF010000456.1:0-4443 GCA_051959485.1 Devosia sp. | reverse complement strand
GCCTGCCGGTCGGCATAGATGCCGCCATAGGAGGCGACGATGCGCGGGTGCTCGCGCGCGCCGATGGCGTCCTCTTCCGGGTCGTCGCCCTGTGCCCGCGGGACATTCTGCCCCTCGGTACGCGTCACCGACACGCCCGGCGCGAAAGCCGAGCAGGCGGCGAGCAGCGCAAACAGCGATGCCGCGGCGACGGCGCGGAGCGCCCTGCAAGCCCTGGAGCGGATCATCTCGTCGCCAGGACCTCGATCTGTTCGGGGTGCGTCACCTCGATGCGCGGCCCGTCATGGTTGTCGACCCAGCCGCGCACGCGCACCAGCGCATCGGCGAGCTTGAGCGGATCCAACCCGTCCCTGCCGAAGCGGCCAAGCGCTGCCTTGTCGATGAGCACGGTGAAGTCCGTCTTCCAGGTTCGACCGAAATTGAGGTACACGCGCCCGCCAGCCTCCTCGGCTGCGAGCACCCGCCCTTCCACCAGTTCATAATGTCCGGAGTGCCCGGCGAGTTCGGATGGCCGGTCCGCACGGCGCACGGCATAATAGGGATCGGCCCAGATGCCAAGCCGGTTGAGCCTCGCGCGGCCCTCCGCCGCCAGCAGGTCGGCTATGCAGGAACGGTTGTCCGGAAACGAATAGACGCGGGCGAAGCCGCCGGTCAGCAGTTGCTCCTGCACCCACACCTCGGGCTCGCCCTGCACGAAGAGTTGACCGAGACTGCGCCCGTGCCGGTCGCGCTTCTCGCCGCCATGGCGCAGGCGCACCTGCTTTCCCGCCACCAGCGCCTCGAGCGCCGCCTTGGCCTCGCCGGCCAGTGGCCATGGCTCGAACGCGTCATTGCCGCGCGGCAGCTTCGGCGCCTGGATACCGATCAGCCGGACGACGAGGCCGGTGTCGAGGATGACGGTGTCGCCGTCGGTGACCGAGGTGACTGTGCCCTGCGGTCCATCAACCAGCCCGTCGCAGGCGTGTGCCGTCAGCGGCACGGCGAGGACCGCCATGAGCGCGAAAAAGCTGACTGCATGTCGTCCCAAGAATCGGCCCCGTTGCAATGCGCGAAAAACTGCATGAGATTGCGGCGAAATTCTCCCCATCATGGCACGGCGACGCCGAAATGTTGCGCCGCCCTGCCCCGCCTCACGGTACCCATAGCCGCCGCGTGCACTACCTGGCTCGGGACTGGCGGATGGCGGCTCCATGAACGCACGAAGGGTTTTATTGTCGGCGTTCATTTGCTATCGAGTCAGCCGCTTGGAGACCCCGTAGCTCAGCAGGATAGAGCACAGGATTCCTAATCCTGGGGTCGCGCGTTCGAATCGCGCCGGGGTCACCAATCAACTGCTTGATTTCATTACATTGTCGGATCGCCCCACCGGGGCTGCCGGACACGCTGCTTCTGCCACGCCGATGCAACGACCTCATCGGCGCGATCGACGGTGGTGATGGGCCTCAGCCCTGGATCTTCTGGTACGCGACCGTAAACCCGTTGAGGGACACCGGCACTGCGATGTCGCGCTTGGCCGTATCCTGGAAGGTGACGGTCAGGTTGTTGCCGCGCCGCAACGAGCCCAGCAGGTCGGCTGACACCACCTGTGCGGCGTAGCACCCATTGGAGTCGCAGGTCTGGAGCGGCAGCGTCGCGATCGCCACATCGTCGATGGCAAGCTTGAGGCCGGCCGGCAGATGCAGTCCGAAGGGAGTCTGGATCAGCATCACCGGCTCCTTGGTATCGGGTGGAATGCGGATACTCACCGCGACGAGCAGCTGCCCGGTATTGCTCATCACCACCCGCTGCTCGACCACACAGTCCGGAACAGCGCCGCGCGATTCGCTGGCGCACCGAGCGCCCCACGGCGCCGGCGGTGGGGGAGTGGGCTGCGTCGCGGCGTCCTGCCCGAGGACGGGGGCGAGCCCGAAGGCGGCCGGCACGAGCAGGCCGAAGGTCACCGACCCAACGACAAGTCCAATAAATCCCTGCATTTACTGCCCCGGATGTGATGGCCGAAAGTCGTACTACAGGAAAACTGCTGCCGCCAGCCGGAATGACTTCACATTCGGCGAACCCGACACTCCGCCATTCCTGCTTTGACTTGTTCAAATTGAGTTGTTTCGGCAACACTCCAGTCTAAATCGCACATAGATCGGAGTAACCCAGGGTTTAGCCGCCTCGACGGCCCAGTTGTGATTGGATTGCGCCGAAAACAACGTAATTCTGCTCGTGCAGCGTCTGCCCGTTAACGCTCTGGTAAGGTGCGCGATGTCCGACGAACTGTCGCGAGTGTTGGAGGCCCCCTCGGGTTCAAAGGGGCGCGCTACCATTCCGCTTCCACGCCGCCCATGGCGGCTCGCTGGATCCACCGGTGTTTTCAGGCTTCTGGCGTTTCTTGCCCTGCTTGTCCTGATGTATGGCGCGAGCCTCGTGTTTTTGCCGGCCGGCGAGGCGCAGGCGGCCTGTTCGCCCGGCGCGCCGGGCGTCGTGAACTGCGACGACAGCGATGTTCCGGGCGGCGCCATCTTCAACAACCCGCCCGACCTTTACACCACCGTCAACGTCAACAACCTCGCCGTCGATATAAACCCGGCCCCAGGCACGCCCGGCATCAAGCTGACCGGCACCGGCGGCACGCCCGGCCAGGCCGGCTGCAGCTGCTTTCTGCTCTACGGCCAGGGCCACCAGGGTGGCAATGGCGGTGCCGCGCCGACCGTCACCATCAACTTCGACGGCTCGGTCGGCCCGCATGGGATCAACACCACCGGCGACAACGCTCACGGCATTGTCGGCATCAGCTATGGCGGCAGCGGTGGTGGTGGCGGCGACGGCTTCGGGCTCGGCGGCTTTGGCGGCAATGGTGGCAATGGTGCAAGCGGCGGCACGGTGAACGTCGACAGCACCGGCAACATCACCACTCACGGCAACAAGGCCAACGGCATCCTTGCGCTCAGCGTGGGTGGCAGTGGCGGCAAGGGCGGCGACTTCGACGGCGGCATCGTCGATGCGGGCGACGGCGGCTCGGCAGCCGGCGGCGGCACCGTGCACGTCACCTCGCACTCGATCATCGTCACCTCGGGCGACGATGCCAGCGGCATCGTGGCCCAGAGCACGGGCGGCAGGGGCGGCGCGGGCGGCAGTGCCGGCGGCATCTGGGCCGACGCTGGCGGCGGCGGTCGGGCCGCACCCGGCGGCCAGGTCACCGTGAACAACCATGCCAACATCACCACCGGCGGAACCTATTCCTACGGCATCCTGGCCCAGTCGATCGGCGGCTTCGGTGGCGATGGCGGCAGCGGCGGCGGCCTCATCGCCTTTGGCGACGACGGCGCCAGCGCCGGTGACGGGCTCGGGGTCATCGTCACCAACAACGCCACCATCGAGACCAATAATCAGGGCTCGCATGGCATTTTCGCCCAGTCGATCGGTGGCGGCGGCGGCGCGGGCGGCAGTGCCGGCGGTCTCGTCGCGATCGGCGCAGGTGGCTCCGTCGGCGGCAACGGTGGCACCGTCACCGTCAACAACGATGCCAACGGCCTCGCGCACATCAAAACCAATGGCTTCAACGCCAAAGGTATCGTCGCCCAGTCGATCGGCGGCGGCGGCGGCGACGGCGGTAATTCGGGCGGCCTCCTCTCCATTGGCGGCAGCGGCAGCGCCACCAGCGGTGGCAGCCTCGTGAGCGTCACCAACGGCCAGAACATCACCACCAACGGCGAACGCTCGGACGGCATCTATGCCCAGAGCGTGGGCGGCGGCGGCGGCAGCGGCGGCGTCGCGGTCGGCCTCGTCTCCATCGGCGGCGAGGGTGGCGGCGGCGGCAATGCCGGTGACGTCCGCGTCACCAATTCCGGCGCCCTCGACCTGACCGGCGCCTATTCGCGCGGCATTTTCGCCCAGTCGGTGGGCGGTGGCGGCGGCGACGGCGGCCTCGGCGGCGGGCTGATGACGATCGGCGGCGCGGGTGCAGTCGGCGGCGAGGGCCGCTACGTCAACGTCGTCAATACCGGCGACATCACGGCGCGCGACAATAACGCAACCGGCATCCAGGCGCAGAGCATCGGTGGCGGCGGTGGCGACGGCGGCGGCACCATCGCGGTCGGCGTGTTCGTCTCGGCCGGTTTCGGCGGTCAGGGTGGCCCCGGCGGCAAGGCCGGCAACGTCGACATCAACCGGATGCCCTCCCCGATCGGCGCCAGCATCATCAGCACCACCGGGGATCGCGCCGTGGGCATCCTCGCCCAGTCGATCGGCGGCGGCGGCGGCTCGGGCGGGTTCTCGGTCTCGGGCTCGGGCGGACCGTTCGGTAGCGCCTCACTAGCCTTTGGCGGCGGGGGCGGTTCGGGCGGCGCAGCGGGCAACGTCTGGGTCGGCGCCAACGGCACCATCAACACCAACGGCTCGTTCTCCTCCGGCCTGGTCGCCGAGGCGATCGGCGGTGGCGGCGGCAGCGGCGGCTTC
>JBQCFF010000455.1:0-4749 GCA_051959485.1 Devosia sp. | reverse complement strand
TGGCGCTCGTCCTCGCCGACCACTACCTCCGGCACCGCGGCCAGACCGGCCGCGACGGTGGCGTCGGGTACTGACGGGCGGCCCAGGGTACAGCGCCAGCCTTCCCTACGCTGTCATCCCGGCGAAGGCCGGGATCCAGCCGGAGGGGCCGGCCGCGGGGTCACCGGGGTGGAAACCGCTCAGGCTGGGCCCCGGCCTGCGCCGGGGTGACACGTCGTAGAACGAACATTCTCGGCGGGCGACCGCCGCTCAGCGGCGGCGGAAGCTCGCCACGGTCTCGCGGTTGCCGTCGCCGCCGGCGATCGGCGAGTCGACGCTGAACCGGTGCTCCCAGCCCGCCTCGTCCAGCGCCATGACGATGCGCGCCGCGGCCGCCGTCGCGGCCGCCGCGTCGCTGACGATGCCGCCCTTGCCGATATGCTCCCGCCCCACCTCGAACTGCGGCTTGATCAGGAGCACCGCCTCGGCCCGCGGCGCCGCCAGCGCCAGCGCCGGAAAGATCACCTTGAGGATGGAGACGAAGCTGACGTCGGAGACGACCAGATCGAGCGGCTCCGGGATCAGCTCGCGGGTGAGGTCGCGGCCGTTGACCCCCTCGAGGCTGGTGACCCGGGCCTCGCCCTTGAGGGAAGGGTGCAGCTGGTCGTGGCCGACGTCGACGGCATAGACGCGGGCGGCGCCGCGTTCGAGCAGCACCTGGGTGAAGCCGCCGGTCGAGGAGCCGAGGTCGAGGCAGACCTTGCCGGCGGGGTCGATGCCGCCCGCCTCGAGCCCGGCGATCAGCTTCAGCGCGGCCCGCGAGACATAGGGGGCGGCGGGATCGTCGAGCGTGATCACGTCACCCGCGCCGACCTGCTGGTTGGGCTTCGTCGCGGTTATGCCGTTGACCCTGACCGTGCCGCGCAGGATGGCGTCGCGGGCGCGGGCGCGGCTGGGCGTCAGGCCGCGCGCTTCCAGCGCCTGGTCGAGGCGGATGCGGTCCGCCACGTCGGCGGCCGGCCTATTGCGGATCCAGCGGCTCGGTGCCGACCGGCTGGCCGCCACGCAGGGTGATCTTCTCGATCCGCATCTCGGCGGCCTTCAGCAGCGCCTCGCAATGCGTCTTCAGCGCCTCGCCGCGCTCGTAGATGGCGATCGACTCGGCGAGCGGCGCCTGCCCGCTCTCGAGCTTGCCGACGATCGACTCCAGCTCCTTGAGCGCCGTCTCGAACGTCATGGCCTTGATGTCGTCGAACGGGGAATCGGCCATGGCACAGCTCCTTTGCGGCAGGAGCCGTTGCTAGCCCGCGGCCAGCAAAGATTCAACATGCGCCGCGACCCCCGTCGCCAGCCCCTGCCGGTCGTAGCCACCTTCCAGCATCGACACGAGACGGCCATCGCACAGCCGCCCGGCAATGTCGGCGAGGCGGGCCGTCACCCAGGCGAAATCGGCCGGGCGCCAGTTGAGCCCGCCGAGCGGGTCGCGGTAATCGGCGTCGAAGCCGGCCGAGAGCAGCAGGAAATCCGGGTGGAAGGCCTCGAGGGCCGGGAAGATCCGCTCCTCGTAGGCTGCCCGCATCGCCTCGCCGCCGGTCCCCGGCGCCAGCGCGACGTTGCAGATGTTGCCGACGCCGGTGAAGCTCGGGTCCCCGGTGCCGGGATAGAGCGGCATCTGGTGGCTGGAGGCGTAGAACACCGTGTCGTCGGCCTGGAAGATGTCCTCGGTGCCGTTGCCGTGGTGCACGTCGAAATCGACGATCGCCACCCGTTCGGCCCCGAACTTCCGCTGCGCCTCGCGCGCCACCACGGCGATGGTGTTGACGAGGCAGAACCCCATCGGCCGGTCCCGCTCGGCATGATGCCCGGGCGGGCGCACCGCGCAGAAGGCGTTGCGCACGCTCCCCAGCGCCACCTCTTCGAGCGCCAGCAGCCCCGCTCCCAGCGCCGTCGAAGCGGCATCCAGCGAGCCCGAGGAGATGAAGGTGTCCTCGTCGATGCGGGAGATGCCCTCGGCAGGCCGCGCCCGCGCCAGCTCGCGCAGGTAGTCCCCGGGATGGACGAGCTCCGCCAGCGTCAGGTCGCCCGAGGGCGCATCGAGCCGCTTCAGCCGCGCGAACTTCTCGTCGCCCAGCGCCTCCTCGACGGCGCGGATGCGGTCGGGCCGCTCCGGATGGCCGGTCGGGGTGACGTGCCTTTCGAAATTGCGTTGCGAGACGAGCAGTGTGGACATTGGTGGCCGCCGGATTGCCCGAGAAGCTTGACGTTGGAGCCCCGCGGTTGTCAAACGACCGGCGACAGAACCCGTTCATCTTCTCACCATGCCGCGCGGCACACCCTACACCCGATCAGACATCGCGCATCTCGCCGGCCTCCTGCAGGCCGGCGAGGTGGTCGCCTTCCCTACCGAGACGGTCTACGGCCTCGGCGCCGACGCCACCAGTTCGGACGCGGTGCTGAAGATCTACGAGACCAAGGGCCGCCCGCGCTTCAACCCGCTGATCGTGCACGTCGCCGACCTCGCGATGGCGGAGCGGCTGGCGGAGTTCGGCCCCCTCGCCCACCGGCTGGCCAGCTTCTGGCCCGGCCCGCTGACGCTGGTGCTGCCGCGCAAGTCCACCTCCGGCCTCAGCGACATCGCCACCGCCGGGCTCGCGACCGTCGGGATCCGCATCCCGGCGCATCCGCTGGCGCAGGAGCTGATCCGCGCCGCCGGGCGGCCGCTCGCCGCGCCCAGCGCCAACCCGTCGGGCCGGCTGTCGCCGACCACGGCCGAGCAGGTGCTGAAGGGATTTCAGGGCCGCGTCCCGGTGCTCGACGGCGGCCCGGCCCGGGCGGGCGTCGAGTCCACCATCCTCGCCGTCAGCGGCGACACCGTCACCCAGCTCCGCGCCGGCGCCCTGCCGCGCCACGAGATCGAGGCGATGCTCGGCCAGACAATCGCCGTGGCGAAGGAAAACGGCCCCGTCGCCTCCCCCGGCATGCTGGCCAGCCACTACGCGCCGAATGCGCGGCTACGGATTCACGTGGAACAGCCCGAACCGGGCGAAGCCTATCTGGGCTTCGGCGCGCAGGCCGGGACGACGCTGAACCTCAGCCCCGCCGGCGACCTGCGCGAGGCGGCGCGCAACCTGTTCTCGATGCTGCACCAGCTCGACGCCGAAGCCGACCGCATCGCCGTCGCCCCGATCCCCAACCACGGCCTCGGCGAAGCCATCAACGACCGCCTGAAACGCGCCGCCGCACCAAGGGATTAGTGGCCCCGCCGGTTAGTTGTCCCGCACCTTGTACGGCTTCTGGTCGCGCCAGAAGCGCATCAGGCTTTCGAGGTCGGGGTCGCCCTGCGCCGGGAGCACGATGCGCAGCGTGACGTAGAGGTCGCCGGCGCCGTGCAGGCCCTTGCCCTTGAGGCGCAGCGCCTTGGTGGTGTTGACCGAAGCCGGCAGGGTGAGCTCCACCGAGCCCTCCAGCGTCGGCACCCGCACCTTGCCGCCGAGCACCGCCTCGTAGAGCGTGATCGGCAGGTCGACGCGCAGGTCGGCGCCGTCGCGGCGGAACTGCTTGTGGCGCTCGAACTTCACGGTGACGATGGCGTCGCCGGCCTCGCCGCCCAGCGGGGAGACCATGCCCTGCCCCTTCAGGCGGATCTGCTGGCCTTCCTCCACCTTGTCGGGCAGCTTGACGTTCAGCGTCTTGCCGGTCGGCATGCGCAGCGGCACGCTGGCGCCGGCATGCGCCTCTTCCAGCGTCACGGCGGCCGTAAGGTTGACGTCGTCGCCCTTGAGGCTCTGCGAGCGGCCGGGATGGAAGCCGGCATTGCCGCCCGCTGAGCCGGTGAACGGGTCCCAGCCGGCGCTGCCCCCGCGGCTCGCGCCGCCCCGCGGCTGGCCGCCGAAGCCGGACATGAATTCCTTGAGGATGTCCTCGGCCGAGAAGCCGGCGCCGGCCCCTGCGGCACCGCCCGGGCGAGCGCCAGCGCCCCGGCTGAAGCCGGCGAAACGCGGATTGCCGTCGGCGTCGATCTCGCCACGGTCATAGGCCGCCCGCTTGTCCTTGTCGGTCAGGAAATCGTAGGCCGAGGAAATCTCGGCGAACCTGGCGTGGGCCTTCGGGTCGTCTTGGTTCTGGTCGGGGTGATGCGCCTTGGCGAGCTTGCGGTAGGCGGACTTGAGGTCCTTCTCGCTCACGGACTTCGACACGCCGAGCACGGTGTACGGGTCGCGCATGGGTTCCTTCGGGTGCGCCGGAAGAATTGCTTTTGGGCCCGGCGCCCTTCTATATGGCGACGCACCCGGAGCTTGTCCAGACCGGGCAAAGGGCTGAAAATCATGGCGGGAACGACGCTTACCGACCGGCTGTTCGACGATGCGGACACCGCGCCCATCGACCCCGGCTCGCTGTTCGAGGAGTGGTTCGCGCTGGCCCAGCAGGCCGAGCCGAACGACCCGCACGCCATGGCGCTGGCCAGCGTCGACGAGCACGGCATGCCCGACGTCCGGATGGTGCTGATGAACGCCCGCGACGCGCGCGGCTACTGCTTCTTCACCAATTTCGAGAGCGACAAGGGGCGCGAGCTGCTCGCCAACCCGAAGGCGGCCTTCGTCATGCACTGGAAGTCGCTGCGCCGGCAGATCCGGGTGCGTGGTCCGGTCGAGGTGGTGGCCGACAGCGAGGCCGATGCCTATTTCGCCACCCGCGCCCGCATCAGCCAGGTCGGCGCCCATGCCAGCAAGCAGTCGCGCCCGCTCGCCAACCGCTACGCGCTGCTCGAGC
>JBQCFF010000454.1:0-29892 GCA_051959485.1 Devosia sp. | reverse complement strand
GCGGCGCACTGGGGTGTATCCGGTGCGGTCGCGTGGGTGGCCAGGGGGGGCCCCTCCCCGGCGCGGGGGGGGTGGGGGACCACCCGGTGGGTGGTGGTGGGGGCGACCACAACCGCCGACGTGCCGACGAAGCGAGAGGCCGGCCGCGCCGCGGCCGGCTGAGGGGTAAGTGTCGCTTACGCGAGCCCGGCTTTCCGGAGTGCGGCCCACACGTCGTCCTCGGGGACGTAGCCGATCCACTGCCGGGCCTCGGTCAGGTCCCACGGCATGCCGGTATTGTTCGACATGCCCGAAACGACGATGGCCGCGGCCGGCCACTTGCTCGCATCGGCGGTGAGCGCCGCGGCCATCAGCCGGGCGTGGTCGGCGTTCGAGAGCCACATGTCGCGGTACCACTTGGTGTTGCGCGCCACCACCTCGGGATTGGGCTCGTCGCGGTCGCCGCCGCCGGAACGCAGCAGCGTGGTGGCGAGGTTATCGCCGCGCTGGCACCAGCCGATGCGGGTCGAGACCGCGGTGATCCGCCCGGCCGTGGCCGCGGCGCGGGCCGCGCAGACCCGCTCGCCGAGGATCTTCGTCGCGCCATAGGCCGAACCCCAGCGGTACATCTCGCCGTCCCAGTAGCGGGTGCCGCTGATCGGCGGGGTCGACATGCGGAGCTTGCCGTCGGGCGGCAGCGGGCTGTCCTTGTAGCCGCCCATCGCATGGTTGGACGAGGCGAAGATGAAGCGGCAGGGCTTGTCGCCGCCGGCCTGCTCCAGGAGGTTCGCCGTCATGTCGAACGAGGCGGCCGACTCGGCCCAGCTCGAGGTCGGCGCCGGGTTGGCCGAGGCGTAGTGCACGATGCCGTCGGCCACGCGCACCGCCTCGATCCAGCGCCCGTCGCGCGGGTCGGCGAGGTTGGCGACGAGGCTGTGCGCCTTGCCCCTGGCGTCGAACGGGCTGACGTCGATTCCGGTGATGCGCTCGCACCAATCGGCAGCCTCGAGCATCGCGATCGCCTTGGTGCCAAGATTACCGGCGGCGCCGGTCACCACTACATGCATAATTCCTACTCCCTGCCGGAGCGCCTCCAGTCCACGGTTCGGAAGCGCAGCGTTACCCGCTATAACACCCCGGACAGAACTCGCCACAATGGAGTGCATCATGCAGCTGGGGATCGTCGGTCTGGGCCGGATGGGCGGGAACATCGCGCGACGACTCATGCAGGCCGGGCACGAATGTGCGGTCTACGACATCGACGCGGCGGCCCGCGCCGCCCTCGGCAATGACGGGGCGCGCCCGGCCGAGACGCTGGAGGCGCTGGTCGATTCCCTCACCGGGTCGCCCCGTGCCATCTGGGTCATGCTGCCCGCCGGCAAGATCACCGAAGGCACGCTGCAGCACCTCAGCTCCATCCTCCGGGCGGGCGACATCCTGATCGACGGCGGCAATTCCTACTACAAGGACGATATCCGCCGCGCCGCCGATTTCGCGCGCACCGGCATCCACTATGTCGATGTCGGCACCTCGGGCGGCGTGTGGGGGCTGGAGCGGGGCTACTGCCTGATGATCGGCGGCGACAAGGCAGCGGTCGACCATCTCGATCCGATCTTCGCCGCGCTGGCCCCCGGCAAGGGCGACATCGAGGCGACGCCCAACCGCGAGCAGCTCGATCCGCGCGCCGAGCAGGGCTACATCCATGCCGGGCCGGCCGGCGCCGGGCACTTCGTCAAGATGGTCCATAACGGCATCGAGTACGGCATGATGCAGGCCTATGCCGAGGGCTTCAACATCCTCGAGCGCAAGCGCAGCGAGGAGCTGCCGCCCAACGAGCGGTTCGCGCTCAACGTCGCCGACATCGCCGAAGTCTGGCGCCGCGGCTCGGTGGTCACCTCATGGCTGCTCGACCTGACGGCGATCGCCCTCGCCAGGGACCCCGAGCTCGCCGCCTTCTCGGGCCATGTGGGCGACTCCGGCGAAGGGCGCTGGACGGTGGAAGCGGCGATCGAGGAAGCGGTCCCCGCCGAAGTCCTTACCGCCGCCCTCTTCACCCGCTTCCGCTCCCGGCAGGAGCACAACTTCGCCGAAAAGATGCTGAGCGCCATGCGCCTCGGCTTCGGCGGCCACACCGAAAAGGTGTGAGGCGGACAGGCGGCACCCTCCCGCGGCACTACGCCCACCTCCCCCCTTGCGGGGGAGGTAGCGCAGCTTAGGCGAAGCCTTAGCGGAGCTAGGAGGGGGGCACGGGCCGGGACGAAAACAGACGGACTGCGCACCCCCTCCCTAGCTCCGCTAAGCCGCTGGCGCGGCCAAGCTCCGCTACCCTCCCCGCAAGGGGGAGGGTGGGCGTCGGTGGCTCAGGTTTTCCATTCCGCCTATGCCGCCCTGTGACACCCTCACTTCAGATGCATCGCGCTGCACAAATCCCGCAGCTGCGCCACCTCCGGGGCCCCGGGGTCGGTCAGCTTGTCCCACAGGCCGCCCGCCTGGATCTGCTCCAGCGCGCAGGAGCAATAGGCCTCGCACTGCCCCGCCGCCCAGCCATTGGCGCCGCAGCTCGCATTGCAGCTGGCGGTGAAGCCCGCCACGTCGCCCACCACCGGCGGCGCGACCGCCGGGTTCTGCAGCAGCATCAGCCCGTAGAGCAGCCCGATGATCACCGGCTGGTGCAGCAGGTAGAACGGCAGGCTCCAGCGGCCGAGCCAGGCAAGGCCGCGCAACCCGGGAGCCTCGCTGCGCCAGGCCTTGAGCGGCTCGATCGCCGGTGAGCCGAGCAGCAGCCGCATCAGCGCCACCCCGAGCAGCACCACGCCGAACCACGGGAACACCGGCACCACGTCGCTGGTCGGCGGCGAGGTCGGCCAGAAGCCGATCCAGGCAAGCGTGCGCTGCTCGAAGGCCGGATCGTTCCAGAGGAAGTTCGCCGCGATCCAGATCGCGCCGATCACCGCCGTCACCGGCCAGCCGAGCCGCAGGAAGGGCAGTGCCAGCAGCGAGAACAGCGCGATCGCATGCAGCACGCCGAAGAACACGAAATAGTCGGGGAACATCCAGTAGGTGCCCGCCGTGGTCAGCAGCGCCGCCACCACCAGGAACGCCCAGCGCCGCCAGAAGGCACGCCAGCGCACGCCGTTGCCGTGCCCGAGCACCAGCCCCATCCCGACCAGCAGCAGGAAGCTCGAGAGGATCGCCTTCTGGAACACCACCCAGCCGAGCACCTCCGTCACGTCGACGTCGGAGTAGCCGAAATAGTAGAGGTCCCAGGCGATGTGGAACGCCACCATGGCGAGGATGGCGATGCCCCGCATGAGGTCGAGCAGCTGGTAGCGCGCCCGTTTCCCGCCCGTCTCGATGCTCAAGCCGAATCTCTTTTCCGTTTGCGGCGCAGGATATTGGAACGGGGCGACAGCACAAACGTTGGCAGGCCAGAGAACTTCGCCGGCGGTAGCCCTCGATCGCCGGCCAGAGCCGCCCGGAAATCCCTGTCCGGGCGGCTTCCTCGTTTCAGCCCCGGGTCAGCCCCTGCCGCGATAGCCGGGCACGCCCTGCTCGGGCAGCCAGAGCCCGTCCGGCGCCTTGCCGGTCTGCCAGAACACGTCGATCGGGATGCCGCCGCGCGGATACCAGTAGCCGCCGATGCGCAGCCAGCGCGGGGCGAGCGTCGCCACCAGTCGCTGGCCGATCTCCACCGTCGTCGCCTCGTGGAAGGCGCCGTGGTTGCGGTAGGAGAACATGAAGAGCTTCAGCGACTTGCTCTCCACCATCCACTGGTCGGCAACGTAGTCGATGACCAGGTGGGCGAAATCCGGCTGCCCGGTGATCGGACAGAGCGCGGTGAACTCCGGCACCGTGAAGCGGATCAGGTAGTCCACCTCGGGATGCGGATTGGGCACCCGGTCGAGCACGGCGGTATCGGGCGAAGTGGGTATCTCGGCCGGCCGGCCGAGCACGGAGGTCTCGAGCATGTCGCTCTCCTTTGTCGCTCCCGGCAGCTGACCGGGGACTGGTGGCCACCGGCGTGGCCGGCGCGAGCGGTGAGATACCGCGTGTTGCTGACATGCGCAAACGTCCCGCAGACGGCCCCTCCCCGGCCCTCCCCATGAAGGGGAGGGTGAAGAGGGTGCGCGTTGGCACCTGGTCGCAAGTACCGCGACGCGGCACCTCCCCCTTCATGGGGGAGGCTGGGAGGGGGCCGTCCGGTGGGATATGGCCCCCCCGCTATCCCGCCACGCAAAGCTCCGCTACCATTCGCCCGAATGGTTCGGGGAGCACCGGAAGTGGCGGATGGCGGAGGCTGGTTGAAGTTCGATTTCTACCCCGCAGGCGCCGAGCTGATCCGGCAGGGGTCGGGCCGTTCCGGCAGCCTGTTCGTGCTCAAGGAAGGCGAGGTGGAGGTGCTGCGCGACGGCAGGTTCGTCGCCTCCACCCGGCAGCCGGGCGCCATCTTCGGCGAGATGAGCGTGCTGCTCGACCGGCCGCATTCGGCGAGCGTGCGGGCGCTGACCGACGTGCAGCTTTACGTCATCGACGACGCGCTGCGGGTGCTCGAGCAGCACCCCTCGTGGCTGCTGCAGATCGCCCGCCTGCTGGCGCAGCGGGTCAACAGCACCACGGCGCAGCTGGTATCGCTGAAGCAGCAGGCGCACGACGAGGATACTTCGGATATCATGGTGCTGCCCACCAACGTGTTCTCCAGCTGGGGCGACCCGCAGGTATGACCGAGCCGGCCAAGCCGCACCTGACCATCACCTACTGCACGCAGTGCAACTGGCTGCTGCGTGCCGCCTGGATGGCGCAGGAGGTGCTCTCCACCTTCAGCCTCGAGTTCGGGGAAGTGACGCTGAAGCCGGGCACCGGCGGCATCTTCGAGATTCACCTCGACGGCGAGCTGGTCTGGGAACGCAAGCGCGACGGCGGTTTCCCCGATGCCAAGCAGATCAAGCAGTTGGTCCGCGACCGCATCGACCCCGCCCGTGACCTGGGGCATATCGATCGCGTCGGGCGCTGACGACTCGCAAAGTTCGCGCTAGTATTGGCGCGGGGCTATTCATCCGGAGCAAGCGTCATGCCGCATAAGTTCAAGATCTCGCCGGCCAAAGACGGCCAGTTCGTCGCCAAGTTCGTGTACAACGCCGAGACCCTGGTCTGGTCGGAGAACTATGCCAGCAAGGCCAGCGCCAGGAACTGCATCGAGTCGATCAAGAAGAATGCGCCGGGCGCAGCGGTGTTTGATCTCAGCGCTGGGGACGAGGGTGCCAAGGGCTACCGCTTCGAGATCGTCGCATCGAAGGACGGACAGTTCTTCGTCCGTTTCGTCGCCGCCAATGGCGAGCCGATGGTGCGCTCGGAAACCTACAAGGCGAAGGCCAGCGCCAAAAACTGCATCGAGTCGCTCAAGACGCGCAGCGCCGAAGCCGCCGTCGAGGACGAAAGCGTCGCCGCCTGACCGGCTGCGCCTTGTACAACGGCGCCGGGTTGCTGCGCGCCGCCTCGATGGTGGGCTGCGCTTGAGCCGGTTCACGCCGTCCGCGGGGTGATCTTCTCCAGCTCGCCCGCGATCTGCCGGCGCCGCTCCATCAGATCGTAGTCGGCCTGCAGTCCGAGGAAGAAGCCTTCCGACAGGCCCAGGTACCTGGTCAGGCGCAGGTCCGTATCGGCGGTCACCTGGCGCTTGCCCAGCACGATCTCGTTGATCCGCCGGGGCGGCACATGGAGCGCTCGGGCGAGGCCATTCTGGCTAAGCTCCAGCGGCTTCAGGAACTCCTCCAGCAGAATCTCGCCCGGATGCGGATTGGGGAGCATGCCGTCATCGGTGATAGTCGACGATTTCGACGTCATCTGCACCTCCATCGGTGAACACGAAGCAGATCCGCCACGATATCGCCCGGCAGGCGCCTGCTTCGCTGGCCCGACCAGATCAGTTCGGTCTCCCGGTCGGCGAAGCCTCGGATCATGAGGCAGCATAACGTGGCGCGTCATAGTTCGCAACACGACGCTCCTTGCGCGGCTGCCCGGCGGTCCCCACATGCTGCGGCGTTGTCCACCCGCACCTACAGGGACCCGCCAATGCTGAAGCGCCTCGCCTCCCTCGGCCTCGTTCTCGCCCTCACCGGCGTGCTCGCCGCGTGCGGTAACAACAACGCCACCAACGTGGGCAGCGTCGGCGTCGACTGGACCGGCAACGACATCGCGGTGGAGGCGGTGCCCGATCCGGAGGTGCAGGGCGTGGTCTGCCACGTCGCCTATTTCAACCGCTCGCTGATCGACCGGCTGCAGCAGGGCAACTGGTTCGAGGACCCCTCCTACTCGGCGGTCGACTGCAACGCCAACGGCCCGATCACCGTCGGCGACATCAACCTCAACAAGGGCGGCGAGGAAATCTTCAAGCAGTCGCGCTCGCTGATCTGGAAGAGCCTGCGCGTCACCCGCATCTACGATGCGGTCAACAACGAGCTGGTCTATCTCGCCCACGCCCGCGAGTTGCAGCTCGGTTCGGGCAAGATGAGCCTGTCGGTGGTGCCGCTCAACGGCGCCCAGGTCACCTGGACCAAGGGGGCGCCCAAGGGCGTCGCCGGCGGGGTCACCGCGGCGCAATAGCTGCAATTCGGCTCAAAGCCGCGCGGCCGCGGCAACCTCCGGGCAAGGCTCGCGCGCAAGACTCGCCGGCGCCCGCTCTTCGGGCGTCGGAGGACTGCCATGCCGGACTGGTACGTGATGCTGCAGGGCGAGGTCGCCAGCCTGTTCGCCTCGGTGCTGCTGATCGTGGTGGTGTTCCTCATCGCCCGCGTCGGCAAGCTCAGCCAGCCCACTGCGCTCGCCCTGGCGCTCGCGCCGATGGCCTTCGTGCTCGCTTTCGACAAGGCCATCCTGCCCGCCCTGATGTGAGGCCTTCCGCCGCTTTTGCGCCGCGACCTGCCTTGCCAGTAGGCATTGTTCCGCCTTGACGGGAAAACACAAAAAGATTTCATGCGGCGCCGTCGCGTCGGCGAGCCCACTCGGCCGATAGTGGCAGGAAGTATGCGGGGACCGCCCCGCACTGCAGGAGATCTTCATGGCAATTCTCATCGGCGATACCGCCCCCGATTTCGAGGCCGAGACCACCGAGGGCCGCATCCGCTTTCACGACTACATCGACGGCTATTGGGCCGTGCTGTTCTCGCACCCGAAGAACTTCACCCCGGTCTGCACCACCGAGCTCGGCTACACCGCCAAGCTGAAGCCGGAGTTCGACAAGCGCGGCGTGAAGGTCGTGGGCCTCAGCGTCGACAAGCTCGAGAACCACGCCGGCTGGGCGGCCGATATCGCCGAGACGCAGGGCGCCACCCTCAACTTCCCGCTGATCTCGGACGTCGATGGCGAGGTCTCCCGCAAGTACGACATGATCCACCCCAATGCCGACAACTCGCTGACCGTGCGCAGCGTGTTCGTGGTCGGTCCGGACAAGAAGGTGAAGCTGAAGATCGAGTACCCGGCTTCGACCGGCCGCAACTTCGACGAGATCCTGCGCGTCATCGACTCGCTGCAGCTCACCGCCCGGCACCAGGTCGCCACCCCGGTGAACTGGCAGAGCGGCGAGGACGTGATCATCGTGCCGGCCGTTTCCGACGAGGCGGCGCGCGAGAAGTATCCCGACGGCTGGAAGACGCTGAAGCCCTACCTGCGCATCGTGCCGCAGCCGCGCGCCTGACGCGACTGGCAGAAGTTCATGGCCTACGGGCGGTCGAAAGGCCGCCCGTTCGCATTCATGGCGTGCCGCGCAGCGCCCGGTTGATGGCGCCGAGCAGGAAGATGATGCGGCCGGCGGCCATCACCAGTAACCCGCCGACGAACGGCCACAGCGCCCATTCGAGCCCGCGCCCGAGCGCCGCGATGGCGCCGAGATAGTCGGGACTTGGCGCTTCGATGCTGGCCATGAACGCCTGCAGCAACGGCGGCGCATGGAACCCCACCATCAGAATCGTCACCAGCACTGCGATCAACCCGACGATGTAGAGAAGTCCGGCAACCATTCCCTGCCCCCTCTTGGCTCCATGAGTGCAGTAAAGGGCGCGGCCGTGCCGCCGTCAACGCCCCGCCTTCAGCCGATCTTAAGGCGCGCGCGCTAGTCCTCGGGGCGCGGGGGAGACTGAATGGGCGGCAAGGCGGATCGGATCGACTGGCGGCTGCTCGCGGCCTTCTTCGCCGTGACCGCGGCCGGCCTCGTGCTGCGCTCGATCTATGGCGGCATGCCGCTGATCAACGACACCGACGATGCGATGCGGCTGGTCGAGGTGCGCGACTTCCTCGGCGGCCAGGGCTGGTACGACCTGACGCAGTACCGGCTCAACGCCCCCTACGGCGCCTCGATGCACTGGTCGCGCCTGATCGATGCGCCGATCGGAATGCTGATCGTGGTGCTCCGCCCGATGTTCGGTGCCGGGGCCGAGACGGCCGCCGCCTACGCCTGGCCGCTGCTCATGCTGCTCGGGCTGTTCTGGCTTTCCGCCAGGCTGGCGCTGCGGCTGGCCGGGCCGGATGGCGTGCTGCCGGGCCTGGCGCTCACGGCCTTTTCGCTGGTGACGCTCGCCGACTTTCCGCCCGGTCGCTTCGACCACCATTCGGCGCAGGTCCTGCTGCTGCTCGCGCTGGCGCTTACCAGCATCGAGGCGATCGAGCGACCGCGGCAGGCCGTGTGGGCCGGCATCGCCGCGGCGGTGGCGATCGCCATCGGCATCGAGAGCCTGCCCGGCGTGGTCTCGGCCATGCTGGCGCTCGGGCTGCTGTGGGTGCTCGATCGCCGGCACGCCGCCGCACTGCGCTGGTTCGGCATCGCCTTCGCGGCCGCGACGCTCTCCTGCCTGGCCCTGGCGCTCCCGCCCGACCGCTGGCTGGTCGCAGCCTGCGACGCCATCTCGGGCGTCTACGCCGTGGCCGCCGCCGGCACCGGCCTCGCCTTCGTCGTGCGCTCGCGGGTCAATCCCGATACGCGGCGCTCGCGCCTGGTCGCCGGAGGATTGGCGGGCGCGGCGCTGGTCGCGGTGATGGTGCTGCTGTTCCCCGGCTGCCTGCGGGGGCCCTATGCGGCGCTCGACCCGTGGCTGGTCCGCAACTGGCTGGAGCGCATCGAGGAGGCGCAGCCGGCCTATGTCGCCGTCCTCGGCAATCCCGTCTACGTCCTCGCCATCGGCATTCCGGCGCTGCTGGCCGTCGCCGTCACCGTCTTCAAGCTCGTCACCGGCGGTGGCGAAGCGCGGCACAGGTGGATCGCCTATTGCTGCTTCCTCGGCCTCGCCGTGCTCGTCGCGCTGGTGCAGGTGCGGGCCGCGCGCATGGCCACCAGCCTCTCGGTCCCGGCCGGGGCGGCGCTGATCGTCGGCGCGCGGACGCTCTACCTCAGCCGGGGCAGCATCGCCACGGCGCTCGGCCTGCTCGCGGGCTGGATCGGCTTTGCCGGCATCGGGCTGGCGCTGATCATCGGCGGCATCGTGGCGATTGCCGCGCCGCCACTGCCCGAACCGGTCCCCACGGCAGGTTGCCGCAACCCCGACGCCTTCACTGCGCTCGCCGCCCTGCCGGCGGCGCGCATCATGGCGCCGATCGACCTCGGCGCGCACCTGCTGCTGTTCACGCCGCACGCCGTTGTGTCCGCGCCATATCATCGCAACCAGGCGGGGGTGCGCGACACCTTCCGCTTCTTCAACGAGCCGGTCGACGAGGCCCGCCGCATCCTGATCGCCCGCGGCATCGACCTCGTGGTGGTCTGTCCCACCATGCCGGAGCTGCGCGGCATGCCCGGCGCGGCCGCCGATTCGTTCGTCCGGCTGCTGCCCGCGGGCAAGCTGCCCGCCTGGCTGACCGAAACGACGACGCCCGGCGGCGCCTTGCGAGTGTTCAGCGTCGGGTCATAGTCCCGGTGGATGCCCTGGCGCACTCAGATCTGGTCGTGCTGCACGAAGACGCGGGTGCGGCGCGAACGGCCCATCCAGGCGAGCAGTGCGCCCGGCACCGCCAGCACCGCCCAGCTCGGGAATGCCAGCAGGGCGGCGATCGCCGGCTCCAGCACCGGGCCGAAGAAGCGCGAGGCGAAGAACTCACGCGTCACCGCGAGGCTGTCCGCATTGATCCAGGTCCAGGCCTCGCCGAAGGAGGTGAAGGTCAGCATGTTGGCGCCGAGCGAACGGGTGCCGTCGATGATCAGCAGGATCAGGGCCACGCCCAGGAGCCAGGTGCCCAGTATGCGCAGAATGAGCCGCATCCGCCGTCCGTCGCGCCGCCTCCGAGTATGCGCCACCCTGGCGCCCCGCCCTTCTGCCATGTCGATCGGCTCCGGCACAAGACGGCCTCTCACGGCGCTTGCTCTCTCGGCGTCCATGAGTATATTGCGCCGCGCCTCCGGAGCGGCTTGACCACCGCTCCCGCCCTTAATCCGGCCGAGGCGCGGTAGCCCAAAGCTGCCAGCGGAGAGATGGCCGAGTGGTCGAAGGCGCACGCCTGGAAAGTGTGTAGGCGGGGAACCGTCTCAAGGGTTCGAATCCCTTTCTCTCCGCCACTTCTCCCGCACCCACAGCATCCGAAAATGCTGCTATGTCCGCGTAGCAGCGCCAGCTTTGCCCAGCGTTCCCAGCCGCTTGGCGGAAGGGCATTGGCGGTGCACGAGTCGGGATGTTGCTATGTGCCGGACACCCGGGCCTGAGCGGCTGCAACGAACCGTCTGTCCGATCGTCTGTCCGCTGTTGGAGGGTTGCTAACTCCTTGCCACTGCTGGGCTGGACTGTTGCCGGGGGGGGAGCGATGGTCCGGCTCCGTCAGCTTGGCTCCCAGCCATGCCGACCCATCGGCCCTTCGGGCACCGCGCCCTGCCTAAGCCAGTCCTCTCGCCCCCGCGATTGAGCGGGCGCGATGTGGCTACGGCAGCAGATGAGTCGCCGGTGACCAGCCTCGATGACAATGGCCTCCGCCTCGCCGGGGCGCTCGCCCTCTACGCTGCAGCCGGCGCAATCATCGTCCTCGGGCTCGCCAGCCTCGGCCAGAGCAGAACGACTGAAGCTCCGTCGAGGCTAGTCGCAGCCGAGGATTCGTCAGCAGCTGAGACAAAGCCCTGCGCCGCGACGAGGGCGGAGTTCTACCGGCTCAGGACCGGGATGAGTTATGTCGAAGCGAGGGGTGTGGTCGGTTGCGAGGGCGAGATGATTAGCCAGTTGGAGCTGAGTGGGACCAATACGGCGATGGTCAAATGGAATGCCGCCAACTCTTACTTCGGCTCCCTCATCGTCACCTTCCAGAACAAAAGGCTGGTGTCGCGCTCGCAGTTCGGCTTGCGCTAGGCGAATTGCGCCGGCTTCCAGTCGCGATGGGGCTGACCGGAATCCAACTTCCATTCGAGCGGTCCGCTGGCACGTCGACCCGCCTGATCCGTCAGCGGTTGACGTCCTTTTGCAGCGACTCGACGGGTTCCCAGAGGGCAGTGCCGCGTCTGCCGGCCCGCAGCCCTTCGGCTACCAGCGCGCCGAAGCTCGCCTGGAACTCAATATAGCCGCGGACCCGCGGGCGGACCCAGGCCGCCTCGATGGAACGGCGGGCCGCGGTGAAGAAGCCGTTGAAGCAAGTGTCAGCCTCGCCGGCGGTCCAGAGGCCGGCAAGACCCGGCTGGCCGTGTGCGGACTGCATCAGCGCCTGCCCTGCCTCAGTGGCGGCAAAGCGCACGAAGGCGAGCGCGGCGGCCTTGTGCCGACTCCGGCGCGATACCGCGAGGCCAGTGCCGCCGAGCACCGAGCCGGCGTGGAAGGGCGCGACTCGCCCGGCGAAATCGGCAAATCGCAGCCGGTGCGAATGGTCGGCCTCGCCATAGGTGCCGTAGCCATAGACGCACGGGGTGTAGGCGATGTCGTCACGGGCAACCATCGCCTCATGCAGGTCGATGGCATTGAAATCGAGGCAGTCGGCGTGGCAGTAGGTGAACAATTCACGCACGGATTCATAAGCGTCGATGAACCCGGCGCGGTCCAATGCGAACGGCTCGTCGGGCGAGGTCGGCCATGGCGTTCCGGTATTGGCCATCAGGGCGGCCACTGTCAGGCCGGCGTGCGGGGTCGTTACCGCAAGGCCGAGCTTGGTCCCCTGCCGGTCCAGCCGCCGGCCGAGTGCGATGGCGTCCTGCCAGCTTTGCGGAACCGCTTCGCCCGCCGCCGCAAGCAGGTCAGCCCGATAGGCGGCGTGCTGCGTGGCCGCGTCGATCGGCAGGCCGAATACGCTGCCGCCGAACCGGTAGCTGAGCAGCGACGGGCCCAGGTAGCGCGGCGCATCACCCAGTTCGAGCCGCGTCCCCGCGTGCGAGGACAGCGGCTCGAACGCGCCGCTTTCGACGATCGAGCCGCTGAAAGGATGGTCGTAGATGATCAGGTCGTAGGCGTCCGCCAGCCCGGCCAAGCCCTGGTGCTCGAAGTCCGAAAGCGGCCTGACGATCCAGTCCACCGAAATATCCGGATGGCTGGCGGTGAAGGCTGCTGTCAACGGCGCCAGCGGGGCGACGGCGCGCCGGTGCCCCCAGGTGAGCCCGCGAAGCACGGCGTCGGTCATCGTACGATCCTGCAATGGCGCCCGCGGGCGAACAGCCGTCCGCCCACGTTCAGTCCTTGTCCTTGCGCGAGGTAAAGGCATCGATGCCCTTTCGCTGGTTGCCCAGCGCGAACGCCAGGACCATCAGGTCGTTCTCGTAGCGGGAGGCGCCATCGAGCATGCCGTTGAGCGCTGCCCGGATGCCTTCCTTGACGGTCATCGTGGCGATCGTCGTGTGCTTGGCAATGCGCTCCGCCATCTCGCAGGCGGCGGTCACTTCCTCCCCCTCGCCGACGAGCTTCTCCAGGACGCCCATGCGGTAGGCCTCCTCGGCCTCGAAGGTATCGCCGGTGAGGCAGATCATCATCGCCTTACCGTAGCCGACGAGGCGGGTGAGCATCTGCGTCTGGCCGCCGCCACCGAGCCAGCCATGCTTGACTTCGGGCGCCCCGATCCTGGTCGATGGCGCTGCGATGCGCACATCGCAGTTGATGGCAATCTCGAGGCCACCGCCGACGGCCCAGCCCTTGAGGGCGGCGATGGTCGGCTTGCGGATGCGCCGGAACTCCGTGGCGTAGTCCACGCGGTTGCGGAAATCCCAGGCATCCTTGAACGTGTCCAGCGAGGTGATGTCGGTGCCCGCACAGAAGGCCCGCTCGCCGGCCCCTCGAACGACGACCGCATGGATAGCGTCGTCCTCGTTGATCTCCCGGCGCGCCGCGCGAATCGCTGCACTCATGTCGCGACTGATGGCGTTGTGCTTTTCCGGGCGATTGAGGACGATCTCGGCGACATTGCCGCCGATCCGGTTGAGCTCGATATGCTCCGTCATGCAACTACTCCCGCTTGCTTGAGTCGTGCGAACTCGTCGCCATTGACCCCGACTCCGGTAAGGATGTCGGCGCTGTGCGCACCCAGGCTGGGTGCCGGGCGCAGCGACGGGTTCGTTTGTGTCGAAAAGCGGATGGCGGGAGCCAGAGTACGGATCGTACCAGCGCGCGGATGCTCGATCTCGGCGAACAGGCCGTCCGATTGCGGGTTCTGCGCCAGTTGGTCATAGTCCTGCACTGGTCCGCACCAGACGCCAGCCTGATGCAGCGCCTGCACGGTCGGCTCGACCTGGCGCTCCGCCAGCGCCGCGGCGACCACTGGATAGACCTTGTCGCGCCAGGCCGAGAGCGCTGCGACGTCCCTCGGTTCCGGTCGGGCGGCCGCCAGTTCAGCGAGCTCGCCCGCGCCGAGCACTTCGGCCATGGCCGACAGCGAGGATTGCGCGATCGCGATATGGCCGTCGGTCATCCGGTAGATGCCGTATGGCGGCTCCATCCACGTGCTGGCATAAGGCGCCGCGCCGCGCGGCGCGCGCGCCCCGGTGCTGAAATACGTGGTGATCTCCTGGATCTGAACCTCGAGCACCGCGGCAAGAAGCGACACCTTTGCCTCCACCGGCACGCCCCGCCGGTCGCGCTGGATGATGCCTGCCAGCACCGCCTCGCAGGCATTGTGGCTGGCCGCGACGTCGACGATATAGATCGGAGAAGGGTGGGGCAGGCCGTCGGCGGGACCCGCATTGAAGGTCGCGCCGGAAAAGCTCTGCACAAGCAGGTCCTGCCCCGGGCGATCGAGCATCGGCCCGCTGTCGCCATAACCGCTGATCGACACGTAAACGATCTTCGGATTGATCGCCTTGAGCTTGTCGAAGGTGACGCCCAGTCGCTCGGCAACCCCCGGACGGAAATTCTGGATCACGACATCGGCCGTCTCTACCAACTTGTAGAACAGCGCCCGGCCGTCCTCGCTCTTGAGGTTGAGGGCCAATGAACGCTTGTTGCGGTTGATCGACAGGTAGGTCGTCGTCTCACCACCAAGATACTGATCGCGCATCGGGGCCGCCCGGGTGAAATCGGGGCGCTCGGGGCCCTCGATCTTTATGACGTCCGCTCCCATGTCGCCGAGCCGCTGGGTGCACAACGGTCCCGCCAGCGCCAGTGTAAGATCCAGGACAGTGATGCCGCTCAGCGGTCCAGTTGTGTTTTCCACGACGCCTCACATGGTAATAGATCATATATGATCAGCATGTTTGGGATGGCGTTGCAAGCGACTTTTCATGCTCTCGGTAAATTCACCCCGGCCGTACGTTTGGCGGCGCGAAGCCCCCGCCCGCGCCGTATGGCTCAGGTAACAGCCGCCGGCCCCTACTGCGACTCCGCGCCCCTGCTGCTAGCGGAATACACGGCTGGGGGGGCGCCACTCTGAGTGCAAACCAGTCCAAGTTCCTCGCTTAACGGTTTGACCACATACCATAGATGATATATTGTCTGCATGTATGCTGGAGGAGACCTCATGAAAACCCTATCAAATCTCGCGGTCCTGCTGGCCGTGGGAGTGCTCGGCGCGGCACCCGCCGTTGCCAAGGACGTCGTTACTTATGCTTCCCCGATGTTCGCCGAGCCTGGTCGTGGCGAACTGCTCGAGGCGTGGCTGGCCAAGTTCAACGCGAGCCAGTCGGATGTTGAAGTCGAGGCGGTGGCCATCCCGTACTCGAGCTTCGCCAAGACGGTTTTCACCCAGATGGGTGGCGGTCATGGACCGGACCTGATGCGCATGAGCCTCAGCGACTACTACTCGGCTGTCGAGGCTGGTTCGCTGGCGGAAATCACGCTGGACCAGACTTATCCGTTCAAGGGGCCGGACGAGTACCTGCAGGTCGACGGCAAGCGCTTCGGCGTGCTGTGGGAACTGTCAGGCTACGGGCTGATCTACAACCCCGACCTGCTGGTCGGCGAACCGCCCAAGACCTTCGAGGAATTCCTCGCGGCCGCGAAGGCTTCGACCAAGGACGGCAACTTCGGCTACGCCTATCGCACCACAGAGGCCGAGAGCAACGGCATGTGGTCGGACCTGAACAACTACGTCTACGGCTTTGGCGGCCGCTGGACGGACGGCAAGCTGCCGACGCTCGACAGCCCGGAAGTGATCGCCGGGGTTGCCGCCTACCGCGAAGTCTACAACGCCAACGTGATTCCCAAGGGCGCCGATGCGGCCACTTACCGGCGCATGTTCTGGGAAGGCAAGGTGGCGATGGAAATCGACAACGGCGCCGCCGCGACGATTCTCGCCACCCAGGGCAAGGGCATCAAGATCGGTGTGGCCCCGCCGCCGTTCCCGAACCTGGCGCCGGGTATCATTCTCGAGGCGCTGGTGCTGAACCAGAACTCCACCGTCAAGGATGCCGCGCACACCTTCATCAAGTGGACGCTCGAGCCGGAGCAGCAACAGGAGTTGCAGGTCATCCTCGGCGGCACCAGCGTCGGCACGCTGATCCAGCGCTCGCCCGAGGCACTGGCCGAGCGCCCCTGGCTGGCGACTTACGACGAGCTGACCTCGAAGGGCATCCCGACCTTGCCGGCCGGGCTTGAGACGAAGAGTCCCGACTTCCAGCGGATTGTCATCCAGCAGGTGCTGAAGCTGCTCTACTCGGGCGGCGACGTAGCCGAAGGCATGGCCGAGGCCCAGAACGAGGCTATGGCCCTCGTCAAGTAAGGGCGGCCGTCGGGCCTCCCATCTGAAACCCCGGGGGATTGGGCTTGGTCAGACGTCAGTTTGCACCAGGCCCTCCCCCTTTACGAGGCGCCAGTCTGTCGCTGACGCGGCGGCCTCCGGGCACCCACGACCAAGAGGAACAACGATGCGGTCGCGCGGACAGGCAGCAAACTGGCTGCCCTACATTTTCCTGGCACCAGCGGGTCTGTACCTGCTGGTCTTTCAGGGCATCCCCCTGCTGCAGGAACTGTTCCTCAGCTTTACCTCGACGTCGTTGCTGGCGCCTCAGAAACACACCTTCGTCGGGCTGGACAACTACAGTTCGCTGTTCGCGAGCAAGCAGTTCCTAGGCACCATCTGGGTGACGTTCGTCTATACGGTCAGTTGCGTGGTTCTGGCGATAGGTCTCGGGTTCGTCACCGCCCTGTTGCTTGACAGCCCGTTCAAGGGGCGCGCCATCGCCCGCACGATGGTCACCATCCCCTGGGCGGCGCCGCCAGTTGCCGTGGCGCTCATCGCCACCTGGATATTCAACGCGCAGTACGGCATTTTCAATCATGTCCAGCGCGCCCTTGGCATACCCGCTTATGAGGGCTGGCTCGACAACCCCAAATTCGCCCTGCCGGCGATCTTGATTGTTACCGTCTGGCAGATCTTCCCATTCTCGTCGGTCGTTCTGCTCGCCGCGCTTCAAGGGGTGCCCCGCGAGCTGCGCGAGGCGGCCCAGATCGATGGGGCCAACGCCTTCGAGGTGCTTCTTAACGTCGTGTGGCCGACGTTGCGGCCCACCGTGGTGCTGCTGAGCCTGTTCGTCACGATCTGGTCCCTGCGCCGCTTCGACCTTATTTGGCTGCTGACCCAGGGCGGGCCGATCGGCTCGACCAACACGCTGGTGATCGACCTCTACCAGCGGGCGTTCGTCTCCCGAGATCTGGGGGCGGCGGCCGCGGTGGGGATGGTAGGCCTTGCTGTCGCGCTGGTCATCACCTTGTTCTATGTGCGCGCCAGCCGGCGAACCGACCATGCGGGGCGTTGAATTGAAGAAGCTCAGCCTCCTGGCCATTGCCCGCTACGTGGCCGTCGTCGCGCTGATCGGCGCCGCGGCCTTCCCCGTCTACTGGATGTTCGTGACGTCGCTGACGCCGTCGGCGGCGCTGTTCGAAGGGCCGAGCTTCCTGCCGCGCCTGTCCGAGTTCGGCAACACTTATCTCGAGGCGTTCCAGACCATCCCGATCGCCACCTGGCTGCTCAATTCGCTGATCGTGGCGGCGGGCACAACGGTGCTCTCGATCGCCATTTCGCTGTATCCCGCCTATGCCCTGTCGCGGTTCGATTTCCGCGGCAAGGGCCTGGCGGGGCTGGGGCTTTTCGTGACGCAGATGTTGCCCGAGGCGATGCTGGTGGTGCCGCTCTACGCCATCTTCGGCCAGTTCAACATGCTGAATTCGTTGACCGGGCTGATCTTTGTCAACGCCGCCTTTTCGGTGCCGGTGATCATCTGGATACTCAAGGGCGCGATAGACGGCGTACCGGTGGAAATCGAGGAGGCGGCGCGCGTCGACGGCTGCTCACCGGCCGGCATCGTGGTGCGCATCGTGCTGCCGCTCGTGGCCCCCACGCTGGCGGCTGCGGCCGTGATCGCCTTCTTCCATGGCTGGAACGAATACGTGTTTGCCCAGACGATGGTCAGCAGCGAGAGCCTGCGCACCGCCTCTGTCGGGCTGGCCGGGTTCGTCGGCGAGTTGTCTACCCCGATCCACTCGGTGATGGCGGTATCCGTGATTTACACCACGCCAGCGATCTTGTTCTACCTGTTCGTCCAGCGGTTCGTGGTCGCCGGAATGACTGCTGGCGGCGTCAAGGGGTAGTACTCACCCGGAAACATTCTCCGGGCCGACCACTTTTTCGGCCCGGCGCCGCAGATTGCTGCGCCGGCCTTTCGTCGCTAATTAGTCTAGAATCCTCGCGGGTATCCCAGTCAGGCGGTAGGAATGGCACCACCAAAGGAGACGCGGCGCAAGCCGCCCCTGGCCGCTCGCCGGCGGAGCCTGGTCGACCTGGCCCACGAAGAACTGCACAAGCGCATCACTGATGGCGAGCTCGTCGTTGGGCAGCGGCTGATCATCGACCAATTGGCCAACGAGTTCGGGACGAGCCTCATTCCCGTGCGCGAGGCGCTGGCGCGGCTAAATGCCGAGCGCCTCGTTACCTTCGAGGCCAATAAGGGATACCGTGTCGCTCCGGGGCCGGACCAACTTGAGCTACGCCAGATGTTCGATGCCCGGCTGATGCTCGAAATCGGGTCCCTCGAAGCCGGCATCGCTTCGTTGACTCCCGAACTGATTGTGGAACTGGAGGAGATCAACCGGCAGATCCCCAAGTCGGTGAGCGGCACCACCTTCGAGGGCTACGCCGAGTTCGTCGGGCTCAACGCGCGATTCCACGAGGCCATTGTCAATCTCTCGGGCAACAAGTTCATCATCGATGCGCACCGCCGGCTTGGATATCACCAGCGCATTACCCAAGCCCTGCATGGTCGCGGCGTCCCCGACCTCGGCAAGATCGTCGACGAGCATGAGATGATCATCGACGCCCTCAGACGACGCTCGATCGACGACGCACGCCTTGCGCTGCGCAACCACATCCTCAGCGCGGCGAGCCGACTCTACGAAGAGGTGCCGTAGCCCTCGGAGCCCTGGGAAGACGTGGGCCCCGCCGGCGCGGCGCAGGCGGAGCCGATTGCGGCGGCTACCAGTCGGCGACGCTGCCATCCTCGTGGTACCACTGGACCGGGCGCACGTCGACGAGGGGGTATTTCGCCGCGACCTCGAAATTGATCTCGACGCCGATCCCGGGCGCCTGCGGCGGCGTCACATGGCCATCCACGATCGGCACGACACCGCTCACCACCTCATCGCGCCACGGCACGTCGGCCCGCATCACTTCTTGGATGAGGAAGTTGGGCGTAGCGAAACCAAGATGGATGTTGACCATGGTCGCCACCGGCCCAAGCGGGTTGTGTGGCGCCATCGACACGCCGAACGTGTCGCACAGCGCAGCGATCCGGCGGGTCTCGGTGAGCCCGCCGGCATGGCAGACGTCGGGCTGGGCAACAGAGATGCCCTGCGCCTGTAGCAGCGGCAGGAACTCGCGCCGATGCACCAGCCGCTCGCCGGCCGCGATCGGGATGGCGGTGGAGCGCGCCACGCGCGCAATGCCTTCGTAATCCTCCGGCTGGCACGGTTCCTCGAGGAAGAACGGCCGGAACGGTTCGAGCACCTTGGCGTACTGAATCGCCATCGCGGCCGTGGTGCGGCCGTGCAGATCGACCATGATGTCCATGTCGTCGCCGGCGCCCTGGCGGGCCGCGCCCATCAGGGTCTCGGCCTCCTTGAGCGCCGCGAGGCCGTCCAGCGGCGCCGTCCTGGGTACGGCGAGGATCTTTACCGCGGTGAAGCCGTCGGCACGCGACTGCGCTGCCTTTTCTGCGAAGGCCGACGCATCCGCCGAGTTGTAGACCGAGTCCGAGCTGCCACCGCCCAGGTGATCGTACATTCGCAGCCGCTTGCGGGAGAGGCCGCCGAGCAATTGCCAGAGCGGAATGCCGAGATCCTTGGCCTTGAGGTCGTGCAGCGCCTGATCGATGCCGGACAATGCCGTCATGGTCACCACACCGCCCTTGAAGAAGGGATGCCGGTACATGACCTGCCATAGATGCTCGATATTGCGCGGGTCCTCCCCGATGACCAGTTGGCCGAGGTCTTCCAGGGCACCCATCACCGCGTGGGTCTGGAACTCGAGTGTTGCTTCGCCGATGCCGTAAAGGCCAGGCGTATCGGTTTCAACACGCACGAAAATCCAGTTACGCAGTTGCGCATTCACGACCTGCGTGACTATGCGGGTGATTTTCACGGTAATGTTCCTCTGGCGAAGGGCGCCCAGGTCCGGCCGACAACTGTCGGTGGATGCGGCGCTGGATGATGGTTTGCAGCACGACCGGCCTGATGACGGCCCCCGGTCAACCGGCGAAGCGGGCGCCGAGGCCGCCATCGACACGCCAGTTGGCGCCGGTGACGAAAGACGCCTCGTCGGACAGCAGGAAGACCACGCAATTGGCGATCTCGCTGGGCCTGGCAATTCGGGCCATCGGGTGCACGTCGAGCACCTGCTGGCGCATGTCGGCGGGCTGGGTAGCGAGGTACTCCGCGACCAGCTTGGTTTCCGTCCAGCCCGGCGAGATGGCGTTGACCCGCACCTGCTGCGGCCCCACCTCGAGCGCCAGCGAACGGGTCAGACCGACCAGGCCGGACTTGGCGGCCGCATAGGGGAAATACCCCCGGAACGTATGGTCGGCATGGACCGAGGCGATATTGACGATCGCGCCGGATCTGGCGGCCAGCATCTGCGGCAGGATGACCTTGGCGCATAGCCACGCCGCCTTGAGATCGACGGAGAACACATCGTCCCACTCGGCTTCGGTCATCGTTACCGGATCGGCATTGGAGTTGCGCCCGGCATTGTTGACGAGGCCGGTGACGCGGCCGAACTTCGCAACGCCGGCCGCATGCACCCGCGCGATGTCGTCGATGCGGCGGATATCGCCGCCTTCGAAATGCACACGGTCGCGATCGGCTAGGCCGGCGACGAACGCCTCGCCCGCTTCCCTGTCCAGATCGACCGCCGTGACTTTGGCCCCCTCGGCGAGCGCTTTCTCGACGATCGCCGCGCCGATCCCCCGGCTCGCGCCGGTGACGAACACATGCCCGCCTGCGAGCCGCCCGGTCATCACACTATCTCCGGCGACTGGGTGACGTTGTCGACGAAAAGCCGGTCGACTTCGGCCGCACTGAAGCCAGCCTCGAGCAGGAGTTCGCGGCTGTGCTCGCCATAGCGCGGCGAACTGCGCAGCGATGGGGCTGGGTCGTCCGAAAAGCGGATGGCCGGCGCGACGGTGCGGTAGGCGCCGCCAGCGGCGTTGGTCATGGTGGTGAGGTAAGGCTGGGTCTGGGGATGCGCGAGGAACGTCGCATAGTCGTTGACCGGGCCGCACCACAAGCCGTTCCGGGTCAAAAGCTCATCCCAATGCTCCATCGGCTTCTCGTTGAGGCGGGCAGCGACGGCATCGTAGACGGCGTCGCGCCATTTCATCAGCGCGGCGCTGTCGGCTTGCGCGGGGCGTGATGCCTTGAGCTGCTTCAGGACGGGTAGGTCAATGACCTCAGCGAGACGGTCAAGGTCGACCTGCGCCAGGGCAAGCGCCGCGTCACTGCAGGCATAGATGCCATAGGGCGGTTCCATGTAGATGGACACGTGCGGGCTGTCGGAGCGCACCGGTGGCGCGTCGGCGGACATGAACGAGGTCAGTTCCTGCACCTGCATCTCCATGATCGCGGCGAGCATGGTGATCTTGATCTCCTGGCCGCGCCCCGTGCTCGCGCGCGCCACCAGCGCGGCCAGCACGCCTTCGGTCAGCAGATGGGAGGCCGACACATCTACCATGTAAAGCGGCGAGGGACGCGGCAGGTCGGATCTGCGGCCGCCGTTCATGGTGAGCCCGGCGAAGCTCTGCAGCAGCAGGTCCTGGCCGGGGCGATCCTTGAGCGGGCCGTCCTCGCCGTAGCCGCTGATAGAGCCATAGACCAGCCGCGGGTTGAGGGCGCTCAGCGTGGCATAGTCGATGCCCAGCCGGCCGGCGACGCGGGGCCGGAAGTTCTGGATCAGCACGTCGGCGTCCCGGACCATGCGGTAGAGCGCCTCGCGCCCGGCGTCCGCCTTGAGGTCGAGGATCAGCGAGCGCTTGTTGCGGTTGAGCGTGACGAAGGTCGTCGCGTCGCCGAACTTGGTGATCCCCGCCATGGTCGAGTAGCGCGAGAAATCGCCACCGCCGGGCGCCTCGATCTTGATGATGTTGGCGCCCATCTCGCCAAGGCGCTGCGAGCACATCGGCCCGGACAGCGCGATGGTGAGGTCGAGGACACGAAGCCCCGCGAGCGGACCCGTGCCGGATGTCGCCCGCCCGTTCGGCGTGGAGTGCAGTTCGGTCATCACCGCCCCCGGAACATCGGCTCGCGCTTTTCAGCGAAGGCCCGGATGCCCTCGGCGGCATCCTCAGTCGACATGCACAAGGTGTAGCCGTCATTCTCCCAAGCCAGCCCCTGGGCGATCGAGGTGCCCTGGCTCTGCTTGATGATGTTCTTGGCCGACTGCACCGCGATGGGCGGGTTCTTCGCCAGCCGCGCGGCGATGCTCATGACGCGCGGGAACAGCTCCTCGACCGTCACCAGGTCCTGCACGAAGCCGACGCGATGTGCCTCGGCCGCCGGGAAGATGTCGCCAGTCAGGATCCAGCGCGCCGCGTTGCCATAGCCGATGAGGCGCGGCAGAATCGACGTGTTGCCCGAACCGGCGTGCCAGCCGCGCTGCACCTCGGGCGCCCCGAACCGCGAGCGCTCGGTGGCGACGCGGATGTCGCAGCTCATTGCCACTTCGAGCCCGCCGCCGAGGCAGTAACCATCGATAGCAGCGATGGACGGCTTGCGTAGCTTGAGCAGCGGCGCAATGTAGTCGCGATCGTACTCAGCCCGGTTGCGCTGCTCCCAGGGGTCGCCCAAGTCGTCGAGCGCCGTCACATCGCTGCCGGCCGAGAAGGCCCGCTCACCGGCGCCGGAAATCACCAGCACCTTGATGTCCTCGCGAAAGTCGACATCCTTGCAGATGCGGACGAACTCCCCGCCCATCGCCGCGGTGATGGCATTGAGCTTCTTGGGCCGGTTCATCACCATGTGGGCGATGCCGTTCTCAACGCTGTAGAGGATGTGGGACTCTTCGGTCATCTGTTGGTCTCGTGAAAGCTAGTGTGAGGCTGGTGCCTGGAGCGTCATGGTCACGCGCCAGCGCGACGTGAGGGCCGGCTCGAGGATATGCGCCGTGCCCTGCGCCAGCGCCTCGCCGAGGTGGTCGACGGGCGCCGTGGTCGGCTCGAGGGCGAGATGGTGGACGCATCCCGGCTCGGGCCAGCCCCCATAGTTCAGCCAGAGCCCGAGGTGGCGCAGCTCGTTGCCGTCCCACGCCAGCTCGAGCCAGCCGCGGCTGCCGCCGATTGCGGCGCGGGCCGCGGGGATGTCGCTGGCATAGAGCTTGGCGGCAAATTGCGCCTTGATTCCACGGACGGTATCGAGGGGCACGTCGATGGCATTACCCGGTCCCGGCCAGTCGAGTTGTGGGGCGATGAGCGTCCTGCCACGGTCAGCGATATAGGTCGCCCTCACGCTGCTGACCCCGGCCATCTCGATGCGGTCGTCAGGCGTCACTGCCAACAGCCCGTGCAATGCCCACATAAACGGCAAGGCGGTCGTCCCCATGTTCGTGACGGCATAGTCCGCCGCCAGCGTGGCCCCTTGCAACGACAGGCGCCGGGTGAACCGGAACCCGCGGTCATCGCGGCGGGTGATGACGCTATCGGGGGAGAGCGCCTCCACGGCCCACGGGCGCCCCCACAGGTCGCCGTGGTCGCGCAGCTTGCGTCCCAGCGCGGTGGCGCTGGCATCCCAAGGGGCGACGGTCGGAAAACATTCGTCCCAGCCGACGGCCTCGTCCGCGAGATAGATGGCATCCTCGCCGGTCTGAGTGCTCTGCGACCCTTTTGCCATCCAGTCTCGCCCGGAGCGGCGGTCGATCAGGCTCAGCACCCGGGCACCAAATTGCGGGTCGATTTCGACGCGCACCTCGGCATTCTCGATGGCAACGATACCCATGGCGCTATCCTGCGAGCGAGGCGCGGGCCTGCGCGCGCTCGGCGCGAGCCATGCGCCACTGCCCGATGGCCACCGCGATGACGAGCAGGAAACCCTTTGCGACCAACTGATAGAAGGTCGGGATATTCAGCAGGTTCATGCCGTTGCTCAACGTGGCGAGCAGTACCACGGCCAGCATCGTGCCTACGATGGTGCCCTTGCCGCCCGCAAGGATGGCGCCACCGAGGAACACGGCTGTGATGACTTCCAGTTCGAGGCCCTGCGTGCCAGAGGCCGGCTGGCCGGAACTTGTTCGCGCCGTCACCAGCACCCCCGCAAGACCCGCTAGCGCCCCCGAAATAGTGAAGATGTAGAACTTCATCCGGGTGAGGTTGATGCCCGCGAGACGGGCGGCGGCAGGGTTGCCACCCATCGCATAGACGGCCCGCCCGAAAACGGTCGAGCTCAGCACGAAATGGCCGATGAGAGCGATGACGATGAGCAGCAGCAGCGCCACCGGAATGCCGGGGAAGCTGCCGCCTTCTAGCACGCGGCCAGACCCGATGAACGCAAAACTCTGGTCGAGCACGCCGATCGGGCGGCCCTCGGGTGCGACGAGGAAGGCGAGGCCGCGATAAGCCGACAATGTCGCCAAGGTGGCGACCACGGCATTGACCCTGAGATAGGAGATGATGGCCGCGTTGACCACTCCAAGCAGGGCGCCCGCAAGCACGCCCATGAAGATGCCGCCGGTGACGGTGCCGACATAGGTAACGAAGATGGCCGAGACCACCGACGCCACGCCCGCGATGGAGCCGACCGAGATATCGAGTGCACCCGAGACGATGACAATGGTCATGCCGACGCCGAGCACACCGACCACAGCAAGGTTCATGCCGATGTTCATGAGATTGCGCGGCACGAAAAAGAACGGCGTCTGGCTGGCAATCAGCGCTACCAGCAGAACCAGCGCGATGATTAACGACAGATTCTCGGCTCCGACGAAGCGAGCGACGGCCTTGAACGGATTGCTGCCGGCGGGACGAGACCCGGTAGTCGCGGTGATGTTGGTCGTCATGTTCCCCCTCATGGCTGTCTGGAGCTACGCGGCCTTCTGGCCCAGCGCAGCGTTGAGGATGCGTTCTTCCGACGCTTCACTCTTCTCAATTGGATCGGAGAGCCGGCCGCCATGCATGACGACGATGCGATCGGCCAGTGCCAGGAGCTCCGGCATTTCCGACGAGATCAGCATGATGGCGATGCCGCTTTTGGCGAGACTATCGATCAGCCGGTAAATCTCGGCCTTGGCACCCACGTCGACGGCGCGGGTCGGCTCGTCGAGGATCAGCACCTTGGGCTTGGCGGCGAGCCAACGCGCCAACACCACCTTCTGCTGATTGCCACCCGATAGCTTGCCCACTTCCTGGTCGAGCGACGGCGTCTTGATCTCGAGGCTGTCGATCAGCGGCGTGACGGTATCGACCATCATCCGGTTTCGCAGCACGCCGAAGCGGGCGAGCCGGGAGAACACCGCCATCGAGGCATTTTCCATCACGGAGCGGACCAGGATGAGGCCCTCCCCCTTCCGGTCTTCGGGAGCAAAGCCGATGCCGGCGGCGATCGCGTCTGACGGCGCCCTGATGCGGGTGGTTTGGCCGGCGACGATGACATCGCCACGGCGCTTGTGGATCTCGCCGAAGATGACCTTCGCCAGCTCGGTGCGGCCGGCACCGACAAGTCCGGCGAAGCCGAGGATCTCGCCGGCATGAACCTTGAAGCTGATGCCTTCGTGGTAGCGGCTCGCGAGGTTTCTGACCTCGAGGATCACCTCGGGCCGCGTCGTCTCCTCGCGGCTGAAGCCATAGCTCAGGTCGCGCCCAACCATCATGCGCACGATGTCGTCCGGAGTGACCGACCCGGTTTCGCGGACGCCGACGAGGCGACCATCGCGCAGCACGGCGATGCGGTCGGAGATCGTCATCACCTCATGCAGGCGATGCGTGACATAGATGACCCCGAGACCACGATCGCGCAGCTTGCGGATCAGCCCGAAGAGCCGCTCCGTTTCATCGGCGGTGAGCGAGGACGTGGGTTCGTCGAAGGCAATGGCACTGACGCCGGGCTTCAGCGCCCGGGCGATCTCGACGATGTGTTTCTGGGCCGGCGACAGCGTATCGCCCAGCGCCGTCGGATCGATCAACCCGGCGAAACCGCACTCTTCGAGCAGCGCCCGTGCATCGGCATGGAGCTTGTCGAAATCGACGATGCCGCGCTTTTGCGGCAGCTCGCCGACGAAGATGTTCTCGGCGGCACTGATATGGGGAACTATCTCGGGCTCTTGGCGCACCAAGCGGAAGCCGGCGCGGCGCGCTTCGAGTGGATTGACGTGGCTGGTCTCTTCGCCATCGAGGAGGACCTTGCCCTCGTCGAGCTGATAGTCGCCCGACAGAATCTTGAGCAGCGTCGACTTACCGGCGCCATTCTCGCCAACAAAGGCCATGACCTCGCCGCGACGGACTTCAAACGTGAGATCGGCGAGGGCCCGCACATTTGGGAATGCCTTGCCGACACCGCGGATATCTACGACGGGCGTTTCAGTCATGCTGCCAACCGGATGCGATGGAAACAGAGACGAGCCGCATGAAGCGGCTCGTCCCCGGGAGTGCCCGCTTACGTGCAGGGCATATTGTCCTTGAAGTTCTCCGGCGTCACGATCGCCGTGTCCGCGATGGTGTTGGCCGGGAGCGGGACTCCATCTTCGAGCGCCGCGATCAGGACACGGGCAGCAGCCGCGCCGACATCGGTGCCGGAGATGTAGAGGGCGGCCTTGAAGCCGCTTGGCTGGCCGGCAGCCCACGGGCGGCAGGCTTCATAGGCGCCGAGGCCCACCGCGATGATGTCGTCGGGCGAGAAGCCTGCATTGGTCAGCGCGTTAAGGGTGCCAAGTACGCCTTCGTCGTTGCAGCCGAACACCACCCACTTGTTGACGTCGGGATGCGCAGTGATGACCGGACCGGCCGCTTCAAGGGCGGAGTTGGTGGTGCCGTCATAGGCCACGGCGAAGATGTTGGCGGCATCGGCGCCGGCCTTGGTGATTTCCGAGCGGGAGGCGTCAGTGCGGTCATTGCAGACCGAAAGCGTCTGCACTTCCACCGAAAGCACGCCATAGCCGCCCGTGGATCCCCAGCCCGCCTTGCCGAAAAGTTCGCCGGCCGCGATGCCGACCTTTGTGCCCATGTCCTTGCCGTCGAAGCCGACCAGCGGAATTGGATTGCCGGCGGCATCGGCGATGTTGTCATTGGTGGCGACCAGCAGCAGGCCGGCATCGGCTGCGGCCTTGGCCACGGCCGGCCCGACGGCCTGGTCCGGAACGGTGATCGCGATGCCCTTGGCGCCCGCCGCAATGGCGTCGGTGGTGGCGCTGATGGCGAGGTTGGCGTCAAGTTCCACGTTGATGACGCTGGCCTTGTAGCCAAGCTCCTCAGCCGCGGCGGTGAAGCCGTTCCCCTGGTCGATGAAATACTGCTGCGTGCCGGACTTGTTGATGTTGACGATCAGCTTGTCCTGGGCCGTCGCAACGCCAGTGAGCGCGGTACCGACAAGGGCGGCAACCACGATCGAGCTGCCGAGCAGCCGCGTGAATAGGGTCATTTGGTCCTCCCTGACCAATTTGAGGTCTCCGCGCTGTCGCACCCTCCTCAGAGCGGATAGCGTTGACGGAATGAACGATTATCTGTTTATCATATAAAGTCAACGCTGCATCGAAACGTTGGCGGCGTGGGAGGGAACATGCAGCGCCTTACGGGCAAGATCGCTATCGTCACCGGCGGCGGCCAGGGCATCGGCGAGGCCATTGCCCACCGCTTTGCGACCGAGGGCGCCAGCGTGGTGATCGCCGAGCGCGAGCCCGAGCGCGGCGAGTCGGTGGCTGCAAGCTTGCGCCAGACCGGCGCCAGGGCCGTGGCGATCCGCACCGACGTCGCGGACGCCGGTAGCGTCGAGGCGATGGTGGTCGAGACGGTGGAGACGCTCGGAGCGCCCGACGTCCTCGTCAACAATGCCGGCATCGCGGTGTTCGGCGACCCGCTCGCGATTACCGATGCGGACTGGCAGCGCTGCATGTCGGTGGATCTCGACGGCGCCTGGTATTGCTGCCGCGCCGTGCTGCCGCACATGCTTCAGAAGGGCACCGGGGCGATCGTCAACATCGCCTCCAACCATTCCTTCCAGATTATCCGCAACACCTTCCCCTACCCCGTCGCCAAGCATGGACTGCTCGGTCTCACGCGCTCGCTGGCCCTCGAATATGCGGAGCGCGGCATCATCGTGAACGCCATTTCACCAGGCTATATCGACACGCCGCTCAACCGGAAGATGTTCGAGGTAGATCGCGATCCGCAAGCCCGCGCCAAGGTCGAGGCACGCCAGCCCGTGAAGCGCCTCGGCCGGCCCGACGAGATTGCCGCGATTGCCGCGATGCTCGCCTCGGACGAAGCCCGCTTCATTGTGGGCGCCAACATTGTCGCCGATGGCGGCGTCACCATCCGCATGTACGAATAGGGAGCCGAACATGGGTATCGAGGTTTCGACGGCGGTTACCTGCCGCAATCAGCTGGGGGAAGGTTCGTACTGGGACGCCAGGCGCGGCCTGTTGTGGTGGCTCGACGTGCCGCTGCCCTCGAAGCTGTTCAGCCTCGATCCGGCCATTGGCGTGGTGAAGAGCTACGACATGCCCGAGATGATCACCAGCGTGCGGGCAAGGAAGGACGGCACGGGCCTGATCGTCGCCTGCCACAGCGGCATCAGCAGCTTTGACTTCGCGACCGGCAAGCTGACCCACGTGCTGCGCCCCGAGCCGCAGAAGCCGTACAACCGCTCCAACGATGGCGGCACCGATGCCCGGGGCCGCTTCTGGTTCGGCACGATGCAGAACAACATCCAACCCAACGGCGGGCCGATCGACCTCGTCGAAGGCGCCGGCACCCTCTACCGGCTCGACCCCGACATGACGCTGACGCCATTCGAGACTGGCATTTGGGTCGCCAACACCGTGTGCTGGAGCCCTGACAATCGCACCATGTACTTCTGTGACACGGCCTCGGGCATCATCTCTGCCTACGACTTCGATCTCGACGACGGCGTGATCAGCAACAAGCGACCCTTCGCGAAATTTGATCGCGGCGTGCCCGACGGCTCCTGCGTCGATGCCGAGGGCTGTCTGTGGAACGCCCGCTGGGACGGCGGCTGCGTGGTGCGCTTCAATCCGCATGGCGAAGTCGACACGGTGATCGACCTGCCGGTGACGAAAGTGACGAGCTGTGCCTTTGCGGGGCCCGATCTCGCGGACCTCTATATCACTACCGCGGCCTACGGCATGAGCGACGCCGATTTCGCCGCGGCGCCCGAGTCCGGCAATCTGTTCGTCTGCCGTCCCGGCGCGAAGGGGCTCGCCGCGCCGGAGTTTGGCTGACGGAAAGACGCCCGGTTCAGCCGGTACACTCCCCCGCGTACGGGGGAGCTGTGGCGTTGCTGCAGCCGGGGCGCCGGAGCGTGAAGCCCTTAGGCGTCGACCTGCTGCCGGGCCAACGCGGCGGTGAGCACCGGGCCCTGGCCCCAGGGGACGATGTAGCCCCGGGGCACGTGCCAGTAGTGTTCCTGCGTTAGGGCGGCATAGACGGCGGCTGAGACGCCTTGCAGGTTGTCGTCGGCATCGAGGTTGGCGAGCATGGCGTCATAGGCTTTGTCGGCGGCGTGACGGAACTGCGCCGCATCGAGGAGGCCGAGGCGGATGCCGCGATAGAAGGCGCCGGCCATGAAGGCGGCGGTGGACGATTCCGGGCCCGATTGCGGCTCGTGCACCATCGCCCACCAATTGCCGTCGGGCAGCTGGTACTTCAGCATCGCTGCCGCCAGTTGCTGTGCGTTGCGCACCACTTCGTCGTAGCGAGCACTGGCCTTGTCGGCGTGTTCAGCGACGTCGATGAGCCCAAGCAGGCCCCAGCCCTGCCCGCGACCCCAGCCGCGGATGTAGGAGCGCTGGCTCTTTTCGAGCCAGAAGTGGTTGTACATGCCGAGCTCGGGGTCGAAGAGCAGTTCCTTG
>JBQCFF010000453.1:0-92945 GCA_051959485.1 Devosia sp. | reverse complement strand
CCTCCTCGACGAGTTGCGGGAGTTGGGCGAATGCGTCGTCACCGCCGATTGCGAGGCGGTTCCGGAGCTCGAACTGCTGCGGCCGGAGCGCTCCTACCTGGCGTGGAACGTGACCCTCACCACCGACCGGCCGCGCGACGCCATCGAGGACGTCTTCATCTTCCTGCGCGACGACATGGAGCTGGCGATCACCCGCGTGGAAGTGGTCGGCGCGGAGAACGATGCGCCTGCACCGGCGCATATGCCTGTTGCGGCCACCCCGCAGCTCGCCAATGAACCGGCCCCGCAGGCGGCGAGGCCCGCGCTCGCTGCCGAGACGAGCTCGCTCCGTGTGTCGGCCGAACGGCTCGACGAGCTGATGGACCGGGTGGGCGAGCTGGTTATCGCGCAGGCAAGGCTCTCGCAGCTCGCGACCGGCAGCAACGATCCGTCGATCAAGACGGTGGCCGAAGAGATCGAGCGGCTGGCCGCGGGACTGCGCGATACGACCATGGGCATCCGCATGCTGCCCATCGGCACGCTGTTCGGCCGCTTCCGCCGCCTGGTGCACGATCTTGCCGGCACGCTCGGCAAGCAGGTGGAATTCGTCGCCTCCGGCGAGGAGACCGAGCTCGACAAGACGATGATCGAGCGCCTGGCCGATCCGCTGGTGCACATCATCCGCAACGCCGTCGACCACGGGCTGGAAAATCCGGCGGCGCGGCAGGCGGCGGGCAAGCCGGCGCAGGGCCGGGTGCGGCTGTCGGCGGTACATACCGGCGCCGAGGTCGCGATCTCGGTCACCGATGATGGGGCAGGGCTCAATCTCGAGCGGATCCGGGCCAAGGCCGAGCAGGCCGGCCTGATCGCGCCGGATGCGGCGGTTTCCGCGCACGAGCTGCGCCAGTTCATCTTCCACCCGGGCTTCTCCACGGCTGCCGAGATCACCTCGGTCTCGGGCCGCGGCGTCGGCATGGATGTGGTGCAGCGCACCATCGACGCGCTCCGCGGCCACATCGAGGTGGATTCGGCGGTGGGCGAGGGCACGACCGTCACCCTGCGGCTGCCGCTCACGCTCGCGATCATCGAGGGGATGCTCGTTCGGGTCGGGCAGGGGCGCTATTCCATTCCGCTCTCGGCGGTCGAGGAATGCGTGGAACTGCCGGCCTCGGCGGCGGTAGCCGCGTCTGGCGGCGGCCGCAACTTCCTCAACATCCGCGGCAAGCTGGTGCCTTTCCTGCGGCTCAGGGAACTCTTCCGCTCGCCGGGATCGGAGGAACCGTTCCAGAAGGTCGTCATCGTCTCGGCCGGCGAGCAGCGGGTGGGCCTCGTCGTCGACCAGATGCTTGGCAACAGCCAGGCGGTGATCAAGTCGCTCTCAAAGCTCCACGCTTCGGCACAGGGCTTCTCCGGCGCAACGATCCTCGGCGACGGCACGGTCGCCCTCATTCTCGACGTGCCGCATCTCGTCCGCTTCGGCCAGTCGATGGAGGAAGCCCTCAGGGCCGCCCCGTCCCGGAGGGCAGCATGAGCATCGCGGCATTCTCGGGCCGGGCCTTCAACGCCCTCACCTTCGCGCTTGGCGACGAGACGTTCGCCATCGAGGCAACCAGCGTCCGCGAGATCCTCGACCTGGTGCCGATCTCGGAGGTGCCCAACAGCGCCCCCCATGTGAGCGGGCTGATCAACGTCAGGGGCCGGGTGGTGCCGCTGGCCGATCTCAGGCTGGTGTTCGGCATGAGCCGCAAGGCCTTCGATGCGGACACGCGGATCGTGGTGCTCGAGGTCGACATCGATGCAGAGCCGACGATCGTCGGCATCATCGCTGACCGCGTCCACGATGTCGCCGACCTCGACGCCTCGCGCATCGAGCCGGCGCCCGCCGTCGGCATGCGCTGGCCGCCGCACTACGTGCGCGGCATCGCCCGGCGCGGCGATGACTTCATCATCATCCCCGACCTGGGGCGGATTTTTGGAACAGAGGGGGGCGCAGAAAACGCCCTGAATTCGGAAGAAAGGACCGAAGCATGAGAATGACCCTGAAGGTCAAGCTGGGGGCGGCGTTCGCAACTGTGGTGCTCCTGGCGGCCGGTGGCATGGTCGCCGGCATCATGAACCTGGGAAGCCTCGACGCGAACATCGAGAAGATCATCCACCAGGACTGGGTGAAGGCCCGGTCGGCCAACCACATCATGGACCTGGCGAACGACAATGCCCGGGCGAACCTCGAGCTTGTGTTCGCCGACAGCCCTGCCCAGCAGGAGGCGTTGCGCAGCCGGATTTCCACGAACAAGGCCGCGATTACCGCTGCCTTCGACGAACTGCAGCCGATGATCCGGCACCCCGAAGGCAAGCTGCGCTTCGACGCCATGCAGGAGGCGCGCAAGCCCTATGTCGCGGCCTTCGCCGACATCGACCGGCAGGTCGCCGCCGGCAACCAGGAGCAGGCGATGCGGGCCGCCTCGTCGACGCTCATCCCGGCCCTCTCGGGTTTCATCACCGCCATCGACTCCTTCGTCGCCTTCCAGAGCGACCTCGTCGAGGAGAGCGGGCGCGAGGCCGACGTGGTGTACCAGACCGGCGTGACGACCATGCTGGCGCTGCTCGCCATTGCCACGCTGGTTGCCGCCGCCGTGGCCATCTGGATGGTGCTGAGTATCACGCGGGCCGTCTCCAGCGCCCTGGGTCTCGCCACCGCCGTCGCCCGCGGCGACCTCAACGCCTCGGCGTCGGTGAAGTCCAATGACGAGATCAAGGACCTCATCGATGCGCTGAACCTGATGGTGCGCAAGCTCAAGGAAGTGGTCGGCGAGGTCACCGCGGCAACCCGCAACGTGGCGGCCGGCAGCCAGGAGATGTCGGCGGCCTCCGAGCAGCTCAGCCAGGGCGCGGTCGAGCAGTCCTCCTCCACCGAGGAGGCCTCCGCCTCGATCGAGCAGATGGCCGCCAACACCAAGCAGAACGCCGAGAATGCCGGCCAGACGGAGGCGATCGCCCGCAAGGCCGCGGTCGATGCCGAGCAGTCCGGTAAGGCGGTGGGCGACGCGGTCACCGCCATGGAGACGATCGCCCAGAAGATCCTGGTCGTCCAGGAGATCGCCCGCCAGACCGACCTGCTCGCCCTGAACGCCGCCGTCGAGGCCGCTCGCGCCGGTGAGCACGGCCGCGGCTTCGCGGTGGTGTCCTCCGAGGTGCGCAAGCTCGCCGAGCGCAGCCAGTCCGCCGCGCAGGAGATCTCCGCCCTCTCCGGCAGCACCGTGAAGGCGGCGCAATCGGCCGGCGAGATGCTGACCCGGCTGGTGCCCGACATCCAGCGGACGGCCACGCTGGTCGCCGAGATCTCCGCCGCCTCGAACGAGCAGAACGTCGGCGCGACGCAGATCAACGCCGCGATCCAGCAGCTCGACAAGGTCACCCAGCAGAACACTTCGGCCGCCGAGGAGATGTCCGCGACCGCCGAGGAACTGGCGGCCCAGGCCGAGCAGCTGCAGACCGCGATCAGCTACTTCCAGGTCGACCTGCCGGCCGCTGGTACGACGGTCGAGACGAGTGCACGCCGGATCGCAGGTGCCGATGCCGCGCGCAACCCGGTGGGCGAGCTGCGCCGCAAGGTCGCCGCCGCTGCGCCGTCGATCGGCCGAACCAAGCCGCGGAGCGGCGGCGGCTTCGCCCTCGACCTCGGCGACGGCTCCGATGCGCTCGACGCCGACTTCCAGCGCCAGGGCGCGGCCTGACCGCCGCGGCTGCATCCTCCGGTGCAGCAGCCTGCCCGACCCTCTCCCGGCCCCAGCCGGGGGAGGGAGGTTCTCGCCACGATGACACGAGAGACGAACAATGGCGGACTCCCAACAATATCTGACCCTGGGCCTCGCGGCTGAGGTGCTCGCCCTGCCGGTCCAGCAGGTGCGCGAAATCCTCGAGGTGCTGCCGGTTGCCCGGCTGCCGCACGCACCGGCACACCTGCTCGGCATGATCGACGTGCGCGGCCAGTCGGTCCCGGTCATCGACCTCGCGCTGCTGCTCGGGCTCGAGGTACGGGGCGACACCGAGAGCACGCGGATCGTCGTCATCGAAACCGATGCCGCGGGCGAGCTCACCGTGTTCGGCGCCAAAGCGGACCGCGTCTTCGAGGTCACGGTGCTGGATTCGGCCGAACTCGAGGCCGCGCCGCAGATCGGCGGGAGATGGCGGCGCGACGTGCTGGCCGGCATCGGGCGCTGCAATGGCGCCTTCGTCGTCGTCCTCGATCCCGCGCGCCTGCTCGATGCCGAGCAATCGGCTTCGCTTGCGCCCGTCGCGGCGTAGTTTCCGGTCCAGGTTCTCGCTACATCGATGCAAACCACACTTCCCGAAACTACCCGCGGGCCGGCAGCGGATCGCCTCAGGAGCGAGGACTTCGTCCGGCTCTCGAGCCTGGTCAGCAGCGAGACCGGCATCAAGCTGCCGGCCGCGAAGCGGCTGATGGTCGAGGGCCGGCTGCGCCGCCGCGTGCGCGGCCTCGGCCTCGCCAGTCTCTCCGACTATGGCCGCTACCTGTTCGAGGAGAACGGACTCGCGGCTGAGATGGTCCACGTCATCGATGCGGTGACGACGAACAAGACCGATTTCTTCCGCGAGGCGGACCACTTCACCTGCCTTTCCGGCCGCCTGCTGCCCAAGCTGCTGGCCGGCCGCCGCGAGCCGCAGCCGCTGCTCAAGCTCTGGAGCGCCGCCAGTTCGACCGGCGCCGAGGCCTACACCACCGCCATGGTGATGGCGGACCAGGCTCACGCGACCGGCGGTTTCCGCTTCGCCGTGCTCGGCACCGATGTGTCGACCGCCGTCCTCGAGACCGCCGAACGCGCCGTCTATCCCGTCGATATGGTGGCCCCGGTGCCGGCCGGCATGCAGTCCCGCTACCTAATGCGCGGCCGCGACGCGCAGTCCCGCGACCTTGTGCGCATCGTCCCGGAACTCCGCCGCCACGTCCGCTTCGAACGGCTGAACCTCATGGATACGAGCTACCCGGTCGATCGCGACGTCGACGTGATCTTCCTGCGGAACGTGCTGATCTACTTCGAGAAGGAGACGCAGGAGCAGGTGGTCCGGCGGCTGCTCTCGCACCTCAGGCCGGGCGGATTCCTCATCCTCGGCCACTCCGAGTCGATGATCGGCACCACCATGCAGCTCCCGCAGTTCGTGCCGGGGGTGTTCCAGAAATGAGCGGCGGCATGCAGTCGGGGCGCCGTATCCGCGTCCTCATCGTCGACGATTCCGCCGCCGTCCGGCAGGCGTTGTCCGAGATCATCGCCGCGGACCCGGACCTCGAGGTCATGGCCACCGCCTCCGACCCTTATGTCGCCGCCGAGCGCATCCGCCACGAAGTGCCCGACGTCGTCTTCCTCGATATCGAGATGCCGCGCATGGACGGCCTCACCTTCATGCGCAAGCTGATGGCGCAGCGGCCGATCCCGGTGGTGATCTGCTCGACCCTGACCGAGAGCGGCTCGGCGGCCTTCCTCGAGGCGCTCGAGGCGGGCGCTGTCGACGTCATCACCAAGCCGCGGGTCAACACCGCGCAGGCCCTCGCCGAGGCGCGGGTGCAGATCTGCGATGTCGCGCGCGCCGCGGCCCGGGCGCGGCTCGGCCGGCGGCCGCCGGCTCCGGCGCTGCAGGTCGAGCGCAAGCTCACCGCCGACGCAATCATCCCGCCGGTCCGCAGCGGGCGCGTGCACGACGTGGCGATGGGGCGGATCGTCTGCATCGGCGCCTCCACCGGTGGGACGGAGGCGCTGCGCGAGGTGCTGACGGCGCTGTCGGCCGATTGTCCCCCCCTCGCCATCGTCCAGCACATGCCGGAAAAGTTCACCGCGGCCTTCGCGCGGCGCCTCGACAGTCTCTGCGCCATCACCGTCAGGGAGGCCGCAGACGGCGACCTCATGCTGCCCGGGCAGGCCCTCATTGCGCCGGGCGGCCGGCACATGGTGCTCGAGCGCACAGGGAGGCAGCTCCATGTCGCGATCAAGGACGGTCCGCCGGTCGCCCGCCACCGCCCCTCCGTCGATGTGCTGTTCCGTTCGGCCGCGCAGGCCGCCGGCGCCAATGCGCTCGGCATCCTGCTGACCGGCATGGGCGACGACGGCGCGCGCGGGCTGCTCGAGATGCATGCCGCCGGCGCGAGGACGATCGCGCAGGACGAGGCGAGCTGCGTCGTCTTCGGCATGCCGAAGGAGGCGATCGCGCTCGGCGCCGCGCAGGCCGTGCTGCCCCTTGGCCGCTTCGCCGCCGAAATCGCCCGCGCCCGCGCGCCGGTGCCCCTGCCATGACCGCGGCGCCATTATCGGCGACGGCTTCGCCGGGGCAGGGGCCGGAGCGGCTCCTCGGGGTGGTCCGTGGTCTCGCGGAACCACGCTCGCGCATCGAAAGCGCCTTCGTCGAGATGGGCGGGCAGCTGGTGGGCTGCATCGGGCTGATCAACGAGGTCGAGCAGGCCTATGCCGCGATGCCCGCCGAGTTCGAAGGCGAGAGCTTCCTGGATGCCGTCTGCCGCATGGAGTTCCTGCGCGCGCAGGTCGACGAGATCGCGGCGGCAGGCTTCGCGCGGAACGAGGCGATCGAGGCGCTTGCGAAAGTGGCGCGCACCGTGCCGGCACCGCTGCACGCGCTGAAGCGGTCGGTCCGGGGCCTCATGGTCACGGCGGTGAATGCCAGGATCGCCGCCGCCGGCCTGCCTGCGGGCGCTGAGGACTTCGATGTCTTCACCCAGGAGATGGTCACCCTCACCCGCCAGATCGAGCGCGCCGTGTCCATTTTCGCGGAGAGCTTCCGGGATTTCCTTGCCTGCTTCGAGGCCGCCCGGCACGCCACCGCCGAGTTCGACCTCCGGCACGGCAGAACTCCGGCACGCATCGCGCTGCGGGTCGAGGAGCCGTTGCGTTCCATCGACACGCACCGCTCCCGGGCCCGGGAGCGGGTGACGGCATACCAGCAGGCCAGCGCCGGCATCGCCCGCCAGGTCAGCGCTGCGGTGTCCGCCCTGCAGGTCGGCGACATCACCCGGCAACGGCTTGAGCACGGCGAGGCGGCGCTCCACGACTTGGCGCTCGAGGCGTCGTCCGAGGCGCCCGTGACGAACGTCGTCTGCCACCTGCAAGCGGCGCAGGTTCGTTCCGCGGCGCAGCAGCTCGACGGCGAGCTCGATCGCCTCGCCACCGCGCTGCGCGACCTGACCGACGATGCGGAGACCGTCGTCATGTCGGGCCGGCGTGACGCGGAGAGCCTGCTCTCGGCCGGCAAGACGGCGCTCGCCGGCATCGTCGCGGAGCTGCAGGACAGCCGCACGCTGCTGGGAGAGTTCGAGTTGACCCGGGCCCGCCTCGGGGACATCGGGCGCGACCTTGCGGGCGCCGCTGCCGAAATGCTCACCCGGCTGCAGGCGGTGGTGGAGATCGAGCACGATATCCGCCTGCTGAGCCTCAATGCCGCCATCCGCTCCAACCGCATGGGCGAGGACGCCGGCGGGCTCCGGGTCATCAGCGAGAACCTGCGCCTCGTTGCCGCCGAGGCGGTCGCCGCAGCGTCCGACATGGTGGCCGGCCTCGGCGGGGCAGGCGAGGCGGCCGGCACCCTTGCCGCGGCCTCCGTGGCTTCGCACGAGCCGGCGGACCGCGCCGTCGGCGAGGCAGTGGCGCTCCTCCGCGACAGCGCCGACCGCCTCGACCGTCGCGCCCGCGAGATGGCCCAGTCCGGCCACGGCATCCTGCACCGCCTCGCGGCAGCGTCGGCGGAAGCCCTTGCCCTCGGCTCGTTCTCCGAAGCACTGCACGACGGCGCCGCAGTGGTCCTCGCCTGCGCCACCGGCCCACTGCCGCCACCGCGCGACTGGCCGGCCGCAACGTCGGCGCTGCTGGCGACCGCATGGCAACGCTACACGATGGATGCCGAGCGCCAGGTCCACGAAGACCTGGTCGGCCGGCCGATGGCTGCCGCAGAAGACGCACTGCCGACAACCCCGCAGGTCGATCTGGACGAACTGCTGTTCTGATCCCCGAGGCACCGCCTGTCCGGGCCCGCTCGCGGCCTATCCCTTGACCGCGCCCGCCGTCATCCCGGCCACGATCTGGCGGTTGAACAGCAGGTAGACGATCAGCGGCGGAATGGTGATCAGCAGGATGTTCATGAAGAGCAGGTTGAACGAGGTGTTGAACTGGCTCTGGAAGTTGAACAGCGTCAGCTGCACCGTGACATTCTCCTTGCCCGGCAGGTAGTAGAGCGGGTTGGTGAAGTCGTTGAAGACGAACACCGACTGCACCACGATCACCGTAATCACCACTGGCTTCAGCAGCGGCAGGATGACGGTGAAGAACAGCCGCAGCGGGCCGGCACCGTCGATGATCGCCGCCTCGTCGAGCTCGCGCGGGATGGTGGCGATGAACGACCGGAACAGCAGCACCGAGAAGGCGAGGCCGTAGGCCACCTCGATCAGCACCATGCCGTGCAGGGTCTTGAACAGGCCGAGGCTCTGCAGCAACCAGATGGTCGGCACCACGGCAGGCGGGATGATGAGCCCGGCGAGCACGACGAAGTCGGCGATCCGGGTCCACAATGACGGGCGGCGCTGCATGACGAAGCCGGCCATGGCCCCGAGGATCACCATCAGCGTCACGCTGGCTACGGTCAGGATGACCGAGTTCACGAAGGCCGTGACCAGCATGTAGTCGCGGGTCGAGATCACCTCGACCAGGTTGTCCCACAGCAGCCAGGTCTTCGGCAGGTCGAAGGAGCGCTGCGCCGCCTCCCGCGCCGTCTTCATGGCGTTGACGAGGATGAACGCGAACGGCACCACGAACACCACGATCGAGGCGACGATGGCGATGCCACCGAGGACGTAGCGGCGGGCCGCGGTCATCGCTCCACCTCGTTTCGGTTCAGCCATGCCGAGAGCGGCACGATGATCGCCGCGACGAGGATGAACAGCACGACGTTGCCGGCGGTTGACAGCCCGTAGAAGCCCGCCTGGTACTGCTTGTAGATGACCGAGGCGATGACGTCTGAGGTGAAGCCGGGCCCCCCCTTGGTCATGGCCCAGATGAGGTCGAACGAACGCAGGCCGCCGATCAGCGACAGGATGACGACGGTGACGGTGGCGGGGCGCACCAGCGGCAGGGTGACGTTCCACAAGCGTTGTGTCGCCGTAGCCCCATCGATCCGCGCCGCCTCGTAGTATTCGGTCGGGATCGAAACGAGGCCGGCGATGTAGATGACCGTGGCGAGGCCGACGCCGCGCCAGACATCGACGAAGGCGACCGAGAGCAGGGCGAGCCTGGGGTCGGTGAGCCAGCCGGGGCCCTTGATCCCGAACTGCGCGATGGTTTCGTTGATGATGCCCTGGGTGGGGTGCATCATCACCGTGAAGGTGATCCCCACGCCGACGGTCGAGACCAGCACCGGAAAGAACACGACGGCGCGCAGGTAGCCTCGCCCGAAGATGTCGGAGGTGAGGAGCAGCGCCAGCAGCAGGCCGAGCACGACCTTGAGGCCGGAGGTGACCACGCCGAAGATCAGGGTGTTCACCAGCCCCTGGATCAGGAACGGCTCGCGGAAGAACTGGGCGAAGTTCTCGAACCCGATGAAGGTCGCCTCGGTGAGCGACCAGCGGGTGAGGGCGAAGTAGAACGAGGCAACCGTCGGATAGAGGAACAGCACGCTGGTGACGATCGCCGCCGGCAGCATGAACCAGTTGGGATAGGCGGCCTTGGTCGCCGCTCGCCGTCGGGGCCGTGCCAGGGCGCGCGCATCAGTGACTGACGAAGCGATCACCGTCATGCAGTTTCTCCGCGGGTGCCGCGCCCAGGTTCCCCGGGCGCGGCGATGCTCATGCTACCAGCCGGCGATGCCCAGCTGCTGCGCCTGCTTCTTGACGTCCTCGTCGTAGAGGGCCGCCGCGTCGGCGGGGGTGCGGATGCCCGAGCCCACCTCGACGGTGATCTGCTCCAGCGCCGGCCCCTTGATCGGCGACAGGAACTCGAGTGCCGGCGCCGTGGCGCCTTCCGTCTCGAAATAGGGCAGCATGTCGCTCACCGAGGGCGGCACGTCGGCCGGCAGGGTGCAGCCCTTGATCAGGTACGGACCGGTAGCGCCGACCGCCTTGGTCTGCACGTCGCAGCCCGGGACCGACGCGACATAGGCGGCGAACTTCTTTGCTTCCTCGGGGTGCTCGGTCTTGGCGTTGATGTACAGCGCTCCCGGCATCCACACGGTGAGGCCGTTCTTCGTCGCGTCGTCGCCGGGGATGGCGAAGAAGCCGACATCGTTGACGTTCTCGGGCGCCAGTTGCTGGATCGCGCTGATAGCGAAGGTCAGCATGGGATAGTGCGCACCCTCGCCGGTCGCGACCTTCACCACGCCTTCCTCATAGGTGGCGGCCGCAAAATCGTCGTTGAGGTAGCCGCCCTTGAACACCTCCTCCTGCCGCTCGAAACCCTTCATCGCGGCCGGCGTCGAGGCGTACTTGGCCTTGCCGGCAGTGTAGTCGGCCGCAAAGTTCGGGACCGCCTGGGTGACGTTGTAGAAGTCACCGAGGACGAACAGCTGGCTGGTCCAGGTGGAGCCGAAGGTCTGGATCACCGCGGTCTTGCCGGCGGCCTTGATCTTCTCGTTGTTGGCCATGAACTCGGCCCAGGATTTCGGCACCGAAAGCCCGAGTTCCTCGTAGATCGGGCGGTTGTAGTAGATGCCGCCGCCCATCGCGGCGCCGAGCGGCACGCCATAGACCTTGCCGTCCGTTCCGGTCACGGTGGGCTTGAAGGACGCGTTGACGTCGGCCTGCCAGGGCTCGCTGCTGAGGTCGAGCATGTTGACGGTCGGGTTCAGCGCCTGGAACAGCGAGCCCGAATTGTAGGCGAACAGATCGGTCATCTCGTTCGTGGCGAGGCGCGTCTTCACGACGTTGTCGCCGTCGCCGCCCTGCGGCCGCGTCTCGAGCTCGATCTTGATGTCGGGGTTGGCGGCCTCGAACTCGGCGATCATCGCCTCGGCCACGGCCACGGTGTTGGGTGCGTTGTCGACCAGGTAGGTCAGCGTCACCTGCTGCGCGAGGGCGCCACCGGTCAGCCCGGTGAACGCTAGCAGGGCGGCGGCAAGGCCGCCGAGTACCTTGATGTGCTTCATTCGTTTCCTCCCAGTGAAGCCCGCAGCGGCGGGCGGTCGTTCCGCCGCCCGTTCAGGGCGTGCGGGCGTTGATGTCGAGCCGCTTGAGCGTGAGCCGCTCGGGCGCGAAATAGTCGAAGCCGATGGTGTGGTCGCCCGCAGCGAGTTCCCGCTCGCCGCCGCTCCACGCGACGTCGTCGACGGTGATGTTGGGGGCGTCGAGCCGCAGCCGGCCTTTGGCGTCGGCGGGCACGGTGACGGCATAGCGGACCCTGCCGTTCTCCACCGTCCAGCCGGCCCTGATCTGGCCGCGGGGCGAGTCGTGGGTGGCGGCGACCGGCGACAGTTCGGGCACGATCACCGGCTCGAAGATCACCGTGGCGAAGCCCGGGTTCTCGGGATCCGGCCGGAAGCCGGCGACGGCCTCCAGCAGCCATTGGCACACCGCGCCATAGGCGTAGTGGTTGTAGGAGTTCATCTGCGGGTTGTAGATCGTGCCGTCGGGCGCGATGGCGTCCCAGCGTTCCCAGATGGTGGTGGCGCCCATCTTCACCTGGTAGAGCCAGCCGGGCACGCCCTCCTGCAGGAACAGGTCGGCGGCGATGCCGGGCTCTCCGATGTTCACCAGTGCCGGCAGCAGCGCCGGGGTGCCGATGAAGCCGGTCCCGACTTTCCCGTCCGCACGCAGGATGGTCGCCTTGAAATAGGCCTTCGCCGCCTCCCGCTTTTCCGCCGGAATCAGGTCGTGCAGGAAGGCCAGCGCGTAGGAGGTCTGGTCGTCATAGGCGAGGCGGCCGGACGGGGTGATGAACTCGTCGGCGAAGGCGGCCTTCACCTGCGCCGCGATCCCCTCCATGCGGGCCGCAACCCCGGCCTCGCCGACGATCCGGGCGATCCTGCCGACCAGCGTCGAGGTGATGAACAGATAGATGGTGGCGGCCGCGTCGTCGCCGATGGTGGGCAGCGGCTTGGCCGAGGGACCGCCCGGCTGCAGCCAGTCACCGAAGGTGAAGCCATGGCCGCCCCATTGCCGCGGCGGCTTGACGATCGGGCCTTCTGAAATCGACCAGAGGAAATCGACCCAGCGCTCCATCGCCGGCAGGGCTTTGCCCAGGATGTCCGTGTCGCCATAGTGGAGATAGAGCTGCCACGGGATCAGCGCGATGGCGTCGCCCCAGCCGGTGGAGCCGAAGAACCCGGGATAATGTTCCGGCTGCTGGCGGGTCGGGTCGGGCGAGACGTGCGGGATGGCGCCGTTCTCGCGCTGGTCGGCCATCAGGTCCCGGACATACTTGACGAGGAACCCGTGCGCATCGCCGAAATAGCAGGCGGTGCCCGCGAACACCTGCGCGTCGCCGGTCCAGCCGAGCCGTTCGTCGCGTTGCGGGCAGTCGGTCGGCACGTCGATGAAGTTGGAGCGCTGGCTCCACAAGGTGTTCAGCACCAGCCGGTCGACGAGCGGGTTTGCTGAGGTGAAGGTGGCCTTCTGCTCGGTAATGGAGCTGACCGGGATCGACTCGATGCGACTGACCCTGGCGTCGCCGGTGAGCGTGAGCCGGACGTAGCGATAGCCCTGGAAGGTGAAGATCGGCCGCCAGCTTTCCTCGCCCTTGCCGCTCAGCGTGTAGTCGAGTTTCGCGACGGCGGTGCGGTAGTTGCCGTTGTAGAACTGCCCGTCCTTGTCGAGCACCTCGCCGTGCTCGACCGTCACCCGGTCGCCCGCCGCGCCGGACACGGTGAGCGCCACGTAGCCGGCGTGGTTCTGGCCGAAATCGTGGACGGTGCGGCCCTCGGCATCGGTCCAGGTCCTGACCGGGGCGATCGCCGCGAGTTCGCGTGGCGGCGTGGTCTCGTGCGGTATGAGAATCCCGTTATCGAAGGGCAGCACTTCGGTGCCGGCCGTGACCTTCTTCTCGAAACGGGCGTCGTGCACCTCGCCGAAATAGATGCCCGACTTGCGCACCGGCAACTCGCCGGACTGCCAGGTCGCATCCGTTACCAGCAGCGGGGACGCGTCGCCCGACCGGCCGTACAGCTCGGCGATGGCCGCGATATGCTCGCCCCAGACGTTGAACAGCGGGGCCTGGCCCCACATCATCTGCGAGCGCAGCCAGCCGTCGGCGAGCCAGATCTCGATCTCGTTCTCGCCCGGCTTGAGCAGCTCGCCGACGGCGTAGGTCTGGTACGACAGCCGCTTGTCGTACGCGGTCCAGCCGGGGGTCAGCACGTCGTTGCCGACCCGCCGGCCATTGATGAACGCACGGTAGAGGCCGAGCGCACTGAGACGCAGCATTTCGCTACCCTGCACCTCCTGCAGCGTGAAGCGCTTCGAAATGAACGAGGCGGGGTTGCCGACGCCGCGATCGCTGAGCGGCCGCACCATCTTTGCCGTCCAGGTGACAGTGCCGGGGCTCTGCGCGCGGGGCGCCACTGCGTCGTTCAAGGCTGGTCTCCTCGGGCCATCGCGACCGGTGTGTGTACTGTTCTACGTGCATCGTTCTACATTTATCTTGGGATGGCAATGGGCTTTTGCGCCGAAGCGTGAGACAAGACCCGGGAAGGAGCCCTCGACCCATGCGACAGCCCGTGAAAGGCCCCCGTAGGACGGACCGCGCGACCATCAAGGAGGTGGCCGCAGACGCCGGCGTCTCGGTCGCGGCCGTGTCGAAGGTGCTGCGCGACGCCTATGGGGTGAGCGATGCGCTGCGGGCTCGCGTCCAGGCCTCGATGCAGAAGCTAAACTACCGCCCGCTCGCCTCGGCGCGCGGTATGCGCGGGCAGACGTTCACGCTCGGCATCACGCTGCCCGACATGCGCAACCCGTTCTTCGCGGACATCATGGTGGGGGTGAACTCGGCGCTGGAGCGCACGCCCTACCAGGCGATGTTCGGCTTCAGTCAGTCGGCGCCGCTGGTCGAGGAAGCGCTCATCAACTCGATGATCGACCGGCAGATGGACGGGATCATCCTGATCGGCACCACCGAGAAGCCGGAGATCCTGAACGAGATCGCCGAGCGCAAGCCCATCGTCGCGATCGCGCATTATCCGCCGCCCAACTCGCCGTTCGACACCGTGAACAACGACGACGTGCTGGGGGCCATGCTGGTGGTGCGCCACCTGCATGCCAACGGCTACCGCAAGATCGCCATGCTGAGCCTTGCCTCGACGACCTCAACCATCGTCGCCGAACGCGAGGTGGGCTACCGGCGGGCGATGGAAGAGCTGGGGCTGGGCCAGCACGTCAACATCCTGCGCGCCGGGCAGACGGTGCGAGAGGTGCAGGTGGCCGGCAACCGGCTGTTGCAGGGGCGCGACCGCCCGGACGCGATCTTCTGCTGGATGGACCTGATCGCGCTGGAGATCATCTCGGTCGCGCACGATCTGGGGCTCCGCATCCCGGATGACCTCGGCGTGGTCGGCTACGACAACACCATCTACTGCGATTTCGCCCAGAACAGCCTGACCAGCATCGACCAGTCGGGCGAGGTACTGGGGCTACAGGCGGCCCGGCTGCTGATCGAGCGCATCCGCGGGAGGGCCGAGGCCGAGCACTTCCTGGTGACCCCGCGGGTGGTGGCGCGGAAGAGCTCCCGCGGCAAAGCCCCCGCCTGAGGCAGAAAGCTGCTCATCGTCTCGGGCCATGCGCATCACCCCCGGAAAGGGGGGAGCGGCGTCACCTGGCCGATTTCACCCGCGGCTGAATCGAGATTTAAAGCGTTTGCAATCGTGTCGTAAACGCTTAAAACTGCTCCTCAAGGTTGTGAGGAGTTTTCGTGGCTGGGATGACGTTGCGCGAATTGGCGGCACGGCTCGACGTTTCGGTCGGCACCGTTTCGCGCGCCCTGTCCGGCGACCCGGCCATCGCGCTGAAGACCCGGCAACGGGTCGCGGAGGCGGCGCAGCGCTATGGCTACGTGCCCAACCTCGCCGCCCGGCAACTGGTCTCGGGCCGTTCCGGTTTCGTCGGCTTCGTCATGCCCGTGCGCGGACCCAGCTTCATCGACTCCTACCTGGGTGAATTCCTCACCGGGCTCGGCGAGGGCCTTGTCGAGCACGACATGGACCTGTTCATCGCCACGGTGCCGGCGGGGCGCTCGGAGCTTTCGGTGCTCAAGCACGTGGTCGAATCCGGCCGCGCCGACGGGGTGGTCGTGCCGCGCATCAGCGAGGCGGATGAACGGCTGAGCTACCTCATGGGGCGCAGCTTCCCGTTCGTCGCCCATGGCCGGTTGCTCGACTCTTCGGCCCGTTTCAACTGGCTCGATGCCGATGGTGTTGCTGCCTTCGGCGCCGCCTTCGACATGCTCTACGACCTCGGCCACCGGCACATCGGGCTTGTTTCCATCTCCGACCCGATGACCTTCCGGCACCTGCGCGAACGCGGCCTGCGCGACGCGATCGCGCGGCGGGGCGACCCCACGGTCATCCTCGATGTGGCGAGTGCGCCGCGCTTCGATCGCGGTGCCACGGTGGCAGCCGTCAACTCGCTGATCCATGCCGAGCGACGGCCCACGGCGATCATCGGGCTGTTCGACGAGCTGGCGCTGACGGTGATGGAGGAAGCATCGCGGGCCGGGCTCTCGATCCCGCGCGATCTCTCGGTCGTCGGCTTCGACAACATCACCGCCGCTGCCTACGCCCCGCCGGGGCTCACGACGTTCGAGGCGCGCACCCGTGTATCGGCACGCGAGATCGCCGCCATGCTGGTCGAAGTCATCGAGAAGAAGCCCGCGACTGCGCTCACGAAACTGATCGCGCCGACGTTGGTTGCCCGCTCCAGCCACGGCCCGGCGCCTGAAAGGTCCACCGACTATAGAAACTCAACAGGGAGGTAGAACAAAGTGTTCCGCAGTTTGAAAACTCTCGCCACCGCCACGCTGGCGGTTGGCCTCATGGCCAGCGCTGCCCAGGCGCAGGTGCTGTTCTGGTCGAGCCAGGCCGCGCCGGTCGAAGAGACCCAGAAGATGCGCGAGCAGGTGCTCAAGAACTTCCCCGGCGGCGTCGATTTCCAGCCGCAGGAGCCGGGCCCGTTCATCACCCGCATCGAGGCCGAAGCCACGGCCGGGTCGGGCAGCATCGGCGTTGTCGGCGCGCTGCATGGCGACCTCGCCACCTACAAGGACAACTGGGCCGACCTGTCCGACATCGACCTTTCGGGGATCAAGGTCAGCCCGGCCTTCCTCGAGCTCGGCAAGCTTGGCACCAGCGAGCAGAAATACCTGCCTTGGATGCAGGCCAACTACGTGATGGCCGCCAACAAGCAGGCGCTGCAGTACCTGCCCGATGGCGCCGACATCAACGCGCTGACCTATGACCAGGTCGTCGAGTGGGCGAAGAACCTCGCCGAGCAGACGGGCTCGCCGAAGTTCGGCTTCCCGGCTGGTCCGAAGGGGCTCAAGCACCGCTTCTTCCAGGGCTTCCTGCTGCCCTCCTACACCGGCTCGGAAGTGACCAAGTTCCGCTCCGCGGAAGCCGAGACGGCCTGGAACAAGTTCAAGGAGCTCTGGCAGTACACCAACCCGGCTTCGACCAACTACGACTTCATGCAGGAGCCGCTGCTGACCGGTGACGTGTGGCTCGCCTTCGACCACATCGCCCGCCTCGCCGAAGCCTTCAACCAGAAGCCCGACGAGTTCGTCGCCTTCCCGGCACCGGCCGGCCCGAAGGGTCGCGCCTTCATGCCGGTGCTCGCCGGCATGGCCGTGCCCAAGGGCGCGCCGGACGTCGCCAAGGCCAAGGACCTGGTGAAGTACATGATGCAGCCCGAGCAGCAGGTCGCGACGCTGCTCGCCACCAACTTCTTCCCGACCACTGACGCGCCGCTGCCGGCGGACCTGCCGGCTTCGGCCCGCGCCCTCGGCCCGGCCATCACCGCCATGACCAGTGCCGGCGACGCGCTGCCCTCGCTGCTGCCGGTCGGCCTCGGCGACAAGGGTGGCCAGTTCAACCAGGTATATATCGACACCTTCGAGCGCATTATCCTGGCCGGTCAGGACGTCCGTCAGGTGCTCGACCAGCAGGCCGAGACGCTGCGCAACCTGATGAACGAGACGGGCGCGCCGTGCTGGGTGCCGGATGCTCCGTCCGAGGGCCCGTGCCCGGTCGAATAAGGCCGCAATACCTTCGCCGTCCGGGACATCGTTCCGGACGGCACCCCTGAGCGCTTAGCCGGAGGCGGAAAACCTTGAACAGCAAATTGCTGCCCTATCTGCTGCTGGCGCCGGCGCTGATCTTCCTCGCCGTGTTCTTCGTCTGGCCGTTCGTGCAGATCGCCGGGCTGGCCTTCAGCACGCCGGAGGGCTTCACGCTCAAGCACTTCCAGACCATGGCCAGCAACTGGAAGTTCTGGCCCACCTTCTGGAACACCATCATCCTCGCCGCCATCGTGGTGCCGCTGCAGCTGGTGATGGCGCTCGCCATGGCGCAGATCGTCGCCAAGCTCGACAAGTCCCGGAACACGATCCTCTACATCTTCACCATCCCGCTCGGTCTCTCCGACCTCGCAGCGGGCATCATCTGGCTCGCCATCTTCGAGCAGTCCGGATTCCTGAATTCCATGCTGGTGGGGCTCGGCATCATCGACCGGCCGATCCTGTTCCTCGGCTACCAGAACCTCTGGGTGATCTTCGTTGCGGTCATCCTCGCCGAGCTGTGGCGCGCCACCGCCATCGTCATGGTGATCATCGTCTCCGGCATGGGGCTGATCCCGAAGGAATATTACGAGGCCGCCGAGGTGTTCGGCGCCGGCCCGTGGAAGCGCTTCGTCAAGGTGACGCTGCCGATGCTGCGCCCCTCGATCCAGACCGCCCTGATCCTCCGCACCATCGCCGCCTTCGAGGTGTTCGCCGTCGTCGTGGCGCTCGGTGGCACAACGCTGCCGGTGCTGGTGGGCGAAACCTTCAACTGGCAGTTCGCGCTGCAGGACCGCAACGTGGCCGCCGCCTACGCGCTGGTGATCCTCGCCATTTCGATCGCCGCCACGCTGGTCTTCCTGCGCGTGCTCCGGACCCCGAAGGGAGCCACGATATGAGCACCGTCGCCGCCACCGCCGACAAGCCGCGCGCCGTCTCCGACGTCGGGGCGGCGGGCCGCTTCCTGTTCTGGACCAGCGTGGTGTTGCTCTGCGCCTGGGTGCTGGTTCCGATCTATCTCCTGATCGTCAACACGCTCTCCTCGCCGCAGGAAGTCACGGCCTTTCCCAAGACCGGCATCCCGAGCTTCGATCTCGGCTCGATTCAGTTCTTTCTCTCCTTCTCGGGGGTGCTGAAGGCACTGTGGAACTCGCTGCTCGTCGCGGTGCTGACCATGATCCTGTCGATCGCCATCGGCGCACCCGCCGGCTACGCGCTCAGCCGCTTCGAGTTCCCCGGCAAGGCGACGTTCCGCCTGCTCGTGCTGATGACTCGCGCCTTCCCGCTGCCGCTCCTCGCCCTGCCCATCGCGGTGATGTTCATCCGCATCGGCCTCGACGATACCCCGATCGGCCTCGCGCTCGTGCACACCACGCTCGCCATCCCGTTTTCGGTGCTGATCACCTTCTCGATCTTCTCGGGCATCCCGCTCGAGCTCGAGGAGGCAGCGTGGACGCTCGGCTGCAACCGGCTGCAGGCGTTCCAGAAGGTGGTGCTGCCGCTGGTGCTCCCCGGCATCACCGCGTCCGCCATCTTCGCCTTCACGATCAGCTGGAACGAGGTGTTCGCCGCCGCGGTGCTCACGGTGCAGAACCGTACGCTGACGGCCTTCCTGCTGCAGAGCCTCTCCGTCTCGCCGCTGCACCTGCGCTTCGCGGGCGGCGCGGCGCTCGTCATCCCGGCGCTGATCTTCATCTTCGCCGTCCGCAAATACATGTTCGCGATGTGGGGCATCGCCAACCGTTAAAGGAGCGCCGTCAGGAAAAGTCGCTTGCGCTTTTCCGGTTCGACGGCGCGACCAAAACGAAAAGGAGCGCCGTCAGGAAAGTCGCTTGCGCTTTTCCGGTTCGACGGCGCGACCAAAACGAAAAGGAGCCACGAATGGCCGAAATCCAGATCAAGGGTGTCGCCAAGAGCTTCGGGTCGTTCACGGCCCTGCACTCGATCGACCTCACCATCGCCGACCAGGAGTTCATGGTGCTGCTCGGCGCCTCGGGCTGCGGCAAGACCACGCTGCTGCGCATCATTGCAGGCCTCGAAAGCCCGACCCGGGGCGAGGTGTGGATCGGCGGACGCCGCGTCGACCAGCTGCCGCCGCGCGAGCGCGGCATCGCCATGGTGTTCCAGAACTACGCCGTGTTCCCGCACCTCACGGTTTACGAGAACATCGCCTTCGGGCTCAGGATGAAGAAGCTGCCGCAGGCAGAGGTCGATGTCATCGTCAAGCGCACCGCGGAGCTCATGCATATCGAGCAGCTGCTGAAGCGCTATTCCGGCCAGCTCTCGGGTGGCCAGCGCCAGCGCGTCGCCGTGGCCCGGGCCCTCGCGATGGAACCTGACGTCATCCTGATGGACGAGCCGCTCTCGAACCTTGATGCGCTGCTCCGCCTCGAGATGCGCGCCGAACTGAAAGGCGTGCTCGCCAACTCCAAGACCACCACCATCTACGTCACCCATGACCAGGTGGAGGCGATGTCGCTCGCCGACCGCATCTCGGTGATGAACGGCGGCCGCATCGTGCAGGCTGCCTCGCCGGTCGAGGTCTATCGCAACCCCGCCGCCCGGTTCGTCGGCAGCTTCATCGGCAACCCTCCGATGAACTTCCTTCCCGCGCAGAAGAATGGCGACGGCCGCTATCACGTCGCCGGCGTGACGCTCGATGGCCCGTCGGCCGGCGGGTCGAAGCTCGAGTTCGCCATCCGCCCCGAGGATGTCGTCGTGGCGCCGGGGGGGCTCAAGGCCACGGCGCGCGTGGTCGAGCCGCTGGGCGCCCATACGCTGGTCACTTCCGAGGTGGATGGCGCACTGTTCCGGGCCGTCCTCGACAGCGACATCAAGGTGGCGCCCGGCGACGAGCTCAGCCTGGTGCCGAGGCCCGACCGTGTCCGCTGGTTCAATCCCGAGACCGACGAGGCCGTGAACTGATGCACGCCGCCCGTTCACCCCTGGCCGAGCGCGCCATCGCGGTGCTGCGCGAGAACGACCGCGGCACCTACACCGTGCCGACCAAGGGGCTCTACCCGTTCCAGTGGAACTGGGATTCCTGCTTCACTGCTCTGGGCTTCGCGCATTTCGACATGGACCGCGCCTGGACCGAGATCGAGACGCTGTTCGCCCACCAGTGGGATGACGGCATGGTGCCGCACATGGTGTTCCACGAGCCGGCGCCGACCTATTTTCCTGGCCCCGACGTCTGGGGCACCAACCGCCCCGTCACCCCGACCTCGGGCATCACCCAGCTGCCCATCGCCGGCTTCGCAGTGCACCAGCTGTTCAAGCGCAGTGGCAATGTCGAGCGCGCCCGCGCGCTGCTGCATGGGCTGGAGCGCTGGCATGCCTGGTTCTACCGCACCCGCGATCCGCAGCGGACCGGCCTCGTGGCGGTGATCCATCCGTGGGAATCGCGCGACAATACCATCGACTGGGACGAGGGCTTCGAACGCGTCCCCACTGACGGCGTCGCCCCCTACGAGCGCAACGACCTGAAGCATGCCGACCCGGCGACGCGGCCGACCCGCGAGCAGTACGACCGCTATCTGTGGCTGGTGCAGCACTTCCGCTCGCTGAATTGGGACTCGACCGTCACCCACGACGCCTCGCCGTTCCAGATCGTCGATCCGGGATTCAACGCCATCCTGATCCGCTCCTGCCTCGAGACGGCCGACCTCGCCGAGGCACTGGGCGAACCGGCGGTGGCCGGCCAGCACCGCAACTGGGCCGAACGCGGCCTCGCGGCGCTGGAGAAGCTCTGGAGCGACAAGCACGGCCAATACCTGCCGTTCGACCGCGTCGGCGGCCGGTTGGTCGACAGCCCCTCGATCGGCGGCCTGATCCCGGCCTTCGCGCCGATCCCCGCCGAGCGCGCCAGGGCGCTGGGCGCGACGCTGCGCGCCATCGGCGAGGAGGTGCGCTACCTCGTCCCCAGCCACGACCCGCGCGACCCGCGCTTCGACATGAAGCGCTACTGGCGCGGCCCGGTCTGGCTGGTGTGCAACTACATGATCACCGACGGCATGCGGCGCGCCGGCGAGACCGACATCGCCGACCGCATCGCCGCCGACAGCCTCGGCCTGATCGAACAGGGCGGCTTTGCCGAGTACTACGATCCGCGCACCGGCAACCCGCACGGCGGCAGCACCTTCTCCTGGACCGCGGCGATGGTGCTCGAGTTTCTGGAGCCGTGGAGATGACCACGTTCCTCGAGCGCTGGCAGGGCAGGGCGGGCGTGCTCGCCACCTTCGGCGACTCGATCACGCAGGCGCTGCACATCGCCGATCCGGCGCTCCGCTGGGCCGATCGGTTGGCGGCGATGCTCGGCGCGCGGATCGTCAACAAGGGCCTTAGCGGCACGGTGCTGCAGTCGTCGCCCGCCGCCGGCGGCACGCCGCGCGACAATAACGGCCATGGCCGCTACCGCCGCGACCTGCTCGGCGAGGACCGCGGCGACGTCATCGCCATCCTCTATGGCACCAACGACGCGCGCTACACCGCCGCACCGGAAACCTTCGGGCATGAGGGCTTCGTGCGCGACTACCGCGACCTGCTGGCCGGCCTGCTCGGCGCCGGCTATCCGCCCGATGCCATCGTCATCGGCAGCCCCTCGCACCTGCCCGATGCCGGCTTTGCCGTCGGCGCCGAGGACGGCTTTGCCGGCCAGAGCCGGGCCGAATATCAACGCTATACCGGTACGGTGAAGCAACTCGCCCGCGAGTTCGGCTGCTTCTACGCCCCGGTCAACGAGCGCCTGGCCGCCGAAGGCGGAGACGCGCTCATCCTCCCCGACCACGTACATCCCAGTGCCGAAGGCCACGCCCGGATCGCCCAGATCTTCGCGTCGGCTACGCGACTCTAGACCCCGAGGTATCCCATGACCCTTCAAACCGAACAGATCTACGACCACGCCCTGGAGGTGCTGAAGGAGAACGACCAGGGCGGCTACACCATCCCCACCAAGGGGCTCTACCCGTTTCAGTGGAACTGGGATTCCTGCCTCACCGCGCTGGGGCAGTTCCACTATGACGAGGCTCGCGCCTGGACCGAGATCGAGACGCTGCTGGCCAACCAGTGGGACGACGGCATGGTCCCGCACATCGTCTTCCACGTGTATTCGGACGGCTACTTTCCCGGCCCTGATGTCTGGCAGACCAACCGACCGACCCCGACCTCCGGCATCACCCAGCCGCCGGTCGCCGCTTTCGCGGTGAAGCGGCTCTATGACCGGGCCACCGACAAGGCGAAGGCCGCCGAGCGCGCCCGCGCCCTCCTGCCCAAGCTCGACCGCTGGCACCGCTGGTTCTACGAGATGCGCGATCCGGCCGGCGAAGGCCTCGTCGCCATCCTCCATCCCTGGGAGTCCGGCCGGGACAACTCCATCGACTGGGACGACGCGTTCGAGCGTGTGCCGACCGAGGGCGTCGAGCCCTATGTTCGCCGCGATACCCAGCATGCCGACCCGGCCCACCGGCCGACCAAGGAGCAATACGACCGCTACCTCTACCTGGTGCAGCTCTTCCGTTCGCTCGGCTGGGACAACTCCAGGCTGCACGACGCCTCGCCGTTCAAGGTCGTCGACCCCGGCTTCAACGCCATCCTCATCCGCTCGATGACCGATCTCGCCGATCTCGCCGAGGCGCTTGGGGAGACGGCGATCGCGCAGGCCAATCGCGAGCGCGCGGCCAAGGCCCTGGCGGCGCTCGAGAGCCTCTGGAGCGAGCGGCACGGCCAGTATCTCTGCCGGGACCGCGTCACCGGGCAGCTCATCGAGTCGGCATCGATCGGCGGCATCCTGCCGGTGTTCGCCGCGGTGCCGAAGGCCAGGGCGCAGGCGATTGCGCGCACCATCGAGCGCTGGGCGACGCAGGTTAAGTACATCGTCCCCTCGCACGATCCGTCCGACCCGCGCTTCGAGCCCAAGCGCTACTGGCGCGCCCCGGCATGGCTGGTGATGAACTACATGATCCAGGACGGGCTTCGCGCCGTGGGCGAAACGGCAGTCGCCGACCACATCGTCAAATCCAGTCTCGAGCTCATCACCCAGTCGGGCTTCGCCGAGTACTATGATCCATTGACGGGCGAGCCCTGCGGCGGCGGCCGCTTCACCTGGACGGCGGCAATGGTCATCGAGTTCCTGGAAGCGGCATGAAGATCCTGGCCATCGGCGCCCATCCCGACGACCTGGAGATCTTCATGGGCGGCACCATCGCCGCCTTCCAGGCGCAGGGCGACGAGGTGCTGATGGTCACCGCTACCGATGGCGCGAAGGGCGGCAAGGGGCATGCGGCCGAACTGGCCCGCATTCGCCAGGCGGAGGCCGATGCGGCAGCCGCCGTGTTCGGCCTCAAGCCGACCATGCTCGGCTTTCCCGATGGCGGCCTTCGCGCCGAGGCGGCCGTCATCGACCGCATCGCCGCCCTGATCGCCGCGGAGCGCCCGGCGCTGGTCATCACCCACGCACCGAACGACTACCACGGCGACCACCGCGCGCTCAGCGACGCGGTGCGGATCGCCGCCAACTTCGTCGCCCCGGTGCTGTGGATGGAAACGATGATGGGCGTCGGCTTCACGCCGACCCACTACATCGACGTCACGCCCCACATGGAGCTGAAGCGCGAGGCAATCCGCCGGCACGTCTCCCAGGATACCGGCCGCTTCATCGACATGGCCGAGCTCGGTGGTCGCTTCCGTGCCGCGCAGTGCAACGACCCGACGGGCTACGCCGAAGCCTTCCGCTACGAACCCGTCTTCCCCTTCGCCGACCCCCGCAACCTCCTGCCTCCAGCCCCCGGCGTAACGCCGGTACGCGATCGCCGCACGGCAGGGTAGGGCGACCCGCCACGTCGCCTCCTCGCCCCTTGCGGGAGAGGATAGCGAAGCTTGGGCGCTTGCGCCCTAGCGTAGCTGAGGAGAGGGGGCGGCGACCTCAGCGTGGCCTGACCACGAACATCCGCGACTGGTGTGGTCGCAGCCCGACCACGAACCCGTCGTCGTCTGCCTCGATCACCTCACCGTCTTCCGCCACGTCGCCACGTCCTCCCGCCAGCTCCCAGGTCACCACCCGTTCGATCGCGGCATCGCCGGTGTTGAACACGTTGAGCAGCACCGATCCGTCCGGTCGCCGCACCCGCTGCACCAGCAGCGGATCGCCCTCGCTGATCGCCATCGGCAGCCCGCTCGGCGCGGTGCCGAGCCGGTAGCGCAGGGCCGTCCGTCCGAGCAACGGAAACTCGCACTGGTAGGGCTGCCCGTCGCCGGCCAGTTCGGCCAGCAGCAGCCGCCGCGCTTCCGGCACCTCGTCCAGCTGGTCCGAGGTCATCAGCACGCCACCGGCCAGCCCGGCGAACGTCGCCAGCGACTGCACCTGGTCGTCGCTCAGTTCGTGGAAGCGGTCGCGCAGCAGGATGCAATCGGGGTCCGCCTGCCACAGGATGCCGCTGGCGAAGTTGCGTGCCGTCTGGTCGCGCAGCAGCGATTCCGCCGAGTAGTGCCCCTTCCAGCTCACGCCGATGTCGCGGCCGATGCGCATGGCGTCGACAAGTCCCACCGGCGCCCACACCGGCGAGCCGCACAGCAGCCACTGCGCCTCGCCGATCTCCTCGCGGATCAGCCGCGCCATCCGCATCCAGATTTCGATGCGGCTCAGCCCGTCCGCGTGCCACACCGCCTCGTCCGGTCCGTAGGTCGAGCCGAGATGCATGAAGTCGGTTTTGAAGTAGCCGCAGCCGAACTCCCTGGCCCAGGTGCGGAACACCTGTCGGATATAGGCCTCGGCCTCGGGATGGGTGATGTCGAGGACGTAGTATTCCTCGCTCCGCTTGTGCCAGCGGAACTCGCCGTAGAAGGTCATCGGCGCCAGCGGCTTTCCGGTCATCCGGCTCTTCACCACCCAGTCGGGATGCGCCTTGTAGAGGTTCGAGCGGTTGCCGACCATGAACGGCGCGATCCACAGGCCGGGCGTGAACCCCTTGTCGCGCGCTGCATCCAGTACCGGCTTGATGCCGTTCGGAAACTGCGGCTTGAACTCCAGCCAGTCCCCCATCTCGGGCGTGAAGCCGTCGTCGATGAGGAAGATGTCGAACGGCGCCTGCTTTTCGTCCCGGAACCGCGCCGCGGCGTCGAGATGCTCGAGCAGCTCCGGTTCGCTCAGCGACGCGTAGAGGTTGTACCAGGAGCACCAGCCGCTGAGCCGCCGCTTCGGCAGCCGTGGCGGCCGCGGCGAGGCCTCGGCGACCAGCGTCGCCCAGCGCCTGAGTGCCGCCTCGACGTCGTCGTCGCTGAACACCACCAGTTCCTCGCCCACGACCTCACCGGCATGCGGCACACGATCGATCAGCGTCTCGATATCGATGGTCAGCGGCCCGGCGATATCGAAGCGGAACCGCGACTGGTAGCGGTCATGCCGGACGAACCCGATCACGGTCGCGCCGGGGCCGCCATGCGGCAGCAGCGCCGTCATCGCATAGCCCTCGGTCAGCTTCGGATCGGCTTTCGCCACCTCGCCCGCCGCCCCCGGCTCGACGAAGAAGCTCCCGTCCCAGCTCATGTAGCCGTTGCGCAGGTACTGCCGGACGTTCCCGGCCGTGAGCCGCAGCCCCAGCGACGCGATCCGCCGCTCGCCGGCGAACCCGTCGAGCACCACCCGCCAGCGCTCGCCGTTCCGCGCGAGCCGCATCCGGCTCCCGTCGACCAGCCGCCAGCTCCCGTCGCTTTCCACCAGGTGCTCCGGCACCACGCCGTCGAGCAGCGGCAGGAACTCGTGCAGCTCGATCACAGCATCACCTCACGATTCTCGTCGGCGGAACGGCGGGCTGCCAGTGCGATCCGCAGCGTGTCGAGGCCGTCGCTCAGCGGCACGCGCGGCGGCCGGCCCTCGCGGATTGCTGCGGCGAGGTCGGCCAGTTGCGCGACGAACGGGTCCGTCGTGCCGGTGATCTTTTCGCTCGTCACCTCGCCGGTGGTGCGCACCAGCTCGGCATTGTTCCAGTCGGCGAAGAGGCCGGTCATTCGCTCGCCGACCACCTGCCAGCCCTTCATCCAGCGCCCGGGGATCGCGGCGTTCGAGGCATGCAGCACGCCCACCCGACCATCGTCATAGCCGAGGATCATGGCGCTCACATCCTCGCCGGTGTAGCGCTCGACCTCGCGGTGGAAGAGGTTCGCCGCCCTCGCATAGACGGTCTGCGGGCTACCGAGATTGACCCGCGCCAGGTCGATGATGTGGATCAGCTGCTCCACCATCTGCCCGCCCGATTTCTCGCGCTCGCGCCACCAGGGCGCATGCAAAGCGTTGCTGTGGAACGAGCCCGAGAAATGCGCGATCTGCCCGGTCTCGCCGGCCTCGCGCAGAGTGTCCCAGCGGCTCGTCGCATCGCCGAACCGGTACATGAACCCGCATGCCGCGACGACGCCGGCGCTCGCCGCCACCATCGCCTCGGCGCGTCCCAGGTCGAGCGCGATGGGCTTTTCGACCAGGAGGTTCACCCCCGCCGCCGCGGCCGCCTCGACCTCGCCGGCATGCGCGAAGGGCGGCAGCGCCACGATCAGCAGCTCGAGCTCCGCCTCGCCCAGCATGCGGGTGAAATCGGTGAAGGCGGCGGCGCCGAAGCGCGCCGCGAACTCGGCGGTCCGCGTCTCGTCCCGCCCGCAGGCGGCGACCAGTTCTAGCCCGTCGACCTGTGCGACCGCGGCCGCATGGCGGGCGCCGATGCCGCCCGCCCCCAGCAACCCGACCCTCATGCTGCGTCTCCGAAGCGGAGCACGGACTGCAGGATCGCCGGATCGCCCTTGTCGAGGCGCGCGAACAGCGCCGGCGCTTCGGCAAACGGCACCGTGTCGGTGATCAGCGGCAACAGGTTCAGTCGGCCCTCGTGCTGCAGCCGCACCGCCGTCTGCCACAGCCTGAGCTTGCTCCAGCGATGGCTCGCCTCCGGCGCCACCCCCGAAATCTGGCTCGAGATCAGCTCGATCCGGTTGTGGTGGAACTCGTCGCCGAGATGCAGCCCGCGCGCCTCGCCCTGGAAGAACCCCATGGCGACGACGCGGCTCGCATAGGCCACCGCCCGCATCGCTTCGGCCAGCGCCGCGGGCGCGCCCGACACCTCGATGCAGATATCGGCGCCGCGTCCGCCCGTCTCGGCCTTGATCACGTCCGAAACCGGCGCTGCGGTTGGATCGAGCGTCCGGTCGGCGCCCAGCTGCTCGGCCATCGCCCGCCGGCTCGCCACCGGGTCGACGCCGACCACCGTCGCGCCCGACGCCCGCGCCGCCTGCAGCACGATCTGGCCGGGCACGCCGAGGCCGAACACCACCACGAGGTCGCCCATCCGGATGCGGGCATCGTGCACGCCGTTCAGCGCCACGGCGCCGATATGGCTGAAGATGCCGATGCGTGGGTCGGCCCCGGCCGGGACCAGCCGCGCCGCCGCATCGGCCTCCGCCATCACGTGCATCGAACGGTGTCCCCAGGTGCCGAACACCCGGTCGCCGATCCGCACCGCCGTCACCGCCGATCCCACCTCGACGATCTCGCCCGTCTCCTCGTAGCCGAGATTGCGGACGGGGAAAGTCCAGCTCGGCGTCTCGGCGTCGCGGAAGACCCGGTTCGTCGGGTCCCACTGCCGGTGCATGAAAGGGGAGGTGCCCCGGTACTGGCTGAGTTCCGTGCCGGCGCTGATGCCCGAGAACAGGGTACGGATCCGCACCTCGCCGGGCGCCAGCGGATCGATCGGCAAATCCTCGAACGCGAGCTGCCGCACCGCGCTCAACATCAACCCCGTCTCACCCACGCCTTCCTCCGAACCGCCCGTCAACGCGATGCAAACGTTTAAAATGAGGGATACGCGGAATCCGTCCGGAAGGCGAGTGGCTTGTCAGCCACGAAATCAGCGCTGAACAAAGGCCGCTGGTGGCGTGGCCGAACCTCCACGGCTACCCGTTAGTGTCGAGCCTCTACATGGCGCGCCTCACGCGGCCGAACTCCTGCTCTCGTGAGGCATCATGCCGGGCTCGCTGATCGCCACAAAACTGTTCGTTCCGAAGCTACGCGCCGGCGTCGTCGACCGCGAGCGGCTGAACGATCGCCTGCAGCGGGGCGGTGCCGCGAAGCTGACCCTCGTCTCGGCGCCGGCGGGGTTCGGCAAGACGACGGCCGTCGTGGCGTGGCTGCAGTCCCGCCCGGCAGGCGCGGTGGCCTGGCTCTCGCTGGACCTGACGGACAACCAGCCGGCGACGTTCTGGGCCCATCTGGTCGCGGCGCTGCAGGCGGCGATGGTCCGGATCGCGGCGCCGCCGCTCGAGATCCCGCAGGGGCAACCGGACGATCTGGTCCCGAGCGCGATCGTCAACGCGCTGGCCCCGCGGCCGCAGAGCTTCGCGCTGGTGCTTGACGACTACCACCTCATCGACCAGCCGGCGGTGCATGCGGGCGTGCGGTTCCTGCTCGAGCACCTGCCGCCCAACGTCCATGTCGTCATCACCACCCGGGCCGACCCGCCATTGCCGCTGGCGCGTCTGCGGGCCCAGGGGGAACTGGTGGAGGTGCGTGCGGCCGACCTGCGGTTCACACTCGACGAGATCGCGGCCTACCTGAACGGCGCGATGGGCCTGGGGCTGCCGGCGGCCGATGTCGCCGCACTGGGGGACCGTACGGAGGGATGGATCGCCGCGCTGCAGCTTGCCGCCCTGTCGATCGAGGGACGCGACGACGTTGCGTCCTTCATCGCCGGCTTTGCCGGCAACGACCGCTACGTCTTCGACTACCTGGTCGAGGAGGTGCTGCAGCGCCAGCCGGACGACGTCCGGGAGTTCCTGCTCGAGACGTGCTTCCTCGACCGGCTGAGCGGCTCGCTCTGCGACGCGGTCACGGGCCGAAGCGGGACCGGGCAGACGCTCGAGGCGCTGCATCGCGCGAACCTGTTCCTCGTCCCGCTCGACGACCGGCGCGAGTGGTACAGGTACCATCACCTGTTCGCCGACGTGCTCGAGACGCAGCTCGATGCCGCCGGGCGCGACCGGCAGCGCGAACTGCGTCGGCGCGCCAGCGACTGGTACGAGGCGCACGGCGAGCGGAGCGAGGCGATCCGCCATGCCCTCGCCGGGGAGCACTTCGAGCGCGCTGCGGAGCTGATCGAGCTGGCCGTGTTCGCGATGCAGAGGATGCGGCAGGAACTCACCCTCCGAGCCTGGATGCGCATCCTGCCCGAAGCCGTCGTGCGGACCCGGCCGGTGCTGGGCATCGCCCTGGTCGGCGTGCTCGCCTCGGTCGGCGAATTCGAGGGCCTCGAGGACCGGCTGCGTGAGGTCGAGCGCGGCCTCGCGGCGCTGGCGGGCGGCGATGTGGCGGCAGAGGGCATTGCCGTCGCCGATCCCTCCCAGTTGCCGCGCGTGCCCGGCCTCGTCGAGCTCTATCGTGCCGCCCTCGGCCAGGGGCGGGGCGACCGGCAGGCGAGCGTCCGCCACGCCGAACGCGTGCGGGAGTTGGCGCCGGCGGACGACCACCTGTCCCGCGCGGCGGCGGCGTCGCTGCTCGGCATCGCCTACTGGTCGGAGGGCAAGCTCGAGCAAGCCCGCGCGCGGTGGACCGAAGGGCACGACGGTCTCGTGCGGGCCGGCCACCTTGCCGACACGCTCGGGGTGTCGATCGCGCTCGGTGATATCAACGTGGCGCTCGGGCAGCTGCGCGAGGCCGCCCACGTCTTCGAGCGGGCGCTGCAGGCGTCGGCAGCGGAGCCCGGCCCGGTCCTGCGCGGCACGGCCGACATGCACACGGGCCTTGCAACCGTGCTGCGCGAACGCAACGAGCTTGCCGCCGCACGCCGGCAACTGCTGACGGCTGCGGAGCTCGGCGAGGGCGCCGGGCTGCCGCAGAACCCCTACCGCTGGCGCGTCGCCGACGCGCTGCTCAGGCAGGACGAGGGCGATGCCGACGGGGCCCGCGGCAGCATCGACGAAGCCATCCGCCTCTATGCCGCGGACTTCTTCCCCAACGTCCGGCCGGTCGCGGCGACGCGCGCCCGCCTCCTGATCGCGCAGCGACGGCTGGACGAGGCCGCCCGCTGGCAGCGGGACGCCGGGCTCGGCGCCGACGACCCGCTCACCTACCCGCGTGAATACGAGCACATCACCCTGGCGCGCCTGTTGCTCGCACGAGACCTCGAGGGCGGACCCAGGGCGGGCTCGGAAGCCTTGCCGTTTCTCCGCCGCCTGCTCGAGGCCGCGGAGCGTGGCGGGCGCCACGGCAGCGTCATCGAGCTCTCCGTCCTCCTCGCCCTCGCCAGCCGGCAGGACGGCATCGACGCGGCCCTAGGCCACCTCGGGCGCGCGCTGTCGCTGGCGGCGCCCGAGGGCCACGTGCGGGTCTTCATCAACGAAGGTCCGCCGATGGAGTCGCTGCTCAAGCTCGCCGCGAAGCGCCAGGTCGGCGCGGACTACGCGAACCGGCTGCTCGCCGCCTTCGGCCCGACCCAGGCGCAGCCGGCAACGCACCCCGACCTCATCGAAGCGCTGAGCGAGCGTGAGCTGGATGTGCTCCGCCTGCTCGGCAGCGACCTGGGTGGACCGGAGATTGCGCGCGAGCTCGCCATCTCCGAGAACACCATGCGGACGCACACGAGGAACATCTACGAAAAGCTGGGCGTCAACAGCCGCCGTGCCGCCGTGAGCCGCGCCGAGGAACTCCGGCTGCTGACCCGCCGGAAGGCCTGACGCCGCGACCTGCGGCGCCCGCAATCTCCTCACCAAAAGAAAAATGCATCGCCTCACCAAGCTTGGTGAGGCGCGCTCACCAAGTCTGCTCCCACAAGTGCACCTGCCGGCGACAAACCACGCCGCCGGCGGCACGAAGAGAGACAAGATGAGCAACTCCCCCAGCGAACACCGGCCCGAAAGCGGCAGCTACGAGATCCGCCTGCGCGGCCATCTCGACCCGCGCTGGGCCGCCCGCCTGGCGGTCCCGAGCCTCACCCACGACGGCGACGGCACCACGGTGCTGCGCGCCACCGTGGATCAGGCCGCGCTGCACGGCCTGCTCCACCGGGTCCGCGATCTGGGCCTCACGCTGGTCTCGGTCAACCGTGTCGACGACGCTTCCGACGACGCTCCGAACCCAACCCCAGTTCCCGAGAGGAACCCGAAATGAGCACGATCGCCTCGACCTACGCAACTGTCGACAGCCCCGCCACCGCGGCCCCGAGCCGCGCCGACCAGAAGGACACCCAGCTGCTGGCGCGGCTTACGGGCCTGTTCTTCCTCATCACCTATGCCACCTCCATCCCGCCGGTCCTCACCTTCTACGTCCCGGCGCTGAGCGACCCGGCTTTCGTGCTGGGCGGCACGCCCGACCTGGGGCTCACCTGGGGCGCGATCCTCGAGCTCCTGCTGATCCTCGGAAACATCGCCACGGCGCTGACCGTGTATCCGGTGCTCAAGCGGCGCTTCCCGGTGCTGAGCCTCGCCTTTATCACCGCGCGGCTCACCGAGAGCATGTTCATCGCCATGGGCATCGTGGCGATGCTGGCGCTCGGCACGCTGCGGATGCAGGCAGGCGATGCCGATCCGGCAGCGCTGACGGCGATCGGGCAGGCGCTGGTGGCGCTGCACGAGTGGACCTTCCGGCTGGGGCCGGGCGTCGTGGTCGGCGTCGGCAACGGCCTGATCCTCGGCTACATGATGTGGAAGACCCGCCTCGTGCCCCGCTTCCTCTCGATCCTCGGCCTGATCGGCGGTCCGGCGCTGCTCGCCTCCAGCACTGCCATGATGTTCGGCGCCGTCGAGATGGGCTCGACCATTCAGGGCCTCGCGGTCGCTCCTGAGTTCCTGTGGGAACTGCTGCTCGGCATCTGGCTGCTGGTCCGTGGCTTCACCCCCTCCGCCGTGACGGCGCTGGAGCGCACCGCCGCCGCCCGGTAGCCGGCCACGAGGCCGGGAAAGCGCCCAGGCGCTTCCCGGCCTCGCCAACGCACTTCACCCATTCGAGAAAGAGACCAAGATGACCATGTCCATTTCCATGCCCGACACTGCGAAGGCGGCGGCGCCGACCATGCGGGCCGCGGTCTTCGACCGGTTCGGCGGCCCCGACGTCCTGCGCGTGACCGAGATTGCCACCCCGCAGCCGGGACCGAAGGACGTGCTGATCCGCGTGGCGGCCTCGACGGTGAGCGCCGCCGACCGGCGGCTGCGGGCCCGCGACCTGCCGAAGGGCCTCGGCCTGCTCGCCCTGCCGGTGGTCGGGCTGTTCCGTCCGCGCCGGCGCGTCCTCGGCATGGATTTTGCCGGAACCGTCGTGGCGGTGGGCGCCGCGGTGACGCGCTTCACCCCCGGCGACGAGGTCGTCGGCCTGACCGGCGGCGCCTTCGGTTGCCACGCCGAATATGTCGTGGTCCCCGAGGCAGCGGCGATGGCCATCAAGCCGGAGGATCTCGGCCACGCGGATGCGGTGGCGCTGGTTTTCGGCGGGCACACGGTCAGCGAATGCATCCGGCAGTGCCCGATCCGTCCCGGCGACGAGGTGCTGGTCAATGGCGCTGCCGGAGCCGTCGGCAGCGCGGCCGTGCAGGTGGCGAGGCACTTTGGCGCCCGCGTCACCGCGGTGACCAGCGCAGGCAATGCCGAGCTGGTCCGCCGCCTTGGTGCGGATCGTGTCATCGACTATCGCGCGGACGACTTCGCGGCGGGCGACGAGAGCTACGACGTCATCATCGAATGCGTCGGCAACGCGCCGTTCGAGCGCGTCGACCGCGTTCTCAAGCCCGGGGGTGCCCTCCTCCAGGTCGTCGTCGACCTCAAGGCGCTGCTCGGGGCAAAGGGCTACAGCCGCCGCTCGGGCAAGAAGGTGGTCCCCATCAACTTCACCCCCACCGCTGCGGACGTCGAATTCGCGCTCCGGCTCCATCGCGAGGGCGGCCTCGAGCCCGTCATCGACCGCACCTACCCGCTCGCCGAGATCGTCGCCGCGCACCGCCACGTCGACACCGGCCACAAGCGCGGCAGCGTCGTAGTCCGGGTGGCGGATGTCGGCAGGTGATTCTGCTTCAGCGACGTACCGCGATACTGGCTGGGCTCGGTTTCCATGGCGGCGGCACCGCCATGGATTCCACGCCTGAGTCGTCGATCGAGGCCTCAGCGTCCCAGTCCACGCACGGCCGTCAGTGCGGGAATGAGGAACCGGTAGGGCAGGCCCTGCGGCCGCATGTGGTTGCTGGTGCCGCAGATGTAGGCGCCGCTCTGTGGGTCATGGAACATGATCACGCCGGACGAACCGGAATGCCCGATGAGATGCGGCTTGCCACCGGCCACGCCGAGCAGCGGATTGGCCGAGACGCGCATCATGCCCAGCCCATAGCGGAAGGGGAAGAAAATGCGGTTCCACTCCTGTCCCGGCGTGATGTGGCGGGGGTCGAAGAGCCGGCCCTGCATGAACGCCTGCAGGAACGACTGGCTATCGGCGAGCGTGCTGATGACGCCGCCCTGCGCGCCGAAGCAGGCCATGGCGTTGGGTAGCCGCAGGCGGCGGTCGCCGACATAGGCTGGGGTGATCTGGTCGTAGCGGGCGATGTCCGACTTCGTGAACACGAAGGTGTCGCGAAGGCCGAGCGGCTCCGCTATGGCGCGCGCAACAAGCTCAGGGAACGGTGTTCCCGTGAGGTGCTCGAGGACACGTTCGAGCAGCTGGAAGTTGCTGTCGGAATAGTGCGCGCGGCCGGGCGCTCCCGGCACGAAATGCGGCGCCAGCGGGCCGCGAAGCGCGCCCAGCACATCGTCGAAGGTGAAGGTGAAGTCCTCGCCTTGCATGAGACGCGCCATCGGGGGCGTTTCGCCCTCGGGCGCCTCCTCGCCGTAGTCGACGAGGCCGGACGTGTTGGCAAGCAGGTGCCGGACGGTGATCTGTTTCGAGTAGTCGACACCCCTGAAGGTGTGGATGCCGGAGAGATCGTCGGGCACGATGGTGTGGATTGGAGCGTCAAGGGTGACGACGCCCTTGTCGACGAGCATGAACACCAGGGCGGCGGTGAACAGCTTGCTGCCGCTGGCGATGCGATAGAGCGGCGCGCCGGTGAGGCCGGTCGGCAACCCGGACCAGTGGAAGCCCGCGGCGGGCACCGCCACCGACATCAACATGGCGCCGCCATGGCGCAGCCGGTGCATCTTGCCGAGCAACCGGTCGAGCTTTTCGGCGGCTACGGCAGGGCTGGTCATGGACAACGGATCTCGGGCAGGGACCCTTCGCCCACTGGGAAGTGGCGGAAGCCGGTCGCGGGTGCTTTCAGGGGGTGGCGGAGAGGATGGGACTCACCGCCAGAGTACATTTTCCGAAGCTGCATCAGCAGGTTGCTGGAAAGCTTCAACAATCTGGATCATAGCCGGGTACATTGCCGGGCACAAGTGCCATCCCCACCAAGGTTAAGCGGGACTCTACGGGAGCCCCGCACCTAGTGCATTTGGCTCCTGCCATCGTCCACCTCCGACCGCCGACGAGCTATAAGGGCCCCTTTTTCAGGCACGTTGACCGCAGCACGCCTATCCCGGATTGGAATTGCTGTTCACCCGAGGATCCGCAGATGGTCAGCCTCCGTTCGATAGGGGTGAACGATGTTCGGTGCCGCTCTCGCTGGGTGAACCCGCAAGGTGACCAAGAAGGAGCTGTTTCGCTTCGATGGCACCCCCTTCCTGAATGGCGCGCCTACACGGCAAGCTACCAGTTGAGCGCGGCCGAGGCACAGGTCACCGACTATTTGCGCGAACAGATGAACAAGGTCGACCGCGGTGATGATGGCGAGCGTCGATCCAGCGTCGGTTCTTCAAATCCTGCAAAGCCGCCTCGCCTCCTCACCAGCCGCCATTTACCGGTCACTGGAGCGTCGTCGTAGGAGGCTTAAGGAGAGGCTGACAGAAGAGAGACTGCAGGGCCACTCCTCGCTCGCGGCGACCCGGACTTACGACTTCGATGATCCCGAAGACATCACCGAGGCGGAGCTCACGATCCTGCGCGAGCTTGAGGCGATGGTATCCCACGCGAGGCGAGACGTGCGGTGATTGCGGCGTTCAACTCGGACCCGGTGGTCCGAGTGATGATCGCCAACGATGACGCCGGTAAAAGGTGTGAATCTGCAGCGGGGCGCTCACCTCATGGTCAACTACGACCTGCCCTGGAAACCCAGCAGGTTTCGACGACAGCGACATGGGCGTCGTTAGGGATAACTCCCGGCAGGTGAAGTGCCGACCGGAGTCGACGGGTTTCGACTAGATTTGGATGAGCGATACCCCGCTTGGGAAAGCACGGCTACCAAAAGGGGAGAACAGCACCCCTCCAACACCCCCGTTACTCCCTCATCTGATAACAGATTTCTAGACCCTTGAGGCAAATGTCCGGAGGCATCCATCGGACTTCAAGTCCGATGGATGACCCTGACGAGCATCGTCATCATGGTCGTTTTGTCCGGCAGGCTGATCAGCCTGTTCGGCGTCAAGGCCAACGTCGTGGTGGGGCGTACCCGCCTACCGGATCCAGCCGATACAGCTCGGAAGTCACGATGTCCGGACGTGTACCGAGCCGCGGATGTCCAACGACGTCGCCCCGGAGCGGGTACACTGGACGGCCGACATGGACGCAGTGGTCGAGCACGGGGTCATCCTCAAGATCGCTGCACGAAGGTTTCCGGGATGAGCACCACGTGCTCGCCGAGCTCCTGGGCCTCGGATCGGAGCTCGTGCAGCCGTTCCATAGAGGCCGGGTCATGCCAGCGGGCCTGACGGAGCCCGCAGCGCCTACGGGCTGCTAGTTCGCCACGAGACGCGTGTTGCATCTTACGGATCGTGGGATCAAGGCTGGGCGTTAGCTCGTCGCCCGATGGTAGGGTGGCCAACCAACTTGTGCGGTGTCTGTTTTAAGCAGCCACGGGCGGCCAAAGTTGAGCACTACTCACGGCAGGGCAAACCTCCACGGCATCGCCGACAACTCGCGAAGCGTAACCGGTCCGCAAAGGTAGACGGCCGCCTTTGGCAGATCCCGCGCCACGGGACGGTCGATCATTGTAACCTTGAATGTCATTTTTGGTTTTGGGTACGGCCGAAGGGTCGTACGATCAGGGAGACAGGCCGCTGGATTCGACCGGGGTGAAAATATCGCCGGGGCTATCATTTGTTAGCGACCCGCAAGGTCGTGCGCGCTTTGCTGGTCAGCTGGCGTCGGTTGCCGCTAGATGTGCCACGTTGTCATCGGGATTATTCCCGTCTGACCTCGCCGCATACGCCAACCATACATTGAAGGAAAGCTCGTGAACGACGGCACTGACCGCCGGTTTGAAATCGCCGCTCATGCCGCATCGTTGGGGGTCTGGGATTGGGACCTCACCACTAATCGCTTTCACTATTCGGATCGTGCGAAGGAGATCTGCGGGTTTGGCCCCGACCAGCAGATTTCTTTGGAAGACGTGCGCCAGGTGACGCACCCCGACGACTTCCCATGGACATCGGCTCAGGCCGCCCGGGCCGTTGATCCTCAGGTCAAATCGGCCGAACCATATAGATATCGGGTGATCAGGGCCGACACCAAAGAGTGCCGCTGGGTTCTGGCACATGGCGAGGCGGTGTTCGAGACTCAGGACGGAAACGAACAGGCCGTTCGCTACATCGGCACCCTGCAGGACATCACGGCCCAACACGATGCCGAGCAAGCCCTGGTCGAGAGTGAAGCGCGCTTACGATTGGCCGTCGAGGCGGGGCGGGCAGCGGTCTGGGAGATTGACCTGGATCGTCAGGTCGTGACCCCTTCGCCGGAACTCAATGCCTTGTTTGGCTTCGCTCCCGACGCCGAACCGAGCATCGAGGAGTTTCAGGCCCTTTATGCCGATGGTGAAGTTAGGCGACTGCAGGAAGAGGGAGCTGCCGCGCAGGAGCGGGGCGAATCCCAGATACAGACCTCGTTGCGCATCGTTTGGGCGGACGGCAGCAACCGGTGGTTGTTGCTACGAGCTCGGCTGGCGCCCCCGACGGAGAAGATCGAGCATCGGGTAATAGGTGTCCTGATCGACATTACCGCCCAGAAGGCTGCTGAGGAACGCGCCGAGTTGGTTGCAGGCGAGATGCAACACCGGGTGAAGAACCTCCTCACGGTCGTTCAGAGCCTCGCATCGCAGAGCTTCCGCAAGCACGAGAATGAAGCCTCCCAAGCCTTCATCGCCAGGCTGAACGCGTTGGCCCGCGTCACCCAGAACGTGCTGGGAGGCGAGGGAAAGTCTACCCTGATGCGACAGCTGGTGGAGCAGGCGATAGAACCTTACCTTACTGATGAGAATTCCATCTTTGTCGGCGGTCCTCAGGTTGCGCTTTCTTCGGAAGCCGCTACGGCGCTTGCCCTTGGCCTGCATGAGCTTTGCACCAATGCAGTCAAGCATGGCTCTCTTTCTGTGCCCGACGGCGAGGTCTCACTGACCTGGCACATTCAGGACGAAGGACTGCACGTGCTGTGGGTGGAAACCGGAGGGCCGCCGGTAGTCGAGCCCGCCCACACCGGCTTTGGTACTCGGGTTCTGACTCGAGGACTGGGCAACGGCGCGTCGCTCAGGTTCGATCCACGGGGACTGCGTGCGACCTTCAAGCTCGCGCCTGAAGCGTGGCGGTCAATTGCTGGCCAAGACCAGCTATCTATCGAAGCCGGCGCTGAGTTCGCAGACTCCTGAGGAACTCACGGCGGGCAGCAGCTCCGCATCCGTCGAACCCTCGAAGAGTGAGATCACCGCCTCGCCTTATCGTCGTCGACCTTGGACTTCTATCTTCCTGGAACCCCAACTCGCTCGATAAGTTTGAGCGCAAGGGTCTGCCAATGGAGGAGATCATCTGATGAAATCCATAGCTACGCTTGTTGCTGTCGCGCTCCTGGCCTCCAGCTCGCCCGCAGTGATTGCTCAGCAGTCCGGAACTCCCAAGCCGAGCACGCCGGCGGAAACCACCAAGCCAGCCACCTCGACGACAGCCGCTGCCAACACCGGCAGCGCCGGCAACTATGGTACGCTGATATCCACCTTGAACGCCGGCAAGATGGCCGATCTTTCCACCTTCAAGACGGCATCCACGGTGACGTGCGTGAAGCTGTCCTCGCTCTCCGAGGCATCGGCGAACAAGAGCGCGCTCGATAACGCTCTGAGCAAGAACGCCACTGCGGTCACCGACCTGAAGACCAAGATCAACGCCCACGCCGACTTCAAGGCGAAGCTTGATCCGACAACCTGCCCGGTCGACAAGGTGATCGCCGTGACGGAGGAGAAGGACGGATCCTTCATCGTATATGTGGACGACCGCGCCTGATACTGCACGAGGTGGGGAAGTGACCGTCGCTTCGTTATAGCGGCACCTCCCCCCGAAAAAGCCCGCACGTCGCTCCCGGCAAAGCGGGCTTGGACCCGGCGTTACCGTTCCCGATGCCACGGCATGACGCCGGGTTCACCTGTCTACCTCCCCCGACTTCGACAATGTTGGTCATCTTCCCCGAAAGCCGCGCCGTGGGATATGAGGGGCGAATGGGGAGCGTCAGTGATACATATCCAGCCGAAGCAATACCAGGTCGTGGTCTGGCGCGACGAAGCGAACCGCAGCGTGTTCTGCCGATGCTGCCTGTCGGCCGCGGCTGGTACGAGGTCGAAGCGGAGGGGGCACAGGCGGGCACCCGCTACCGCTTCGTCCTCGATGACGGCACCGAGGTGCCGGACCCCGCCTCCCGCTACCAGCCCGAGGGTATCGATGGCCCAAGCGAAGTGATCGACCCTCGTGCCTACCACTGGGGCGACAGCGGCTGGCGCGGTCGGCCCTGGGAGGAGACAATCCTTTACGAGCTGCACGTCGGCACGTTCACCAAGCAGGGCACCTATCGCGCGGCAATCTAGCAGTTGGATCATCTGGTGGATCTGGGCATCACCGCAGTTGAGCTGATGCCGATCGCCGAGTTCCGGGGGCGCTGGAACTGGGGCTACGACGGCGCCATGCTTTTCGCGCCGCATGCCGAGTACGGCCGGCCTGACGACCTCAAGGCCTTCGTCGACGCTGCGCACCAGCGCGGGCTCTCTGTGTTCCTCGACGTCGTCTACAATCATTTCGGACTGAAGGGAAACTATCTCGGCATCTACGCACCGGTGATGACCGACAAGCACGAGACCCCTTGGGGTCCGGCGGTGAACTTCGACGACGAGGGCTCGCGCATGATCCGCGAGATGGTGCTGGCCAACGCTCGACAGTGGCTCAACGAATACCGCTTCGACGGGCTACGCTTCGATGCGGTGCACGAGATCATGGACACCGGCCCCAAGCACATGCTGCAGGACCTGGCCGAGCAGCTGCGCGGTGCGACCGACGGCCGGCACATCCATCTGGTCGCAGAGAACTCGCTGAACCAGGCGAACTGGCTCGACCGCCGCGAGGATGGCAGTCCGAAGCTCTACACCGCGCAGTGGAACGACGATGTCCACCACGCCCTGCATACCGCGCTGACAGACGAGGAACACTGGTACTATACCGACTTTGCTGGCCGGATGGACCTGCTCGGCCGCGCCTTGGCCGAGGGCTTCGCCTGGCAAGGTGAGTACCTCCAACACGAGCAGCGCCAGAAGGGCGAGCCAAGCGCCCACCTGCCGCCCACTGCGTTCGTGGCCTATGCGCAGAACCATGATCAGGCCGGCAACCGGCCGCTGGGTGAGCGCCTCGAGCACCTCGTGCCGCGCGAGGCGGCCCGCGCCGTAACGGCCATCGTGCTGCTGAGCCCGCAGATCCCGCTGTTGTTCATGGGCGAGGAATGGGCTGCGAGTTCGCCCGTCACCTTCTTCTCCGACGTTGGCGAGGACCTGGCCGAGGCGATCCGCGAGGCCCGCAACGAGGAGTTCAAGGACTTTCCGCTCGACATCTCGCCAACGGACGTGCCGGACCCCATGGCCGAGAGCACGTTCGAACTGTGCAAGCTGAACTGGGGTGAGCGCGACGAGGCGGAGCACGCGGAGTTTCTCGGCTTCTATCGGCGGCTGATCCAGCTCCGGAAGGATGAGATCATCCCCCGCCTCTACGACATCGGCGCCAATTCGGGCCGCTGGCGCATGCTGGCCCCACCGGACCATCGAGGTGCAGTGGCGGCTCGGCGACGGCTCGACCCTGACCCTGATCGCCAACCTGTCACCCGAGCCGGTCGAAGGCATCGAGCTCTGGACCGAGGACCATCTCTGGCCGGAAGGTTTCGCCACCGGCAGCACGCTGGCGCCGTGGAGCGTCGTCTTCCGCCTCGCCAAAGCCGAACCCGGGTTCAGCTGAAACCATGGCGCCCTAGTGGCACTCCTGCGTCGTCTACTCCATTTTCGTACCCGCATTCGCCGACGGCAACGGCGATGGAGTAGGCGATCTCACAGGCATCCGGGCGCGGCTGGACTATCTGCAATGGCTTGGTGTGGACTGTATATGGATCGGTCCCGTCTACCGCTCGCCGATGCTAGATGCGGGGTATGACATCGCCGATTTCTGCGCTGTGGATACCTTGTTCGGGGCGAGCGAGAGTTCGACGCCTTACTGTCAGAAGTGCATGGCCGCGGGACGAAGCTAATCATCGACTTCGTGCCCAATCACACGTCTGACCAGCACCCCTAGTGCCTCCAATCGCGCTCCTCGCGAGATAGTCCGAAACCCGACTGGTACATCTGGGCGGACCCCAAAGCGGACGGGTCGCCGGCCAACAACTGGTCGATAACGTCGACCAGCCCGCCTGGACCTGGGGCCAGGGGACCGGTCAGTACTACTATCGCATTCTGAGCAACCCGACCTCAACTTCCGCAACCCGGCGGTCGCCGCCGCCATGGACGATGTCATCCGCTTCTGAATGCGGCGTGGCTGACGGGCTCAGGCTCGATACCGCGATGAACCTGTTCGAAGACCAGCATTTGCGCGACGAGCCGGAAAAACCTGCGATCGCCTCAGGTCCGCCTGGCTGGATGGATTATCTCTTCACCTCCGACCGTCCGGAGGGCAAAGAGCTCGTAGCGCGGTTCCGCAAGTTATTGGACCAGTTCCGGAGCGGCTGTTCGTAGGCGAGGTCATCGCACCTGTTGCATGTATGGTCTCCTATTACGGCCAGGGGGCGCCCCGGATGCACCTGCCGCTCGACAACCAACTGATGAAGACCGAGCCGTGGGAACGCGCTGATGATGGATTCGGCCATCGACCAGTACCTGAACCTGCTGCCCGAAGGTGCAAACTGGGTTGCCCAGGCGACCCCTGCCTACAAGGCTGCCGGATATCCGGCCGGGTCCACTGGCGACGTGATCAGCGTCCGCAACATATCAATCCTGACATGAAAACAAGGGATACAAGAACCGCGGCAACGAAGTGTCGACGCTGGCGCACGGCGACTGACCCTATCGTTGGGTTGGGCGGCCATGCCCGACCCCCCTTCTTAAATATGATGGAACGTGCGCGGGCTTAAGAGGCCGCGCTTCATTCGTCCTGATCCTTCGCCCGCTCGCGCATCAGGTTCAGCAGGGTGGGCGACAGCGGAAGCTTTCGGCCGATGTCCTCGACGAGCTCCGCACGGCTGGCCGGCTGCTCATCGGGCCGCAGCTTGCGGGTGACTTTCCGGCTTCGCTGCACTGCTGGGCCGATGTGCTGGCGGATGCTTGGCGCGGCAGGCTTCGCCGGGATTGTAGGACGGCGCATTCAGATCGCCTCCTCGAGGTGCACATCGGCCGGGGCCTTGTCTTCGCGCAGGCCCTTGAACGAGGGATGGCGCACCACGCCGTCCGGCGTAATCTCGGTGAACTCCACCTCCGCCAGCAGCCGCGGCTCGACCCAGTGGCAGACACGCGCCTCAGGGCGGGGCATGCCTTTCACCTGGAGCCTCTCGTCGCGCCGGATCAGCTGCAGCACCTGGAGCGTCTGCCGGCGCATCCGGTCGGTGAAGCCGGTGCCGACGCCACCGCGGTACACCAGTTCGCCATCCTCGTAGGTAGCGAGGAACAGGCCGCGGACATCATCGGGCCCGTACTCAGGTGGGCGCCAGCCAATCACCACGAACTCCTGGCGCTGCGTGGTCTTGATCTTCAGCCAGCTGTCCGACCGGTCACCGGGCACATAGACCGAGCCAGCGCGCTTCGCGACCAGACCCTCGAGCTCGCTGTCGTGCATCGCCTGGAACAAGGCGGCGCCGTCCGTCGCGTGCCAACTGTACTGGATGGGGGAGCCGGCCGGCAGGCGCTGCAGCACTGCCTCGAGCCGGGCCTTGCGGTCGGCGAGCGGCAGCCGCGTGAGATCCTCACCATCGGCGACGAGTAGGTCGAAGGCGTAGAACACCAACGGATGCTTGCCATCGAGGCTGAGCTTCAGCCGGCTGAAGTCGGGTCGGCCGCGCTCATCGAGGGCGCACACCTCGCCGTCGATCAGCAGCGGCCCGTGCCCGACGGCGCGGAAGTGCGGGGCCAACCACGCGAACTGCTTGCCGGTCCAGTCTAGCCCGCTCGACGAGTAGAGCCGCACGCGGTCGCCGGCGATGGCAGCCTGGCTGCGGTACCCGTCGTACTTCACCTCGAACAGCCAGTCGTCACCCTTCGGCAGATCGCGTCGTAGCTGCGCCTTTTGGGGCTGACGAAAGGCGGGGAGGATGAGGGTAGATTCCGAGTCCGTGCGCGTCGGGCGCTTGGTGCAAGGGGCGGCTACGGCCGCCATGGCGAACTCGGGTAGGACATGGCGGACTCAATGCTGCGTCCTCGAATCGGTTGCGGAACGTCGCGGATCAGAACGGAACCGGCCGATCGGCCGCAGGTTAGGATCGTTGCTCGATCCACCCGGTCTTCGAGCAGAACCCGGCGCCGTGACTACACCCCCATGCGTGGCAGGGCACCGGGTTCACCTTGAACCCTCTATCGCATCGCACGTTCACCCGGCGCCACAGCATGGAGCAACAACTATGGCTACGAACACGCGCGGCCGTTCTCAGGACCGCAAGCGGGTTGCCGCAGGACAAGAGCACGAGGTTCGCTACGAGGCTGCGAAGACAGGGGTTTCCAAGGACGAAGTGAAGGCCGCCGTGAAAGAGGTCGGCAACTCGCGCAAGAAGGTTGAGGACAAGCTGGAGGACGGAGAATGAGCAGGCACAAGCGGCCCGATGAGGTGGCCGGCGGCGCCAACCAGCCTCAGCACCTGGTCGGGGATTATGGCGAAAGCTCCCCGATTGACCGCCCTCGGGAAGGCCCGCCCACCCGCTCCGATCCGCACCCATCGAATGAGGAGCAATACGACAAGCAGGCCCGACCTGGCGGCGCACGACCCCCAAAAAAGGATATCGGTCCGAACGACGCCATCCACGACGGCAAGCCTGAGAAGCGACCCCCGCCTAGGCGCGGTGCTCCCGGGTGAGAGGCGTGGCCGCGGTACGCAGGCGGCCGCATACCACTCGGCCGGGCTCGTTGCCTCCCTCAATCCCCGGGATTAAGACAAAGTGCCCCCGCATCCGCGAGGGAGGTGGAGGCCAGTCGCCCGCGCGCGGTCGTCTCAATAGTTCAGATCACTGGCTGCCTCTCTAGTCTGTTGTCAGCGAAACTACAGGGAGGAACTGCAGCAACTCATGGTGGTTGGTTCCACGGGCGGAGAACATCCATGGAGAACTATCATGAGAAGCTAGCTCTATTCGCCGCTCTCACATGGGCGGCTATGCTTTCGCCTGCCGTAATGGCTCAGGATGCCCCCACCGGTGACTACGTTTGCCTGATCACCTTCGGAACGGCTGAGCAGGCGCAGGCCGGCGCCGACGCTGACGCGCTCAGCGCTGTGTACGTCAGTCGCGCGGAAGCCGAACAGCTCGCCGCGCAGAGTGGAGGCGTCCAGGCCTTCTTTGACTACTCGAACACCTATCCCACCAACGCTGCGGAGCAGGAGTTCTGCCTCGAGCACTTCAACCCTGACGATAACGACGGTCAGGCGAACCCGAACTCCGCCAAGAACCTGGCACCGGGCCAGGTGAAGGGTGAGGGCGAGTCGGCCAAGGACTACGCGCCCGGTCAGATGAAGGGCGACGGTGAGACCGGCAAGGATCACGCCCCGGGCCAGCTGAAGAAGGGCACCGACACAGGATCCTCTGACCGCGACGAGGACTCCGATTGAACGACGAACTGGATGGGGGCGGCATCGCCCCCATCATCCCGGATCGCGTACACTCCAGAAGGGGATCGCTGTGACGCCCGTCCAAACGACGACATACATGGTTGTTGTATTGGCCGGTGGAGAGCGTCTGTCCGATGATCCGGCGGTGCGCCTGCACTTTAATACCCTGGAAGATGCAAGGTTAGCGCTCGACACCCACCGCGCGTCGAGGCACGATCTGGTGGCAGGGACAGAACCTCCGCCTTCAGTCCTACGACACCCCGGAGCCGTACGACGGCATCTGTGGCGGCAACGTTGAGATCGCGCTGGCTAAGCGCGCCAGCGCCCGCCTGCTGCAGCTGCTGAATGCAAATCCGGTCCGGCGATCCTGATGGTGGTCAAGGTCCGCTTGCCGGTGCCGTCCACACCGAAGGTCTCCACGCTGAACGCGCTTCAGCACCGGAACTCCTCGCCATCGGGCCAGCGTCGAACCAGTCGTTCCTCGATGAGAATGTCGCCGACAGGTGCTTCGAAAACGCGCTTCCCGCAGGCCAGGGAGCCCTCTGGCTAAATGAGCTGCCCTGCAACTCTTCGGGCCCCGCAATCCTTCTGGCTTAGGAATCGCGCTGCCTACCTCTCCTGCCTTCCAACTACTTAGGTATCAAATGAAGAGCTTCAAACTTCCTAACTCCGACCTCACGGTCTCCAGCGTCGTGCTCGGTCTGATGCGCATCGCCAAGATGGATGATGCCGAAATCCGGCAGCTGTTCGACGTGGCGGTCGAGAGTGGCGTCACCATGATCGACCACGCCGACATCTATGGCGGAGCCCCGCATGTCTGCGAAGCCCGGTTCGGAGACGCGGTGAAGCTGTCGCCGGCGGATCGTGAACGCATAATGATCCAGTCCAAGGCCGGCATTCGGAAGGGCTATTTCGATTTCTCGTCCGAGCACATTCTTGAAGCCGTCGACAGTTCGCTCAAGGCGCTGCGGACCGAGTATCTCGACGTGCTGCTCCTGCATCGGCCTGACACCCTCGTCGAGCCTGATGACGTCGCGAAGGCGTTCGACCAGCTCCATGCAGCCGGCAAGGTTCGCTACTTCGGCGTCTCCAACCACACTCCAGGGCAGATCGAGCTGCTGAAGTCTGCGGTGCACCAGCCGCTGCTGTTCAACCAGGTGCAGCTCAGCATTCCGCACGCCAACCTCTTTGCTCAGGGCATAGCGGCCAACATGGGCGGGCTTGATCAGTCGATCTCCCGCGATGTTGGCCTGCTCGACTACTCCCGGCTGAAGGGGATGACTCTGCAGGCCTGGTCGCCCATGCAGCAGGGGTTCTTCAAGGGGGTGTTCATCGGCGACCGAGAGAACTACGCCGAGCTGAACGATTTGCTCGACGAACTGGCTGAGAAGTACCACGTGACGCCCACCGGCATCGCGGTTGCATGGATCACTCGGCACCCCGCCAACCTGCAGGTGGTGCTCGGCACGACCAAGCCGGATCGCGTGGGCGAGAGTGTGGCCGGCTCGGATGTCATCCTCTCCCGCGAGGAGTGGTACCGGCTGTTCCGAGCTGCGGGTCACAAGGTGCCGTAGAGGCTCCTCGTCAGGTGCCGCAGCCGACCGCCCCAAACACACCGGAGGTAGTTGATCGTGATGCAGCCGAAACCTGCCACCAAGGATCTCGACGGCCGGCAGGTCCCTCCGCCGGCTCTCCGGTACTCGCTCCGCCTGGAAACCTGCTCCTGGCTCTTCTCGCGCACGCTGGTTGAGGCGAGGGCGGTCTCAGCAATCGCGTCGGCGTCGTCATGATCCTTCTCCTGTCCTCTCACGAGGGCTCCACATGAACAGCCAATTCGTCAGTGCGGGAGAGCTGCGGTGGGGTCCGACCGGCGAAGGTCGGAGCCTCCGGGGTGATTGAGGCGACGCCGCCGGCTTGCTAATCGGGTGACGCTGGAGCAGTTCGATTAAGTCGCGGACAGCACCTACGACGAGACGGCGCAGAAACGGAGCTGCACCGCGGTCATCAACGCCGGTCAGGAGGGCATCTTCGAAATCGCCTACGACCTGATCTGGCATGACCACGACGAGAAGCTGATCGCGGTAGAGGTAGCGGTGCTGCGCCAAAGATCCTGAGCACCCAGGCACGGCGGCGCAACGCCAAGTCGATTGCTGAGGCGACCAATCGACAGGAAGACGGGCGCCGGCATGGAGGCGCCGCATGTGCACAACCGTCTGTCCCCCCCGTCTGCCCAACAGCAGCACTGCCGCTGAGCCGCACAAACAGCCTGCTTGTTCATGACTTTCTTTCCGCCAGCCGCTTCACGGCTAAGGCATTGATTTTCTTTAATTCGCGGCACTTCTAAAAGCCCGCCTGAGTTGAGGTGAGCGGCGTCGCTACGGTGCCACACACCGCTCCTCGTCCGGAACATGTGCGGCTTGGCGAAGTTTCGCCCTGAGGCCAACAGAGGAGCCTCATATGTTCATGCGCGTAGACCGGTTGATCACGGACCTGCCACCCCCTGCCCGGCAGGATCCGAACGCTGCAGCCGCTCTGCAGGAACTGCTCGGCGGCAAGTACGGCGAGATGTCGACGCTGGGGAACTACATGTTCCAGAGCTTCAATTTCCGCTCGAAGGACAAGCTGCGGCCGTTCTACAGCCTGGTCGCTTCCATCACCGCCGAGGAACTCGCCCACGTCGAGCTGGTCAGCAATGGGGTTGCGATGCTGAACAGCGGTCCCGACAAGCCGCAGGGCGATGAGAAACCGGGCGGCAACATCTCCATGGCGCCCTTCGAGGCGATGCAGGAAATCCGCCTGGCGTCGGCGTTCCTGTCCAACGGCGGTGGAGCGACGCCGGTCAACGCCAATGGCGTATCGTGGAACAACGACTTCGTCACCACCACCGGCAACCTCATCTTCGACTTGTTGCACAACTTCCACCTCGAGTGCGGCGCCCGGGTCCACAAGCTCCGCGTGTACGAAACACTGAGCGCCGACAACGCCACCGGACGGGAAGTCTGTGGTTATCTGCTGGTGCGCGGCTCGGTGCATGCCCATTCGTATGCACTGGCGCTCAAGAAGCTGACCGGGGTGGAGATCGAAAAGATGCTTCCAACCCCGAACATCCCGCTCGCCAATATTCCAGAGTGCCAGAAGTACCTCGATGAGGGGTCGCACCGTCGACTCTACACGTGGAGCCAGAACGACTACAGGGAAATCTCCGGTGTTTGGTCCAACGACGAGGTCGCTTTGCCGGACGATCCGCCGGGGCCGCTCGAGGTAGTGGAAGGGATGCCGGACGGCGGCAAGATTCAGCAACTGGTTGGCGTGCCGTCGGCATTCACCCCGGATTATGCTCCTGAAGAGTTCTTTGAGATCGCGAGCAAGCTCTACAAGGCCTCGCGCTAGCAGGCGCGGTAGAGGCGCGGACGCCCTCACCAAGCTTCTCAAGTCTGGGCCCGTCGAGCTCGAACGCCGCGGTGTGGACCCGTATAGCCGCACGCTGGCCAGCGTCCTGATCAATGGGCAAGACATCACCAAGACGATGATCGAGGCCGGGCATGGTCGACGGTACCAGCGTGGTCAACAGTCCTGGTGTTGATCTGCGCGCGATCTCGCTAGCTGAAGTCGTGGGGATTGTTGCGCCGCCGGCGCTCCTTGGCGGCGCGGACCTTCTCGATGGCGTGGCGCACCGTTCATCTTCGCGCCGAACATAGTCATCACCTGCCACCCGAGCCTCGGCTTTCCGCTCCAACGCTTCGCGCGTCACGTCCTCGATAGACCTGTTTGACGTCGGGGCTGGCCCGCCCGTGCCGTTGTTCGGACCCGACGCGGGCTCTGCTCTGCAGCCCGCTGACTGCCAACGCCGACCCGAGCGTCGCCCTGGCTTCCGCAGTTGGGACAAGAGAGCTTTGCGGAGAGCCGGGTTCCTAGCTAGGAGGTTGAAGTCCAACCCAAACTTCGGGATCAGGTGCTCGAAGTCCAACATGAAGATGTAGCCACGGGTGTGGTCGGGGCGACAGACGGCCCAGAGGTAGTAGCCCGCCTCCTTGATCTCCCCCAACGTCCATTTCGGCTCGCCATACACGGCTTGAAAATTCGAGAACGAAATGAGAACACAAGCCGCCACGGATTGTGGCGCGGGCTCACCGGACCTGCAACGGGCGTCCTGGTGAAACGCACCGCCCGCAAGCCCCAGGCCGAGCCCACGCCGACCGACCGCCGGCTTAGGGAGTTGATCATGGTCGCAGCTGCGTTCGGGGCGGCCGGCCTGCTGCTCACGCTGTGGCGGGTGATTTCGGAGAACCGATCGTCTGCTGGCTGGCCTACTAGTCGTCCTCGTCCTCTGCCCCTTCGCGCATCAAGTCCAGCAAGGTCGGCGATAGCGGCTTGCGACCGATATCCTCTACCAGCTCCGAGCGGCTGGCCGGGTGCTCATCCGGCCGCAGCTTGCGGGTGACACCGAAGCATGCCGCTTGGCTAAAAACGGTCATCCGCGTACGGCCAATGCGCGTGGCTGGAACGCATGGCCCCGGGCAAGTCAGCCGGAAGGCCCAGTTGGCCAGAGGCATGTCGGCCGGTAGTCGCGCCGGAAGCTTAGCTAGACCGGCCAATCTGCTGGCCTGGGCTGCGGCTTCCGCAGCTATCCTTTCTGATTACCCGGCACTCCGTTCACATTGCTTCGGTGGCGGAACCAAGACCACAAAGCTAGCTTGGACAACTTGGTCTGAGGAACGAGTGAGCGGACGGCGCACTATGAACGAGCACGTGTTGTCGGCCCCCGCGCGCTCCCAGGCTCCTCTGATCTGCCTTTCACATTTGCGCTGGGATTTTGTGCTGCAGAGGCCACAGCACCTGATGAGCCGCTTTGCCCGCAACCGGCAGATCTACTTCTTCGAAGAGTTCATTCCCACCGAGCACCACTCGCCCTATCTCGAGTATCACCCGTACGAGGACACGGACATCGTGTCGCTCAGGCCGCGTATCCCGCGCGACTGGGACGAGCGGCGACGGGACGCGGGCTTGGCGCAGTTGCTCGATCTGATGATCCGGCTGAACCGCATCGAGCAGCCGGTCCTGTGGTTCTATAGCCCCGTGATGTATGCCTTTGCCCGGCATGTCGAAGCCTCGGCGGTGATCTATGACTGCATGGACGAGCTGGCCAATTTCCGCTTCGCACCGGCAGGACTGAAGGAGCTCGAGGCCGAACTGATGGAAGGCGCCGACCTGGTGCTGACCGGGGGCGCCAGCCTGTTCGAGGCCCGCCGGCATCGGCACGACAACATCCACGTCTTCCCGTCCGGCGTCGACACCTCGCACTTCGCCGCAGCGCGCCGGGGGCTGCCGGTCCCCTCCGACATGGCGGCCTTGCCGGGCAAGAAGCTCGGGTTCTACGGTGTGATCGACGAGCGCATCGACCTTCCGCTGCTCGATCAGGTGGCTCGGGCGCGCCCGGACTGGTCGCTGGTGATGGTGGGCCCGCTGGCGAAGGTCGACCAGCACGAGCTGCCATCGGTCCCGAACCTGCACTTCGTCGGGCAGCGCGCCTATGGCGAGCTCCCGAACTACCTCGCGAGCTGGGACGTGGCGCTGATGCCGTTCGCCATCAACGAGGCGACGCGCTTCATCAGCCCCACGAAGACCCCCGAATACCTTGCGGCAGGCTTGCCGGTCGTCTCGACCCCGATCCGTGACGTGGTGAGCACCTATAGCGGCATCGAGGCGGTGCGGATCGCTTCGAGCCCGCAGCAGTTCATCGCCGCCTGCGAAGTCGCGATGGAGCTCGACCCGGCGACGTACCTGCCGCCGGTGGACGCGAAGCTTGCCGCGATGGGCTGGGAGGAGTCGTTCCGCCGCATTTCGGGGCTGGTAGATGCAGCGGTGGCACACAACAGCTCGTCTCCCCCTGCGCCGCATGTTCACCGCAACGCGCGCGGCGGACCATACGACTACCTCGTGGTGGGGGCGGGATTTGCCGGCAGCGTGCTTGCCGAGCGGCTGGCGGCCGATGCCGGCAAGCGCGTGCTGCTCTGCGATCGGCGTCCGCATCTGGGCGGCAATGCCTACGACCACTATGACGCGGCGGGAATCCTGATTCACAAATACGGGCCGCATATCTTCCACACCAACAGCGACGAAATCTTCGCCTATCTTTCGCGCTTCACGGCGTGGCGGCCGTACGAGCACAGAGTGCTGGCTTCGGTCGCGGGCCAGCTGCTGCCGATGCCGATCAATCGTACGACGCTCAATGCGCTCTACGGCCTGGCTCTCTGCGATGATGCGGAGGCGGAAGCGTTCCTGCGCTCGCGGGCCGAACCGGTTGATCCGGTGCGGAGCGCGCGAGACGTGGTGATCAGCCAAGTGGGGTGGGACCTCTACCGCACGTTCTTCGAGGGCTACACGCGGAAGCAATGGGGCATTGAGCCCGACCAGCTCGACAAGGCGGTGACGGCGCGGGTGCCGACCCGGTCGAACACCGACGACCGTTACTTCCTGGACCGCATCCAGGCGATGCCGCTCCGCGGCTACACGGCAATGTTCGAGAACATCGTCGACCACGAGAACATCGCACTGGCGCTCGGGGTGGAGTATCGCGACGCCCAGGCGGCAGCGCCCGGCGCGCATGTTATCTTCACCGGGCCGATCGACGAGTATTTCGACCATCGCTTCGGACCGCTGCCTTATCGCAGCCTGGCATTTCGGCACGAGACCCTAGAGCAACGGCGATTTCAGCCCGTGGCTGTGGTGAACTACCCCGACCCGGCCGTGCCCTGTACCCGGATCACCGAGTACAAGCACCTGACCGGGCAGGTGAACCGGCGGACCAGCATCAGCTACGAGTATCCGCAGGCCGACGGCGACCCGTACTACCCCATTCCTCGGCCAGAGAATGCGGCCCTCTACAAGCGCTACGAGGCCCTGGCGCATGAGCATCCGCAGGTGACTTTCGTGGGGCGGCTCGCCACCTACCGCTATTACAACATGGACCAGGTGGTGGGGCAGGCCCTTGCGACCTATCGCCGGATGACCGGCGAGCTGCATCTGCAGCAAGCCGCGGCGGTGTCGGCGTGAGACACCGGGTCGTGCTGGTCACCGACAGTTTGGAGCCGTCGGGCATGGGCGAGCACATGCTGACGCTTGGCGCGGCCCTCGGTGACGAATTCGATGTCGCTATGGCGCTGCCGGAAGCGACAGGCACCCCGCTGCTCCGGCGGGCCGCTGCAGCCGGATTGCGGGTCAAGGCGTTCGACCTGGCCCGGCCGGCCTTGTTGTGTCAGTGGCTCCGTGATGCTGGCACAGACTTGGTGCATGTCCATGCCGGGATCAACTGGGAAGGACACGGGGTCGTCCGGGCCGCAAAGGCCGCAGGATTGCCGGTGCTGCGTACCGAGCACCTGCCGTACCTGCTGACCAGCGTGGTGCAGCAGGCCGAGTACAACGCCATGTTGCTGTCCGTGGATTGCCGCATCGCGGTTTCGCAGGCCGCTGCTGCCTCGTATGCCGGCGTGGGACACGGCCGGCTGGTAGTCGTTCCCAATGGGGTGACGCCGCGCCAGCCGTCGCGGTCGAGGGATTCCACCCGGTCGGTGCTCGGCCTCGGCAACGACGATAAGGTGCTGCTGACGGTGGCACGGTTCACGCCGCAGAAGGGGCATGGATTGCTGGTCGAGGCTGCTCCGGCCGTGCTTGAGGCCTTCCCACAGGCGAAGTTCGTGCTGGTCGGTGCCGGGCCGGACAAGGCGGAACTCGAGGCGGAAATCAGGGCAAAAGGCCTTGGCCGCAGCTTCCTGGTGCTCGGACTACGCGATGACGTTCCTGATCTCCTGGCGGCGGCGGACCTGTTCGTTCTGCCGTCGCAGTTTGAGGGACTCTCGCTGGCGTTGCTCGAGGCCATGGCGGCTGGGTTGCCGGCAGCGGCTATGACCATCCCGAGTGTCATCGAAGCACTGGGGCCGGACCATCCTTATCTCGCCCAGGCGGGGGACATTGGGCTGGCGACCGTGCTGAAAGCCGCGCTGGCCGAACCGGAGCGGGCACGCTCGGTTGCCGCGGCCACCGCATACCGCTTCCAGGAGCAGTTCACGGCCGAACGCATGGCGCGCAGGACGGCGTCGGTCTACCGGTCGCTCCTGGAGGATCGCACTGTACAAGGTGTTGCCGCATGAGCAGGACTCGCATCGGCTTCGTGGGCGTGGGCGGTATCGCGCAGCGCCATCTAGGCGTGCTCGAGCAGTTCGAGGATGTCGAGCTCGCCGCCTTTGCCGATCCTGACTTTGACCGAGCGGTGGCGGCTGCCTCGCGCTTCGGTGCCCGCGCCTACCCGAGCCACGCCGGGCTGCTGGCCGAGGCCGAACTCGACGCCGTCTATATCTGCGTGCCGCCGTTCGCGCATGGCGCCCCGGAGCGGGCAGTGATCGCCAGGCGGCTGCCGTTCTTCGTCGAAAAGCCCCTGTCGCTCACTCTCGGGCTGGCGAACGAACTTGCCGGCGAGCTCGAAGCGGAGAGACTCATCACTGGCGTAGGCTACCACTGGCGCTACCTCGACACGGTGGAGGAAGCGCGCCGCCGTCTCGCCGAACGGCCGCCGCAGTTGATCTCGGGGTACTGGCTGGACCAGACGCCGCCGCCGCAATGGTGGTGGCACATGGACCAGTCGGGCGGGCAGATGGTGGAGCAGGCGACGCACATCATCGACCTCGCCCGTTACCTCGTCGGCGAGGTGACGCAAGTGTTCGGGCTCGCCAGCCACAAGGACCGCGAGGCGTTCGCCGGCCTCGACGTGCCGACTGCCAGCACCGCTACCCTGCGGTTCGCGTCCGGCGCCGTCGGCAACATCGCTTCGACCTGTCTCCTCAACTGGGGGCACAGGATCGGGCTCCACATCTTCGCCGAGGGCCTGGCGCTCGAACTCACCGACCACGACATCATGGTCGATGTCGGGGCAGGGCGGCCGCTCCAGCAGGCGCGGGGGGACCCGGTTTGGCGCGAGGATCGCGACTTCATCGACGCGGTTCGCGGCCAGCCCAACCGCATTCGCTCGCCCTACGGCGAGGCATTGAGGACGCACCGTGTCGCGCTCGCGATCAGCCAGTCCGCCTGTGAGGGCAGGGCGATCGACCTGCGGGCCATGGTCTGAGGCGCGGACATGTCCGAACGCACCATCCGGTCGCTCGGAATTGAAGGTGAGGGCCGCCCCTATATCCTGGGGTATCCCGAAGGCGATCCGCCCGACGGGCAAGTTCGGCTGGATACGCTCTTTACCGGCTTTTCAGCCGGAACCGAGCTCACTTTCATGAAGCACACCAATCCGTATTTCCATTCGCGCTGGGACGGCGACCGCGGAGTGTTTATGGCTGGTGAGCCCGGGCTGACCTATCCGGTGCCGTTTCTCGGGTACATGGAGGTGGCGCGCGTCGTCGAGAGCCGCACGCCGGCATACCGCCGCGGACAGGTGCTGGCGACTAGCTACGGGCATAAGACGGGCCACACCGCCGACCCCGCCCGCGAGGTGCTGATACCGTTACCGACCGACCTCGAACCCGTGCTCGGCGTGTTCGTCGCGCAGATGGGGCCGATCGCGGCAAATGGCATCCTCCATGCCGACGCGGAACTCTACGGCCCGGAGGTGGCGCGGCTCGGGCAGTCGCTGGGCGGTCGACCGGTGCTCGTCGTCGGCGCGGGCTCGGTGGGGCTGATGACGGCACTGTTCGCCCGCCGCGCCGGCGCGTCGGAAGTGGTGGTGGCAGATCCTTCCCCCTTTCGCCGCGAGCGGCTGGAGGCGCTGGGCTTCGTTGCGATGGATGAGGAGCAGGCCTGGCAGCATGCCCGCACGCACTGGCACAGCGGGGGCGAGCGCGGCGCCGATTTCGTGTTCCAGACCCGAGCGCGGGCGCAGAGCCTCCACACGGCGCTCCGGGCATTGCGGCCGCAAGGGGTGGTGATCGACCTCGCCTTCTACCAGGGCGGCACCGAAGCTCTGCGACTGGGGGAGGAGTTCCATCACAACGGGCTCACTATTCGCTGCGCGCAGATCAACCGCGTACCCCGCGGTCTCGCGCATCTCTGGGATCGCCGCCGGCTGGGACTCGAAACCGTGTCGCTGCTCAGGGCAGAGGCCGGGGCCGTACTGCGTGAAGTGATCACCCACGTGGTGCCGTTCGACGATGGTCCGGCGTTCCTATCCGAACTGGTCCAGAACCGTCCCGAGTTCCTGCAGATCGTTTTCAAGGTCGCCGATTGAGCAACGAGTCGACACACATTCTGTTCGTTTTCGCCTGGCTGGTGGTGGGAGGCGAGGAGACCGAGGTACGGCTCCTCGCCCAGCATCTCGACCCGTCGCGCTACCGCATCGACGTGGTTGCCTGCTTCCACAAGCCTGGAATGCCCGACCAGACACATGAGCAACTGCGCGCGCTCGGTGTCGATGTCGACACGGTACCCTATTCGCTGTCATTGGAGGACACGATCGCCTACCTGGCGCGCAAGGTGGCGCACTACGACCTTGTCGTCTCTTGCCAGAACGTAGCCGACATCTACCCGGCGCTGGAGCGAGCCCACCTTCGTCCGCCACTGATCGAGCACGGCGGTCTGGTGTCCGAGGCGCTGGCCGGGCCGAAGCACTTCACCAGCCGCTATGTGGGCGTCTGCCGCTCCATCCGCGACGCGGCGGCGGGCAAGATGCCGGGGCGCGAGCACCACGCCCTCGAGATCCCATCGATGGTCGACCTCAGCGCGTTCCGCTCCGACGATCGTGCCGCGATCCGGGCTGAGCTGGGGCTGAGGGATGACGTGCCACTGGTTGGCTGGGTGGGTCGCCTCGATCGCAAGAAGCGGGTGGAGGATTTCGTCGAGGCGGCAGCCATTGTCCACCGGCAACGGCCGGAGGTGCAGTTCGTGGTGGTAGGCGGTCCAGATGCCTTCATGCCCGAATATGCCGACGACTTGCGCCGCCTGGCGAGGCAGCGGGGGTTGAAGGGGAACGTCCGCTTCCTCGGCGATCGCAAGGACGTGCCTGCGGTTCTCGGCGCGCTCGACGTGTTCGCATGGTTGTCGCGGGGCGAGGGCATGCCACATGTGATTGCGGAAGCTGGTGCAGCCGGCCTGCCGGTAATTGCGACCCCCGACAATGGCGCGCTGCAGCAGATCGAAGACGGCGTGTCGGGCCTGTTCGTGCCGCACGAGTCACCCTCGGCGGTGGCCGTGGCGACCCTGCGCCTGCTCGGCGATCCAGCGCTCCGGCGGCGGCTCGGCAACGCGCTACGGCAAACGGTGGAGGCTCGCTACGGCATGCCGGCAGTGATCCCGCAGTGGGCCGCGCTGTTCGACGCGGTGCTGGCAGAGCGGGTGCCGGCGTCCCCGCCGCAGCTCTTCACCTCGTACTTCCAGGGCGGTTTCGAGTGCTCGACGCACCGTAAGCGTGACGGCCGGCGCCTCGACATCCTCGCCTCGAGCCAGCACGACCAGAACGCCGAGAACGATTATCGACAGCTCGCCGGACTTGGCATCCGGACGGTGCGCGACGGCTTCCGCTGGCACCTTGTCGAGACCTCTGCAGGCCGGTTCGACTGGTCGAGCGTCGACCCGATGCTGGAGGCGGCGCGGCATAGCGGGACGCAGGTGATCTGGGACCTGCTCCACTATGGCTGGCCCGACGACATCGACATCTGGCGGCCGGAGTTTGTCGATCGCTTCGCGGCTTTCGCGCGCGCGGCCGCGCGGCGGGTAAAGGACAGCTCCGACGCCGTGCCGTTCTACTGTCCAGTGAACGAAATCTCGTTCTCGTCATGGGCCGGCGGTGATGCGGGCTATCTCAACCCGTTCGCCCATGGCCGCGGCTACGAACTGAAGGTGCAACTCGTTCGGAGCGCCATCGCGGCGATGCTCGCCATTCGCGATGTGGACGCCCGCGCGCGCTTCGTGCATGCCGACCCGGCTATCAATGTCGTCGTCGACCCGGAGCGGCCGCACGAGTTTTGGGCAGCCGAGGGGCATAGACAAGCGCAGTACCAGGCGTGGGACATGATCGCCGGGATGAGCTGGCCGCAGCTAGGCGGCGCGCCGAATCTGCTCGATGTCGTCGGCATCAATTACTACTTCAACAACCAGTGGATCCATGGCGGGCGGCCCATCGACCTGGGGCATCCGCTATACCGGCCGCTCCACCGGATGCTGATGGAGATCCACGGCCGCTATGGCCGCCCGCTTCTGCTTGCGGAAACCGGCATCGAGTCCGACCGCCGGCCGGCCTGGCTAGCCAATGTGGCTGCCGAGCTGGAACTTGCGCGGGCCAAGGGCGTACCGATCGAGGGGCTCTGCCTCTACCCTGTGCTCAACCATTTCGGCTGGGATGACGACCGGCCATGCCAGAACGGCCTGCTGGAGCATGAGCGGCACGGCAGGTATCGCCGGGTGTACCAGCCGCTGGCCGACGAGTTGGTGATCGTGCAAGCGCGACACGCGCAGAACCTGTTGCCGCGCGAGGATGAAGCCCGACGGCAGGCCGGCGTGGCGACCGCGCACTTGGCGGGGGTATAGTTTCGCTGTTTGTTTCGGCTCCAAACAGGAGCCTCAGCGATTCTCCGGCCTCACGAGCAAGCCATCTGTTCGGCTATATCGACCCGCCTGCATAATCGGCGGCGAAGCCCTCGACGCGCTTCGCGTCAGCGGCGCTGGCCGGGTTCGAGTGCGGTCACCGGGCTGAAACGCGCACGACCCGCTGGTGACGACGCGGCAGCTAGATCCTCACATCCTGAAGGACCAGATGACCAAGTCCAGGTGGCACCCTTATTGTCGAAGTCGAGGCCCATTGTCATCTATATGGAGTAATGGCTCTGACCGGGGTGATCCGGACCGTGGCGCCGAAGCCATCGTGCGCCACGGCTGTGGTGGCACACCACAGAACCTCAACGGCTTCATCGTCAATCCCCAGGCAGCCGATCCGAAGACGGCCATGCCGATTCCCGGCATCACGGAAGCGGAGGCACGGGACGTCGTGGCCTATCTACGCGACTGAGCAGCCCCATCTCGGCCCGGGTTTCTCGGGTATGACAAGGCGCGGCGGCCCGGCGGAGCCAACCCGCCGGCCCGCACTGTCGATCCCAACGATGCCGTTCACACCGGCAAGGGTGGCAAGCGTCCCCCGCCAAGACCGGGCGCGCCGGGCTGACGGTACCCGGCACCCGGCATCCGGCCAACGGGCGCCGGAAGGTCAGATGATCGGCTTGCCGCCGGTCACTGCCACGGTCGCGCCTGAGACATAGCTGGCTTCATCGCTCGCCAGCATCACGTACACCGGCGCGAGCTCCCTTGGCTGCGCAGGGCGGCCCATCGGCACCTGCTTGCCGAAGTTCTTCACCTTTTCGGGCGGCATCGTCGCCGGGATCAGGGGCGTCCAGACCGGTCCTGGCGCCACGGTGTTCACCCTTATTCCCTTGTCAGCCAGCTGCTGCGCCAGGCCGCCGCTGAAGTTCTGGATGGCGCCCTTGGTGGTCGCATAGGCCAGCAACTCCTGGTTGGGCGCATCGGCGTTCACCGATGAGGTATTGATGATCGACGCACCGGCCTTCATGTGCGGGATGGCGGCCTTGGTGAGATAGAACATCGCCGAGATGTTGGTGGCGAAGGTCTTCTCCCACTCCTCGTCGGGGATCTGCTCGATGCTCTCGAACGTTGCCTGGTGGGCGGCATTGTTGACCAGGATGTCGATGCGGCTGAAGGCTTCGACGGTCTTTTCGATCACCTCTCGGCAATGCTCGGGGTCCGACAGGTCGCCCGGTAGCAGCAGGCATTCGCGGCCGCAATCCTCCACGAGCCGACGTGTTTCGAACGCGTCGTCCTTCTCGCTCAGGTAGGAAATGGCGACGTCCGCGCCTTCGCGGGCAAAGGCCAGGGCAACGGCGCGGCCGATACCGGAATCGCCGCCCGTGATCAGCGCCTTCTTGCCTTCTAGCCGCTGCGAACCGCGATAGCTGTCCTCGCCGTAGTCGGGCACCGGATCCATCTTATCGCTGAAGCCCGGCAGCGGCTGCTGCTGCTCGGGAAAGGGCGGCTTGGGAAAATCTTCGAGCATGGAAATCTCCGTGGCTGATGTCCCTCGAACGTCGCTCGAGCCGTTCGGTTCGCCCGCGGGTGCGGTGTCGGGCAGCACCGCGGCGTTAGCAACGCTGATGCAGATCGTCCGCGTGTCAGCGCATCAGCTCGGCCAGCGAGATCGCCTGGTCGATGTTGCGGGAGCGCTCGACGACGCGCTGCGCCAGCTCCTCGCTGAGGCCGGTGCGCTGTCGTATGAGGTCGATCGCTTCGTCTTTGATGAGGTCAAGTTCGGACGGGGTAAGAGGAGCGGTGTGGTCGAAACGCATGTCGCTTTACTTGTTGGTGGCGAGCCGTGAACGACGCTCGCGGAAAAAGGTTAGGGCTTTGAATGAATGTACGTGCCTGGCGCACGGCGCCGGAGGGAGGCCCCGACGCCCGTGCGGGTAGTCCGGTCAGCCACCCTGCTTGGCGGGGGGAGTGCCTTCGGCGGGCGCCTTCTGAGTGCCTCCACCTTGGCTCGCCCCACCTTGGCTCGCCCCACCTTGGCTGGCCCCGCCCTGGCTGGTCTCACCCTGGCTGCTGCCACCCTGGCTTGCTCCGCCTTGGCTTGCTCCGCTCTGGTTCCCGCCGCTCTGGTTGGCGCCACCCGAATTGCCGCCAGCCGCCCCGCCGGAATTGGTGGAGCCATTGGGGTTTTGGCCCTTCTGAATGTTCTGGATGTTCTCGGCGCCTAGCATCTGCTGGATCAGGCCAAGCATGGCGAGGTGTGACGCTACGCCCTGTTCGGCCAGGCGGGCGGTCACGGGCTCTACCGAGGCCGCCTTCTCTCCCCACATGGTCTGCTGGATCTTGAGCAGCTCGGTGTGCCCCGCGATCTGCCCCTGCAGGTAGGCTTGGTCGAAATCCGGCCCGGCCTGTTTGCTATTGAGGTCGTCGATCAGCTTCTGCCGCTCCGGCGGCAGTTGCGGCGCCTGCTTGCCGTCGGGCGTGGCGCTCAGCACGCTGGCAATCGCCTTCTGCTCGGCAACCTCGAGCTCGGCGAACTTCTTGACGTTCTGGTCGGTAGCTTTCTGGAGGGCAATTTCCGAGGTTTTCATGGCGACGGTGCCGACCAGCAGCGTCTGCTGCACATAGTTGCCGGGGCTGGCGACGCTTGAGGCAGGTTTGGTCTGGGCCCGGGCGGCGGTGACCAGCAGCGGAAAGGCGGCGCTGGCGGTGGCGAACCCGAGCAGGGCAGTTCGGCGATTGATGTTCATGGCAACTCTCCGGTTTGCGCGGCTTGGTGCGCTGCATGGCCAATTTACATTCGAGGCGCCGGTTCCTGCCGCCGGACGTAAATGAAGAGGCTGAAAGTCCGCCGTTTTATCAACAATCGATTAAGTCCGGCCCATTGCAGTATCAGCTCCAGCGTCGGCCCGGCACCGGGTTGATCAGGCAACCGGCCCCAGCCTCGCTCGTTACCGGTTTATGTCGTCGGAGCGTCGAAATGCCGAAATTCTACTTCGACTTAGTCAACTGGGCGGTCGCGTCAGCGACATGGAGGGCACTTGCTTCGAGGATCTCAACGCCGCCAAGACCGATGAACTCCATGCGCTCGGGGCTCCGAGTATCTGAACGAGAGTGGCTCCGCTGACCTTGCGATTGAAAAGTCGCGACGGGTCGGTGGTGTGCAGCGTCAACCTTGAGGCAGGTGCCGCCCGTCACCAGTGAATCGTTCTCGTATTCGAAGGTCCTCATGGTCGAAGGATCCTTCTTTGCCTGGGCCTCGGCCGCCTTGCGCGGCAGCCACTTCGCCCCCGTGACATCGACATCGTTCCAGCTATTCGGAACGCCGGTCGTCACCAGGCAGGTGCGGTCCTGCCCCGGGGCGTTAGGGTTGGCATTGTTCGTCCTCGGTGCAAGCGCGGGACCGGAAGCCAGCAGCGCCGACGCTCCGATGAAAATGAGCATGGTCTTCAGCACTGGAGCATGGCTCCGCGCAAATCTACCTTGGCAGGACGGACGCGAGCAGAAGGTGTATGGGTGAGCGAGAGTGCTCCAGCCGACGCCAATAGCCGCCCACTGTGCTTTCGTCACCCGGTGTTCCTGCCTAGCCAAGAGGACCTACTGAGGGCTGCTGACCACGGGAGTATCCTCCCCCGTTGCGGCTCTCGGCGCCCTCTGCTCTAGCGGGTCCCCCAAAGTGAGTGCTGAGGGCCGCACACACCATGTGTCAGCGGATTCAAAGCTCCCCTGTGCTAGCTTGGTTGACCCCTAGGACCTCGGGGGCGGGCTACGGCCCGTGGGCCGGGCAGCGACGCCGCCACCACACTTGCTGCCCGGCTCATCAATCGCGAGCTTGGAGCCAGCGGCCATGGCGCCGATCCCGACGAAGCCATATCAGCTCGTAGTGTGGGGAGATGGGAAGCGCCCGTCGGACGACCCCGCGCTGCGGCTTCATTTTGATACCCTGCAGGATGCAATGGCTGCCCTCGATACGCATCGAGGCACCGGGGCCTACCGGTCCGGCATGCTGATGCAGTGGGACAAGCAGAGCGGCAGGTGGACAATGGTCGCGCAGTTTTCCTGAACCAGCTCTGGGATACTAGGTCGGCAGGAGCTACTTACCCCGATCTACGAACCGAGATATAGACCGAACGATCTGTCGACGTAGCCGATGACGTCGCCCAGCATCAGTGTCTCACCATTCTGTGGAGGCCACATGATGACTAGATCGAATAGTCTATTGCTAGCCCTTCCCGTTCTCCTAGCCGCCATTCCGGCAGCCATGGCTGCGCAGCCGCCCGATCGAGGCGACACACCGGGCCTTGGCTGGGGACAGGGAGGCAGCCATTCAGTCGGGGTGCCCGGTCCGGTGGCTGGCGTCGGACTGCCGATCCTGGCCGCGGCCGGCGGGCTGGTGTGGATTCTGGCTCGTAAGCGGCGCACGAAGATCAGGCTGGACAACGAACCCTGAGCCCCGGTTGGCCCAACCCTGCCTGCATAGACAAGGCGGGCTAGTGAGAGCCGCCTTGGGAAGGCGTATTCTCCCGCTGTGCGGTCCCCGGCTTTCACTTTGATGGACCCACACTGGTGAGTGCTGGGGACCGCACACCCCGTGTTCGGCGGCCGTCCTTGAGATCGAGGCGACCGGTCGACTGAATCTCTGGCCAGAACTGAAATCAGCCCCGCCTCCTGAGAGGCGGGGCCGTTTGGTCTGTGGATGGATTACACGCTTGCGCCGCTTCCCGTCGCCTCCGGGATGGCGGGGATGTCGACCATCTCGTCGAGCTCGCACAGCGCCGCCTGAATGTCGTCGATCGACACCGCCGCACCGAATGCGTAGGCGCGCAACCCGGGCGAGCCGACCACGGCATGAATGTCAGAGCCCCAATAGGCGAGGAGCTGCCGCTTCCGCTCGATGGTGAGCAGCGGGTCGTTGACGATGTCGCGAGGCCGGTTGAAACCGATCAGGTCACTGTCCGACACGAACGCGTCGCTGAAGCCATAGGTGGGTGCAAGGTCGAGGTCAGTCCTCATAGCTACATCCTCGTTTGAGCAACATAGGTACGAGGGAAGGCACGTGATGCTCATTCCCAAGCCGGTCTGCGCGACCGGCCGCTGAGGAAATCTAGTTGGCCGGCGTTCGGTTTCAAGGGCGGCGATTCACTACGAAAAGGCCCCGGCTTCCACGAAGGAAATCGGAGCCAGTGGCTAGCGCTTCGTCACGCGAGCTGGGTCAGGAATGCGACCGGCAAACGACGTGGGCTCCGATGAGTTGCAGAGCTCACACCTGGCCGGATGCCCAAGCAGGCGGCATTGGTTCACGGCGAGTTGATCAGGGGCCAGCCTTGCTTCCCGTCTTGACGCTGGAAGCTCCCCTACTAAATCGATGCATGCCGGTCGCCAAAATGGGACCGGCTCCGGGGTGGGCCCCATATCGGCTCGTCCCTCGTATCTATGTTGCTCTAAGGAGAATGTGGCTATGAGAACCTTCGACTTCGCCCCCCTCTATCGCTCGACCGTCGGCTTCGATCGGCTTTTCGATATGCTCGAAAGCAGCATCCGACCCGACTGGCCGCCCTACGACATCGAAAAGCTTGGCGATGACAGGTACCGCATCAGCATGGCGGTCGCCGGCTTCTCGACGAACGAGATCGAGCTGACCCAGGAAGGGACTTTGCTGCTCGTCAGCGGCGCCAAACAGCAGACCGAGGCGGAGCAGGAAGGCTACCTACATCGGGGTATCGCCAACCGGAACTTCAAGCAGACCTTCAGCCTTGCCGACCATGTGACGGTGGCCGGTGCCTCGCTCGACCACGGCCTGCTCCGGATCGACCTGGTCCGCGAAGTGCCCGAACAGCTGAAGCCGCGCCGGATCAGCATCGGTTCGACACCGGCAGCGACGCTCAACGAGCCGACCGAGCCCAAGCAGATCGAGACGGAGGCCAAAGCAGCCTGACCGCGCTTTATTCGCGAGCCGACGCCTCCCGGCATATCCCGGGAGGCTACTTGTGGAGAAGCAAGATGAGCAGAACGTTCTACCCGTCCGATGCATATGACAGCCGTGATCTCGAGCGCGAAGCATCCCGGAAGGCCAAGCGTGACTGGCGCCACTGGCTCGCCCATCGCCAGGATGACGAGGACGACAACGACGATCCACCGCCGGCCCCGGTCGCCTCGCGCTGCCCGATTCCGGTGCCGTCGCTGACGGAAGCCAAGGCCGCCTAAAATAGGCTGAGCCCACTTCGCACCTTCCCGGTCTCCACATGGAGACCGGGTTCTTTGTCAGCAGATCTGCCCGTCGTCGACGCCAGAGCTGGAGGGACAGCTCGCGCCGCCACTTCTTCTTGTGCGTACTATTGGCTAGCGACCTCCGCAGTGCAACCAACGGCCCGCGCCTGCTGTTGCATAGCCACCCGGCGTAACAAAAGGTCCCGAACAAGATGATACGCACCTCAGTTCTCACTCTATTGACGGCCTCTCTCATGATGGCGAGCCCCGCCGCCTTTGCTCAGGTTACCGTCGGCGCCGACGTTACTGCCACGCAGACGGTGGACGCGAACGGCGATGGCAATGTTTCCGCCGAGGAGCAGGCAGCAGCAGACGCTGCTGCCTCAGCATCCGGCGAGGCCTCAGCCTCTGGTAGCGCCAGCGCCACGTTGAACATCGATGCAGACGGCAATGGGACGATCAGCGCTGACGAAGTGACGGCAGCCAACGCCGCGATCGAAGCGAGTGGCAACGCCAGCATCGTCCTTGATGCGAACGGCGACGGCACCGTGACACTCGAGGAGGCGAATGCCGCCCAGGCAGCGCTGGGCGCGGCCAGCGGCGACACGGTGGCGTGCGAGACCGGCGGACTGGCAGGGATGATGTCGGGCATGACGATGGCGGAGCCCGCCAAGATCACCGCCGCGACCAACGTCCGCGTCGTTCTGGTATCGAACTGCTCCGCCGACGAAGTGACCTCGGCTCTTGCTACTGAGGGCGCCACGAACATCCGGGGCGCGCTGCAGGCGAATGCGGCCGCCGTGGCGGCGGTCCAGGGCCGGGGCGCAACTATGGCCGACGTGCTTGGCGCAACCGCCGAAGGAAACACCGTCACGGTTTACGTCGCGGCCCGCGCTACCGCGTCGTAGTGAAGCTCAGGACACGCTCCCTCGAGAGGGTGGAGCGTGTCCGATTGGTCAATCGAGTAATCCTCGACCACGCCGCTCTCTTGCGAGTCTCACTGCCGCGTGTATCCGGCGGTGCACTGCAGGGTCACCACCCCGTTCCCGAGACGGTCGACAATCTCAATGACGCGTCGCTTCTCTGAGGGGCCACCTTCGTCACCCGACTATTGCACCGCGCTCGTCGGCTCTCCCGATCATTAGTATTTCTGCTCCTTAGCAGGACACCTGCTGTAGAGGAGGCAGCGCTGCAGGACTATCTCGGCGAAGCCAAGCGGCAGGGGTTCGATCTACCCACAATGATCACCCCGACTAATACAGGCCCCGAAGTCACTGACGATCTGCCTAGGCGGCCTGTGCTCCCCACAGAATGAACTTTCGGTGTTGCCCGATGTTCTCCTTGTTGCGGCGCAGAGAACGAGAGCATCATTTTGTCTGTCCTGGATGACTTTCGAAACGTAGTCCCAGCAACACATCACCCGGTGATGGAGCGGTATCTGGCATCTGCTTTGGAGCACATTGCTGACACTGACCGGCTGGTGATGCCGGAGGGTGTGCTCGTGGCGTACCTCCTGGGACTGTGGGTGACGACCCGCATCGAGGTAGGGACGTTGACGATCGCAGGGGTCGGAGAGGGGTGGCTCAGACAGCTCGTCTGCGACATCGAGGTAACCGTTGAGGGTGTTGGTGAACTGGACCGCCTGCAGGCGATCGCCCGGCGCTTGGTTGAAGCTGGGCTCATCCCGCTGCCTAGGCGGCTTATGAACTAGCTGGTCGTTGTAGATGCCTGCGACGACCGGAGGTGGGCTGCGTCAGGCCCGAGCTGAGTTGGAACTCGGTCGAGGTACTTAGGTTCTGTATGCCTCCCCCGGAGGCATCATGCGTCAAGTAGCGCTCGCTCTGCTGTTAGCCACCTGTTGTGTCAGCGCCTCAGCGCAACCGATGCCATCATCACCTCCTCGGGCGGTGGCGCTCAATTGTCCCGCCGGTAGGTCCCACAGTGTCCGACCGAAGCGGCTGCGCTCGGCACGCCGATCATCAGCGACGAGTGGCCAGGCGTCGGTTACCTGTTCCAGAAAGGCTCAGCCATCATCACCGCCGATGCGAGCCGGCAGGTCGTCGACTATCAGGAGCAGGTACCCCCAGAGCAGGTACCCTCAGCAGCGGCTCGTCGCACTATTCTGGCGAGGCACACCGGCCTGGCCCGCGCCAGGGAACTGGCGACAGCACTCATCCCGCGCCTGTCCGCGTGGTCAGCAAGATCGAGAGACCGTGTAACAAGAAGAGTTCTCATATGAACCGTCAGTGGATCAATCGAGAAAGCGCGAAAACGGCTCTGGTCGCGGGGGGCGCCGGCTTCGTCGGCTCCCACTTGTGCGACGAGTTGCTTGTGCGCGGATATCACGTCATCTGCGTGGACAGCCTGCTCACCGGCCGCGTCGACAACATCCAGGCGCTCACCAACCATCCGCGCTTCACCTTCCAGCGCCATGACGTGACCGAGCCCATCGCGCTCGACCGCAGGGTCGACGAGGTGTTCAACCTCGCCTGCCCGGCCTCCCCGCCGCACTACCAAGCCGACCCCATCCACACCATGCTGACTAGCGTGCTTGGAACCCGGAACCTGCTGGCCTTGGCGGAAACGCACGGCGCGAAATTCCTGCAGGCGTCGACCAGTGAGGTCTATGGGGATCCCGAACAGCATCCGCAACGCGAGAGCTACTGGGGCAACGTCAACCCCACGGGGCCGCGCGCCTGCTACGACGAAGGCAAGCGGGCAGGGGAGACGCTCTGCTTCGACATGCTTCGCCTGGGACGGGTCGATTCACGCGTCGCCCGCATCTTCAACACCTACGGCCCGCGCATGCGCCCTGACGACGGGCGTATCGTCTCCAACTTGATCGTGCAGGCGCTCGGGCACGAGCCGCTCACCATTTATGGCACCGGCCAGCAGACGCGCTCCTTCTGCTACGTCAGCGACCTCGTTGCCGGTCTGATCGCGCTCATGGGTGTCGACAAGAGCCCCGATGGTCCGGTCAATCTCGGCAACCCGGGCGAGTTCACCATCGGGGAGCTGGCCGAGATGGTGCTTCTCGCCATACCTACGTCGCGCGCCACCTTGGTGCACAAGCCGTTGCCGGTCGATGATCCGCAGCGCCGTCGGCCGGACATCTCCCGCGCCAGAAAGTTGCTTGGCTGGCAGCCGCGCGTGCCTTTGGCGGAAGGTTTGCGGCCGACCATCGACTGGTTCGCTGAGCTGCTCGGCGAATCTGGTGACAGGGTGCCGCAGGCACCGCCCATCGCCGCAGACGCCAGCCACCGCAACGGCGCCAGTCCGCGCCTCCGCTGACTGCAACCCAAGCCAATGTACTTAGGTTGTGGCCCAGCGTTCGGGGAGAGCCATGGGTAAGGTTGCCTTCTTTCTGCTGCTCGTTCTCTCCTTCGTTCCCGCATTCGCTCAGGACCTGCCCGCTCCACCGGCGGCTGCAGCGCCGGCGGAGGACGGTCAGTGGAGCGTCCCGGCGAAGAACTATGCCAACACTCGCTATAGCGGACTCGACGAGATCAACGCCTCCAACGTCGCGCGACTCCAGGTCGCCTTCACCTTCTCGATGGGTGTCAACCGCGGGCAGGAGAGCGCCCCGCTCGTGGTGGGCAACACGCTCTATGTCGTATCGCCGTTTCCCAACTACCTCTTTGCGCTCGACCTCACCAAGCCGGGCGCGCCTCTCAAGTGGAAATACGACCCGAAACCCGATGGGTCGGCGCAGGGTGTCGCCTGCTGCGACGTGGTCAACCGCGGCCCCACCTTCGCCGACGGCAAGCTGTTCTACGTGACGCTGGACGACCAGGCCGTGGCGGTCGATGCCGCCACCGGCAACCAGGTCTGGAAGGTCCCGCTCGGCGACATCAACAAGGGCGAGACGATGACCATGGCGCCGCTGGTCGCCCGCGGCAAGGTCTATATCGGCATCTCAGGCGGGGAGTACGGCGTCCGTGGCTGGATCCAGGCGCTCGACGAGAACACCGGCAAGAGTGTCTGGAAGGCCTACAGCACCGGGCCCGACAGCGAGGTGCTGATTGGCCCCGACTTCAAGCCCTTCTACGACGGCGACAAGGGTAAGGACCTCGGCGTGACCACCTGGCCGCCGAACGCCTGGCAGCAGGGCGGCGGCTCCGTCTGGGGCTGGCTCAGCTATGACCCCGAGCTCAACCTGCTCTATCACGGGACCGGCAACCCCGGCCCTTGGAACGACAGCCAGCGCCCCGGCGACAACAAGTGGACGGCCGGCATCTTCGCCCGCGACGCCGATACCGGGGCGGCGCGCTGGTTCTACCAGACCGCGACGCACGACATCCACGACTGGGACGCGATCAACGAGTTGATCCTGCTGGACATCACCTGGCAGGGCAAGCCACGCAAGGTGCTGGTACAGCCCGGGCGCACAGGCCTCGTCTACGTCATCGACCGCACCACCGGTGAGGTGCTCTCGGCCGAACCCTTCCACCACCTCACTGCCCATACCGGCATCGACATGCAGACGGGGCAGCTGAAGCTCAACCCGGAGAAAATCCCTCGTCCGGGGGAGGTGGTGCGCGACATCTGCCCCACCGCACCGGGCGCCAAGGACTTCAACCCTTCCGCGTTCTCCAACCAGACCGGCCTGCTCTACATCCCGCACAACAACCTCTGCATGGATTGGGAGGCGGTGCAGACCAGCTACATCGCCGGCACGCCATATGTCGGCGCGGAAGTGCGGATGACGGCCGGTCCCGGCGGACACCTCGGAGTGTTCAGCGCCTGGGATATCGCTGCCGGCAGGGAGGTGTGGTCGATCAAGGAGCGCTTCCCGCTCTGGAGCGGCGCCATGGCCACGGCCGGGGGCTTGGTCTTCTACGGAACGATGGACGGCTGGTTCAAAGCCGTGGACGCCAGGACAGGGCAAGTGCTCTGGCAGTTCCAGACCGGCTCCGGGATCATCGGCCAGCCGACCACCTACAAGGGTCCGGATGGCCACCAGTACGTCGCCATCCTGTCGGGCGTCGGCGGGTGGGCCGGAGCCATTGTCTCGGGCGACCTCGACCCACGTGACGGCACCGCCGCCCTGGGCTTCGTCAACGTCATGAAGGACCTGAAGAACGCCACGACGAAGGGAGGAACGCTGTTTGTCTTCCGCCTTCCCGATTAGCCTGGCGCTGCTCGCCGCTCTTACCTCCCCCCTTGCCGCCGGGGAGCTGAAGGTCTGCGCCGACCCCAACAACATGCCCTTCTCCAACCAGGCGGGGGAAGGGTTCGAGAACCGGATCGCCCGCGTCATCGCGGACGATCTCGGTTACAAGCTGACCTATGTCTGGTGGGCACAGCGCCGCGGCTACATCGGCGAAGCACTCGACACCGGGCTCTGCGACCTCATCCCGGGCATCGCCAGCATCGAGGGCGTGCTGCTCACCTATCCGCCCTATTACCGATCAAGCTACGTCACCGTCTCGCGGCTGGAGACCCCTGCCGTCGTCTCTTTCGACGACCCGGCACTGCGCACGCTCATCGTCGGCGTCGAAGTGGTGGGCGACGACGGCGCCAGCACGCCGCCCGCAGCGGCGCTGGCGCGCCGGGGCATGACCGACAACGTTCGCGGCTTTTCCGTCTTCGGCGACTACCGCCAGCCGAGCCCGCCCGCCCGCATCATCGATGCCGTGGCCTCGGGCGAGATCGACGTCGCCTTCGCCTGGGGACCGATGGCTGGTTGGTTCGCACGGCAGCACGGTCTCCGCGTCACCCCGCTCGAGGCGAGCGCCGACGGCGACCAGCCGATGGCCTTCGACATTTCCATGGCGCTGCGCCTCGACGAGGGCCCCCTGCGCAAGCGCGTCGAGGCCGCCCTCGACCGCAATCGAGTACAGGTTGATCGAATTCTCTCCGATTACGCCGTCCCCCGGCTCGATGGAGCGGCGCAATGAAGTGGCTGCTGCTGCCGCTGGCCCTGCTGCTGCTTGCCGCCTGCGAGCGCGAGGATCGCGAACTGCGGAGCGACCCGATCACTACCGAGACGGTCGAGCGAATCGCGCTCACCACCCTGTCGCCGGGTGACACGCCGCCCCGGGAGGAGCGGAGCGGACTCGGCGAACAGTACCTGAGCAACGCCTACCACGTGTCGCAGGGCAAGAAGTGGTACTCGGCCTTCAACTGCAACGGATGCCACTTCAACGGCGGTGGTGGCTCCGGTCCGGCGCTGATGGACGATCGCTGGATCTACGGCAGCAAGATCGAGAACGTGGTCGAAACCATCCGCGAAGGCCGCCCCAACGGCATGCCGTCGTTCCGCGGCAAGATCACCGATGAGCAGATCTGGCAATTGGCCGCCTACGTGCTGTCCATGTCGGGCCAGGTCGCCAAGGATGTCGCGCCCGGGCGCAACGACGATCTCACGGCTCGTACCCCCGAGAATGCCACCCCCCCGGCCGTGCCGGTCAATGGCGGGTCGCCGCCATGAAGATGGGCCGGGGAGGGGTGCCGCCGCTGATCGCGCTGCCGCTCGCGGGCTGCAGCACCATGCCGGCCGCGCTGGACCCGAAAGGACCGGAAGCTGGCGCCGTCAGCTGGCTGATCTGGAGCTTCACCGGCCTGTGCGCGGTCATCTGGCTGCTCGTCACTCTCTTTCTCATCGCTTCGATCCTTCGTCGTCAGAGGCCCCGTACCGAGCCACTGGCACTGAATGCTCCCGCCGAACGGCAGACGGGCGTGGTGATCGGCACGCTGGTTATGCTGACCGGCCTGATCGTGGTCGGCCTTACCGTGCTGAGCTACGCCGCCCAGCAGCAGCTGTTCGCGCCGCGGGACGCCCTGACCATCCAGGTCATCGGGCACCAGTGGTGGTGGGAGTTGCGCTACCCAGACCCGGACCCGTCCCGCACCATTGTCACCGCCAATGAGGTGCACGTGCCGGTCGGGAAGACGGTTCGGCTGCAGCTCACCTCCAACGACGTGATCCACTCCTTCTGGGTGCCGAGCCTGATGGGCAAGGCGGACCTCATTCCCGGCCGCACCAACGAGCTCGCCTTCACTGCGCAGAAGGCCGGTGCCTACAACGGCCAGTGCGCCGAGTTCTGTGGCCTCGAGCACACCTACATGGGTCTCAAGGTCGTTGCCGACGAACCCGCCGACTTCGAGAACTGGAAGGCCTCCCAGGTGGCCGCAGCGGCCCAGCCCGCCACCGATACCCAGCAGCAGGGCCTCAGCGTCTTCCTCCTCAATCCCTGCATGTCGTGTCACAGCATACGCGGCACACCGGCCGGCGGGACACTGGGGCCGGACCTTACGCATCTTGCGTCCCGCCAGACCATCGCAGCCGGACGCGCCCCGCTGACGCGCGGCCATCTGGCGGCCTGGATCACCGACCCGCAAGCAATGAAGCCGGGGGTCAACATGCCCACAGTTCCGATCCCGTCCGAGCAACTCGACCCGTTGCTCGATTACCTGATGGCGCTCAGATGAAGCTCGGCCAGATCCTCGGCACGGAGATTTCCACGGATCGCGGCGAGCGCGACCTCGCCCTGCCCGCGGAGGAGCTGCACGAGCGGCTGACCCGCACCTGGTCCGGGAAAGGCGGGCTCTGGGGCTGGCTCACGACGGTGGACCACAAGGTCATCGGCCGCCGCTACATCGTCACGGCCTTCATCTTCCTGGTGCTCGGCGGCATCCTGGCCATGGTGATGCGGGCACAGCTGGCGCGGCCGGAATCCGGGCTGATCTCGCCCGATCTCTACAACCAGATCTTCACCATGCACGGCTCGACGATGATGTTCCTCTTCGCCGTGCCGGTGATGGAGGCCTTCGCGGTGTACCTCGTGCCGCTGATGCTGGGCACCCGCAACATCGCCTTCCCGCGGCTCAACGCCTTCAGCTACTACGTCTATGTGTCGGGTGGCCTGCTGGTGTGGGTGGCCTTCGCCCTCAACATCGGCCCGGATATCGGCTGGTTCGGCTACGTGCCGCTCTCGGGCCCCGAGTTCTCGCCGGGCAAGCGCGCCGACTTCTGGGCCCAGATGATCACCTACACCGAGGTCGCGGCGCTCGCCGTCTCGGTCGAGATCATCGTCACGATGCTGAAGCAGCGCGCTCCGGGCATGAGCCTCGACCGCATCCCGATCTTCGTATGGGCGCAGTTCGTCACCGCCTTCATGGTGGTGTTCGCCATGCCTTCGGTGATGATGGCCACCAGCCTGCTGATCATGGACCGGCTGATCGGCACGCATTTCTACAACCCGGCCGAGGGTGGTGACGCGCTGCTCTGGCAGCACCTGTTCTGGTTCTTCGGGCACCCCGAGGTCTACATCATCTTCCTGCCGGCGACCGGCATGGCCTCCGAGATCATCACCACGTTCAGCCGGCGGCCGATCTTTGGCTACCTGCTGCTGGTGCTGGCGCTCATCTCGGTGGCGTTCCTGGCCTTCGGGCTCTGGGTGCACCACATGTTCGTCACTGGCATTCCGCAGTTGGGCGCGAGCTTCTTCACCGCCTCTTCGATGCTGATCGCCATTCCCAACGGCATTCAGATCTTCTGCTGGCTGGCGACGCTGTGGGGCGGCAAGCTGCAGTTCAAGACGCCCCTGCTGTTCGTGCTCGGCTTTGTCGTCGTCTTCGTCGCCGGCGGCCTCACCGGCATCATGCTCGCCTCGGTGCCGCTTGATTCCCAGGTGCACGACAGCTACTTCGTCGTCGCCCACTTCCACTACGTGCTGATCGGCGGCGCGGTGTTCCCGCTGCTGGGCGGCGTGTACTACTGGTTCCCCAAGTTCACCGGCCGGATGCTGGGCGAGCGGCTTGGGCAATGGCAGTTCGCGCTGGGTTTCATCGGCTTCAACCTCGCCTTTTCCCCATGCACATCCTTGGGCTCGCTGGCATGCCGCGGCGCGTCTACACCTATCCGGCCGGTTCTGGCTGGGGCGACCTGAACCTGTTGTCGAGTGCGGGGGCTGCGCTGTTTGCCTTCAGCTTCCTGCTGATGGCCATCAACGTTTTCCGCTCGCTTCGCTCCGGGTCCCTCGCAGGCAACAACCCGTGGGACGCGCCGACTTTGGAGTGGGCGACCAGTTCACCGCCCCCGCCCCAGAATTTCGACCGCATCCCGGTGGTGACGAGCCGCTATCCGCTGTGGCAGGAGCGCGAGAGCCTGCCCGTCACGTACGGCCTCGCCGTCGACACCCGCGAGCTCGTCCTCACCTCGGTGACCGAAGGCCGGGTCGACCTGCTCGTCACCTCGCCGCGACCGAGTATCTGGCCGCTGCTCTCCGCCATCGCGGTCGGCGGCACGTTCCTGGGCAGCATCTTCACCGGCTGGGCCCTGGTGTGGGGCGCGATCCCCGTCGGAATCGCGCTGATCGGCTGGGGCTGGCCCAAGGGTACTCCGGAGGACGAATCGTGAAGACGCGCCTCGACATGGACCTTTCGAAGGTCGAGACGCACGGCTTCGGCCATCGCGTCGTCCCATGGTGGGGCACGCTCGGCTTCATCCTCATCGAGGGCATGGGCTTCGTGCTCTCGATCGGCATCTTCCTTTACGTGCCGCTCACCGATCCCGAATGGCCCTACGGCTTCCCGGCTCAGCCACTGCTGTTGTCCAGCCTGTTCACCTTGCTGCTGGTCCTCAGCCTGATCCCGAACTGGCTAGTCATCCAGGAGGCCAAGGCGAAGAAGAACGGGGCGCTTAAGCCATTGCTCGTCCTGATGTCACTGATCGGCGTCCTGGCGCTGGTGATCCGCTGGTACGAGTTGCAGAGCTTGACGATCCACTGGGACACCAACGTCTATGGCTCGTTGCTGTGGGTGCTGCTGGGACTCCACACCGCCCATCTAGCCACCGATGTCGCCGACACCATCGTGATGACGGCGATCTTCTTCACCCCGCATGTGCCGTACGGGCGCTTCAGCGATGCCGACGAGAACGCCTTCTATTGGGTGTTCGTGGTCATCGGCTGGCTGCCCATCTACGCGCTGCTCTACTGGGGAAACCGGCTGGGAGGCGCGTGATGGCGAGGGTCTGGCAACGTGGAGTGCCGAGCGCCGGGCTGATCAGCGGGCCGCTTGCCTGGGGCCTCAGCACGCAGCTCAACTACGCGCTCGCGCCCTTCGTCTGCCGGACCGGCCTCCCGCTGGTCGAAGTGGTGGCAACTGCGCTGGTCGTCTTGAGCCTGTTGGGGGCGCTGCTGTCATGGCAGGCATGGCGACGCCTCCACGATGGCATCGACGTGAACGCACCCGCTTCGCATGCTCCACACCTGATGATCGCCGTCATCGGTATCGCCGCCGGCCTGCTCTTCGGCCTCGTCGTTGCCATGCAGGGCACCGCCGCGCTCTTCCTCGACGGGTGCCGCTGATGGATTTCGCCGAGCTCAACCGGTTGATCCTCGCTTCGGGCTGCTTCAGCGGCGCGACCGTCGCCGGTTGGAGCGTCGATCCGGCCATCCTCCTGCCCCTGCTGCTGACCGCTGCGCTCTACGGCACCGGCGTGGTGCGCCTCTGGTTGACGGCGGGGCAGGGCCGGGGCACGACGCGCCTGCAGGTGCTGAGCTTCTCCCTCGGCTGGCTGATTCTGGCGCTCGCCGTTGCCAGTCCGCTGCACGAGCTCAGTCGCAGGTACTTTGCCGCCCACATGATCGAGCACGAGTTGGTCATGCTGATAGCCGCGCCGCTGTTGGTACTGGGGCGGCCGCTGCCGGCGATGCTGTGGGCCTTGCCGCGCCTCTGGCGCCGGCCGGTTGGGCGAGGTGCCGGCGTGCTCGCCTATCTCGTCGGTTGGGAAATCCTGACCGTGCCGCTGGTGGCGACGGTGTTACATGCGGCTGCGATCTGGCTCTGGCACCTGCCGCCGGCCTTCGACGCCGCATTAACCAGCGAGTTGCTGCATTGGCTGCAGCACCTGAGCTTCCTCGTCTCGAGCCTGCTTTTCTGGTGGGTGGTGCTCGAGCTCCGCCGGCCGCGGGCTTCGTCCATTGCTTTCCTGTTCCTTACGGCGCTCCACACCGGTTTCCTGGGGGTCCTGCTGGCGATCGCGCCGCGGCCGCTATTTCCCGCGCAGGCGCAGCTTGCCGTCGCCTACGGTGCCGATCCGCTTGCCGACCAGCAGCTGGCCGGGCTGATCATGTGGGTGCCTGCCGGCCTGTTCTACGTCACCGCCGGACTCGCGCTCGCCGGCCTGTGGATCGCCCGCTCCTCGGGGGGCGCCAATGTCGCGAGCCGTTGAACAGAACGCCGCCGATCCCCTGCGCAGTCACCGCGACGACGTTGTGCTCGGTGTCGTCTTCGTGGTCCTGGCACTGCTTGCGCTCGCCTCCTACGGCTATCACCAGTGGCGCTTCACCCTCGAACAGGGTCAGGCGGCGGTGGCGCTGACCGGCGGTGATCCGGATCGTGGCGCCGAAGCCATCGTCCGCCACGGCTGCGGCGGCTGCCACGTCATTCCGGGCATGACCCGAGCCGATGGCCGGGTTGGTCCCGCACTCGGCGACGTCGCCCGGCGGGTCTACATCGCCGGCGTGCTGACCAACACACCGCAAAATCTCATCGCCTTCATTGTCAATCCCAAGGCAGCCGATCCGAAGACCGCCATGCCGATCACCGGCATCACGGAAGCGGAGGCACGTGACGTCGCGGCCCACCTCTACTCTATTCGCGACTGAGCAGCCGTATTTCGGCTCGGGTTTCGCTGGTGAACTGGCCCTCGGTCAGCGTCCCCATGACGGGGTCGACATCGGTCTCTCCCGGCCGTCGCAACAGTCGGCTCTCGATCGTGTAGCGCCGCCCGTCGCGCGTCGCCGCGCAGGATCGCTTGGCAAACATGCCCAGCACCGGCGTCTCGCCTGCCGCCGGCGGCAAGTCGCGGCAATCGGCCTCTGACATCCCCCACCGGCCCATCAGGTACAGGCCCAGCAGGTAATTCTCCTGCCGTGGCCGCAGGTGCAGGAACGTCTCGTGCCGTGGGTCGTAGCGCGGGTCGGTGACGACCCGCAGCCCCACTAGCTTTCCGGCTGGGTCGAACAGCGCCGAGGGGATGATCGGGAAGTAGTCGAGGCTGGTGCCGAGCTGCCAGGCCGCAGCCGCATCGTCGCGCGCCCGCGCCGCCAGTTCTGCTTCGTCGTCGTAGTTGAAGGTGACCTCATGAAGCCCCTCCGCATCGGCCCGGCATTGGGTGAACTCCGTCCAGTCCGTCAGCCGCTGCATTGCCGGACCACCGTCGCTGCCGCAGGCAAGGTCGTTGAAGCGTACCGCGGACGGCAGCTCCGATGCAGGTGCACCAAGCTCCAGATCGAAAATGCTGGCGCGTGGTCCCCACGCTGGACTCGCGGTGGCGGCCTGCGTCACCAGCGTAGCTATGGCTACTGCGACAGCTACTCGCATGGCGCGGGTTGCTCCTCGTTCTGCCGGTCGCCTGGTCGTGCAGCGGCTCTAGACCGTCGGTGGATGCCCAGTAGCTGGCACGTCGTGGTGGAGTATGTACGCAAAGGCGTTGAACAGCGGAGCGAAGCTGATGCCGAGGCTCCGACTTGGCGGTTGCGGCTTATGGGGGGCAGTCACGTGATCGTCAGCCCTTGGTGTCCTGTTGCGCGAGGAGCGAGTCGACGCGCCGCCTCGACGTCGCTTTCAGCGGCATCGACCGGGGCAGCTTAAGCGCCGCGCCGATCGCCTCGGTCTTCGAGCAATGCGGACCGGAAACCAAGCCGTGAACGTCGTAGACGCCGAAGCTTCCATCCTCCCTGTCCCTGATCTCCCAGCCGTTGACGATGCTGAATGTATGCGCCATCCCTCACTCCTCCTGACTGGCATCAGGGCACAAGAAACGCGACTGCAGAATGTCGTGCGTTAAGATGAACGGGATAATTTACGGGCGCGAGCCAGCGTAGTGTCTCAAGCCGCTTCAGGGACGAGGATCAGATGCTTGGTGCCTGTGACGGCTACCGTGCCCGCCTGGACTAAGCCGGACTTCCCGCATCGGCGCGAATGGCAGTGTCTGCTTGCCTTGCTGAGGCGGGGGAGCGCCTACTCGTTCCGAGGCTAGTCACTTTTGTTCGAAGCGGCCCAAACCTATAACAATGGGCTGGCCGCGGGTTCCGGCGCTAAGTCCCCGCTCCAGACGCACCGGACAGGGCCTTGAGAGCGGTTAGGATCTGTTGTGCGGCAAATGGCTTTTCCACACGCGGTGCGTCGCGAAACACTTCCGGGATAGCCACGACATCATAGCCCGTTGCGAAGATGAACGGGATACCTCTGCCCCGTAACTCGGTCGCCAGATCGTAGACGACCTTGCCGCGGAGGTTGATGTCGAGAAGCGCCGCGTCAATCGCCGGATCGCCTTCGAGGAGCGTCATCGCGTCGGCAGTGGTGGGAACCGGTCCCGCGACCTCGAGGCCAGCCTGATTGAGTGCGGACGATAGGTCCTCGGCCAGGAAGTACTCATCCTCCACGACCAGCACCTTGAAGCCCTTTCCCCAGCCTTCCATCGTTGACCTCCACATCGTCACGGAACGCTGGCCGGCCAGTTTGGTTCGAACAGAGCCAGGCCGACACTCGGAGCAGCACGGTGAGCAATCACGACATTATCGTCATCGGGGGATCCGCTGGGGCGACTGCGCCTCTTAAGGACATTCTCTCGCGCCTGCCGCCCGATCTCCCGGCTGCGGTGTTCATCGTACTGCACATTCCGACGCGGGGCATCGGAATTCTCTCAACCGTCGCCGCCTCGGCTGGACCTCTGCCCGTCCGCCAGGCGGAGAACGGCCTGCAAATCGAGAACGGCACTGTCTACATCGGCGCGCCGGACCACCACATGTTGCTGCACGACGGACACATCATGCTTGGCCGGGGCCCGCGCGAGAACCTCGCTCGGCCCGCCATCGACCCGCTGTTCCGCTCGGCTGCCCTGCATTACGGGCCCCGGGTCATCGGGGTCGTGCTCAGCGGGCTGTTGTCGGACGGATCGTCGGGCCTGAACGCGATCAAGCGCTGCGGCGGCCTGGCGCTGGTGCAGGACCCCGCCGAGGCGATTGCGGATGAGATGCCCCGTCGGGCCCTTGAGGCCACAGAGGTAGATCTGTGCGTGCCGAGCGGCAGGCTGGGCGACGTTCTCGGGGATCTCGTGAACGAGCAGGCCGGCTCGCCGCTGCCCATCCCGCGTGAGCTCGCCCTCGAGGTATCGATCGCAGCGGGGGAGCGGCTCGACAGCCCGAGCCTCGCATCCATTGGCGATCCCGCGGCGCTGACTTGCCCGGCCTGCGGCGGGGTGCTGTCGGTGATGTCCGGCAAGCCGCTGCGCTTCCGCTGTCAGGTCGGGCACGCCTATACCGCTGACGCGCTGGCGAGCGAGCAGGAAGGGCGGATCGACGAAGCGCTGCGGGTGGCCCTGCGGATCATCGAGGAGCGGGCGGAACTGGTGCACCGGATGGCCGAGGATGGCCGGCAAAGCGGGCGACGTGCAGTCGCCGAGATGTACGACGCGAGGGCGGAGGAGTATCGTGAGTATGCCGACCTAATCCGTTCAGCGGTCCTGAAAACGCTGGACGAACCAGCCTCCGAACCTGATAGCGATGACTGAACACCCACAAGCTGGCGGCGAAAGCGAGCTCAAACGCGAACGGGAGACCCTTGCCCGCGCTGATCAGGATATTGTCGAGGGTACAGAGCGGCTGCGCCGGCAACGGGCGATGGTGCTGCGGCTGCGGATCGAAGGCCGCGAAGATGCGCAGGCGCAGCGCCTAGAACAGGGGTTGGCCGAAACACTCACCGAATGGATTCGGCACCGCGACATGATCCGGCTCCGCATCGCGTACCTCGAGCAAGGTCAGTCGCCCGCAGAGGGAGTTGAGTAGAGCGAATACCTAAGAATTGCGGTAAGGAGCGGTGGAAATCCCCTCACATTCCCGCGTCCACGGCCTATGGTGGAACGGCTAACCGGATTTGCCTGTTCGTTCGACCATGAGCCAACTCGACCAGACCGACCCCCCGACTGACGCAAGCGGCGCCCGCGGCCCGGGCGAGGCGCCCATCATCGTCGGCATTGGCGCATCGGCCGCTTCGCCGCAGACCATAGAGCGTTTCTTCGCCAGGTACGTGTCCGATGACCGTGTCTCGGTGGTGCTGGTCTTACAACATCGCGAAGCATTGGACGAAGCTGAACTGCGCGCCGCCATCGACCGCCTAGACGGCTTCACCGCGGAGCCGGCGGAAGACGGACAGGGGTTGCTTGGTGGCCATGTCTACATCTGCCGTCCGGACAAGATCACCACCGTCTCGGAGGGTAGGTTCTCCGTGCGGTCTGCCGCGCAGCGGCCCGGCAACCGAGGCACGATCGACAGCTTTCTGGTTTCGCTGGCCCAGGACCGCGGTGAGGAGGCAATCGGCGTCATCCTGCAGGGTACCGGCGGCGACGGCACTCTCGCGGTGGCGGCGCTGAAGGACAATGGCGGTCTGGCGGTTGCCGAACGACCGGCCGATGCCAGCCACGAGGAGCTGGCCCATGGCGAGACGGCCGCCTCGCTGGCGGATTTCGTGCTGCCGGTGGAGGAGATCACCGAACACGTTCGCATCTACGTGCAGCACCTGAAGCGACTCGCCGAACGCAAGGGGCTCGAGGAAGCGGTTACCGCGGCGTCGGAATCCCTGAGCCGCATCGCCGAAGTGCTGCGCAGCAGCACCGGCAACGATTTCCACGGCTACAAGCAGAACACGTTCCTGCGCCGCGTGCAGCGGCGCATGCTGGTGCTGCAGATCGAAGACATCGACGACTATGTCGAGTTCTTACGGCGAGACAAGGACGAGCCGACGCTGCTGTTCAACGACCTGTTGATCGGCGTCACCCAGTTCTTCCGCGACGCGAAGGAGTTCGAGGTCCTCGAGCGCGAGGTCATCCCGAAGCTGTTCGAGAAGAAGGATTCCGGCTCCAACGTCCGCATCTGGGTGCTCGGCTGCGCCACCGGGGAGGAAGCCTACTCGATCGGCATCCTGCTGCGGGAATACATGGCTAAGCTGGTCGAACCGCCGCATGTGCAGATCTTCGCGACCGACCTCGACGGCCGGGCGCTGGCGTCGGCGCGCGTGGGCCGCTATCGCACCAACATCGAGGCGGACATTTCCCCCGAGCGGCTGGCCCGGTGGTTCGTCAAGGAAGGTGACACCTACTTCGTGGTGAAGGAACTGCGCGAGATGTGCATCTTCTCGCAGCACAACGTCATCAAGGACGCGCCGTTTTCCAAACTCGACCTGATTTCCTGCCGCAACCTGCTGATCTACCTCAACGCAGAGCTGCAAAATCGGGTGATTCCGCTGTTTCATTTCGCGCTCCTGCCGGACCGCTACCTGTTCCTTGGCAACTCGGAGAACGTCACCCGACACCCCAAGCTGTTCGCGCCGCTCGACCGGCGGGCCCGCATTTTCAAGAAGCTCGAGACCGGAACCAGACTGCCGCCCGAATTTCCTATCGCGCCCATGTCACGCCGGGTTGGGTCCGACGTGCTGCCAGCCATCCCCGGCGCCGGCGCCGGCCTCGAACGCCGGGCCCAGCGGGTCGCCGAGAAGTATGCGCCGGCCTATGTCATCACCGACGACCATATGCAGGTGCTGCATTTTTCGGGCCGCATGGGGCGTTTTCTCGAGCCGGCGGCCGGCGTAGCCACCCTCGACTTGCTTAACCTGGTGCACCGTGACCTGCGCCTGGAGTTACGTGCTGCGCTTACCCGTACCTTGGAGGCCAACGAGGCGGCGCAGGCCAAGCGCGTCCAGCTCGAAACCTCGGGCGGCGACCGCAGTCTCGTCGACATCACCGTGGAGCCGCTGCAGGAGCTAGGAGGGCCGCGCAACCTGGTCGTCCTGTTCACGGAGAGCGAAAGCGACCGCGACGCGCCGCAGGAAGCTGCAGACTCCGCCGGCATGGTCAGCTCCGAGCACATGGAGCGGCTCGAAGCCGAGCTGAAGTCCACCCGGGACCGGCTACAGGCGACCATCGAGGAACTTGAGAGCACCAACGAGGAGTTGAAATCCTCCAACGAGGAATACCAGTCCCTCAACGAGGAGCTGCAGTCGGCCAACGAGGAGCTGGAAACCTCGCGCGAGGAACTGCAGTCCGTCAACGAGGAACTGACCACCGTAAACGGCGAGTTGGCCCACCGGGTGCACGAGCTGACGCGCGCTACGAGCGACCTGAAGAATTTCCGCGAGAGCACGCCGATCCCGACCATCTTCCTCGACAACGATCTCAAGGTGATGAACTTCACCCCCGCGGTCACGCAGGTGCTGCATCTGGTGGAAACCGACATCGGGCGCCCCATTTCGCACATCAAGGCCCGCGTCCCGATCGAGGAACTGTTCGACGATGCGCGGCGGGTGCTTCGCACCCTCAGCAGCACCGAGCACGAGCTGACGGCACCCGACACGGGGACCCGCTACATCGTTCGCATCCTGCCGTACCGGAGCATCGACAACTTCATCGCCGGCGTGGTCATGACGTTCGTTGACGTCACCGCTATCACGCGAGCCGAGGAGCGCCAGCGGCTGCTGCTCGCCGAACTGCAGCACCGGGTGAGGAACACGCTGGGCGTGGTCCGGTCGGTGGCGCGCCGAACCGCCGGCACCAGCGAGACCGTGGATGACTACGCGCGGCACCTCGACGGCCGGCTCGATGCGCTTGCCCGCGTGCAGGCGGTAGTGACGCGGGACCCGCAAAGCGGCGTCGACCTGCAGTTGCTGCTGTCCGAGGAGCTGAAGGCCCATGGTACTGCCGGCGGCGCCCAGCTTGAACGCCTGCACGGGCCCCGCATCCTGCTGCAGCCGAAGGCCGCCGAGCTCTTCGGTCTCGCGATCCATGAGCTCACCACCAACGCCGCTAAGTACGGCGCCTTCTCGAGGCCGCAGGGCCGCGTTCGGGTGGAATGGGACCTCGACCACTCCGATCCGCAGCGCGACATGCTGCACTTCAAGTGGATCGAGTCCGGGGTGGACAAGCCCTCCGGCGCCTCTGGCCGGCGCGGGTTCGGGACCGAGCTGCTCGAACGGACCCTGAGCTACGAGCTCGGCGGCAAGCCGCGAACCGAATTCACGCCGACGGGCCTGCACTGGAGCATCCGTATTCCGATGGACCAATTGGTGGTGGGGAACTGAGGAGGGTCCGCTGCGGCAGGAACCTAAGCACACCGGCATCATTGACCCTGCAGGAGCCTTGGAGACTCAGAGCGCCCGAGCTGATGCGATGCCGAACACGGGTCATATCCGGCGTGACGCCTTCCTGCTGAAGCTTTCGCAAGGTGCTGCCCTTACCGCCGACGACGAGCGGATGATTTGTCGGCTCATCGGCAATACTAGGCACTATCAAACCGGCCAGACAATAATCGCCGACGGCGATGTCCCGCGGCACCTCATCTTGATTCAGAGCGGCTGGGCCTATCGGCAGAGGTACATGGCGAACGGGAAGCGACAGATCGTCAGTGTGCTTCTGCCGGGGGACCTGACGGAGCCGTTCGGCGCCCTGCCGCCAATGGTCATGTATTCGCTCCGCGCGGTAACTCCAGTCGAGGCTGGCCTGATCGATCCTGCACAGCTGCGAGCGGCGGCGGAGGCGAGCCCCAGCCTTGGCCAGGCGCTGTGGCAGGACCTGCTGGTTTCGGCCGCCGATGCGCATGATCGGGTCGTGACACTGGGCTCGCTCGACGCCGTCGAGCGAGTGGGCCACCTATTCTGCGAGCTCCATAGTCGCCTGTCGGCTATCGGGCTTGTGAAGGCAGGAGAATTCGAGATGCCGATGACCCAGGCGGACATCGCGGACCTGCTGGGTTTGTCGACAGTCCATGTCAACCGCTGCATGCAGGAACTGCGGGCAACCGGCATGCTCTCACTGTCCAGGGGCTGCGCCAAGGTGCATGACATCGAGGCCTTGGCTTCAGCGTCGATGTTCGAGTCTCGGGACCATTACCTGAAACCGCATGCCGAAGTGACCTTGTCGACCGGAGCCTTGCGCAGATGACCGACGGGTTGGCTGAACACATGCTGCGCACGAGAGTGGCGGACCTCGAAGCTCAGAACGCGCGCTACCGCCGCCTGCTCGACCAAGCCGGCACTCCGGCCGAACTGCGGCATCGCCATCGCAACATAATGGCGACGCTGCGGCAGGTGATCCAGCAATCAGCGGGATCGGGGCGCAGCCTCGAGCGCTACGTCTCACAACTGGACGACCGCCTGGCCGCCTTGGCCCGCATCCACGCATCGATCGACCAGCACGGCGGCATTGACCTGCACAGCATCGTCGCCGACGAACTGCTTTTCTACGGCCTGTCGGAGGGAAGAAGACTCGCCCTCTCCGGACCGGCGGTGACGCTCACCCCGGCGGCGGGACAGGCCCTCGGGCTGGCCATCCATGAGCTGGCCGTCAACTCGGTTGAGCACGGAGCCATCGGTTCGGGGGCAGGGCGCCTTGACGTTGACTGGGATGTCACGGGATCTGAACTCGACCGGGTGTTCCACTTCAGATGGCTGGAACCGCTGAAGCTAGGCCAGCCCCGGGGCAAGCCTGGATTCGGAACACGGGTGATCGAGGAACTTCTTCCCTACGAGATCTCGGCCACGAGCAGCCTGGAATTCTCTGCGCGAACCCTTGTCTGCCACCTGGCGGTCCCTTTCAGAAGCTTGGTCCGGACGTGAACCCTGCAAAACGAGCTTGGCCATGACCCAGGGGTGGCCGACCCTGCGTGGAACAGCCCGGCGCTTCCCCCGTTTACCGGAAGGACAACGGAGGTGGTGATGCCGGGACGGGCAGTCTGGAAGGGTTCGATCAAGATCGCCGAGATCGTCTGCCCGGTCGCGATGTATACAGCCGCTTCCAGTTCCGATCGCGTCGCGCTGCACCTCGTGAACCGCAAGACGGGCCACCGGCTGCACCGGGTCTATGTAGACGAGAAGACAGACAAGCCGGTCGAGCGGGAAGACCAGGTCAAAGGCTACGAGACCACTGAAGGCCGCTACGTAGTGCTGGAGCCCGAGGAGATCGCGGCAGCCGTGCCCGACAGCGACAAGACCCTCACCGTCGACCGCTTCATTGCCTGCAACAAGATCGAGCCGACCTTTTTCGACAAGCCATATTACCTGCTGCCGAGCTCTGACGCCGCCACCGAGACCTTCGTGCTGATCCGCGAGGCGTTGCGGGAAAAGAAGGCGGCAGCCATCGCGCATGCGGTACTGTTTCGCCGGCTCCGGCCGGTGCTGATCCGGGCCCACCACAAGGGGCTGATCGCCACTACCCTCAACTTCGACTACGAGGTGCGTTCCGCCAGCGACGCCTTCAGCGACATTACCAATCGCAAGATCCAGCCCGAGATGCTGGAGCTGGCGCAGCACATCCTTAAGACCAAGGCGGGCGAGTTCGACCCCGAGAAGTTCGACGACCGTTATGAAAAAGCGCTCGAGGAGCTGATCCAGGCCAAGATCCAGGGTCGCAAGGTGGTGCCGATCCGGCAGCCAAAGCCAACGAAACCGAACGACCTGCTCGAAGCCCTGCGGATGAGTGCCGGCGTCCCGGGCAGCGACGAGAAGAAGACAAAGGCTGCCAGCGGCTCGCGCAAGTCCAGCTCAAGCAAGACTGCAGCGTCGAGATCCGGCTCGAAGTCCAAGGCTGGATCGACCAGTTCGCGGCGCACGGTCACGGCGCAGCGTAAGGCTGGCTAACGACGAGACTTCTTCGGGGCCGCTTCCGGCTTGCCCTCGAGGCTCTTCTTCAAAGCTGCCATCAGGTCGATGACGTTGGAGGGCGGGTTCGCTGCCTCATCGTCACCCTTCTTGCCGGCCGGCTTCCGCTTTGGCGATTGCTTGGACTTGATGATGTCCAGGAGGTTTTCCTGCACCGGGTCCTTCACCATGGAAGCGGACCAGGTAGTGGTGCGATCCTCGATGATCTGCCCGACCATCGACAGCATCTTTGCGTCGGGCTTCTCCTCCTTCACCGCCTCGAAATACTCGTCCTCATCGCGGACCTCGTCGCCATATCGCAGGGTCCAGAGGATGATGCCCTTGTCCCAGGGCTGCAGCATCACCGCCCGCTCGCGGTTGCCGAGCACGAGGCGCGAGATGCCCACGACATCACTCTTTTCCATCGCCTCGCGGATGACGGTGAAGGCTTCCTCGCCAACGTCATCGGCAGGGACTACGAAATAGGGGCTGTCATAGTAGACCCACTCAATGGAGTCGGCCTTGACGAACTCGTCGATGTCGATGGTGCGGACGCTGTCGAGCTTCACCGCATCGAGTTCCTCGTCCTCGAGCAGCACGTAGTCGTCTTCGCCCTTCTGGTAGGCTTTGACCTGATCGTCGTCCTCGACGGTCTTGCCGGTCTCCGCATCCTGATAGCGGGTGTAGATCCGATCCCCGGTCTTGCGGTTGAGAGTATGGAAGCGAACCCGGGCGCCTTCAGTGGTGGCCGGCGTGAGGGTCACCGCGCAGGTCACCAGCGACAGCTTGAGGTAGCCTTTCCAATAGGGGCGAACTGCCAACTCATGCCTCCATAGTTGTGGGTGCCAAACGCTGAGAGAACCGCACCGTTCCAACGTCCGAGGGCTCTGCATGGCCGGTGTCGGCTGCGAGTTGGTCGACTTCGGGGAACTGGGCCTCAACCCCTAGGTTCTGGAAGAAGCCGTCAGCGTCCGGCTCTACCCAACCCCGAAAGGGAGGAGATATCGATGACGAACCAGAACGATTCCAGTCGCCAGCAGAACCAGAGCGGACAAGTCGGCGGCCAAGGCGGCCAGCAGAACCAAGGTGGTCAGGGCGGCCAGCAGAACCAGAGCGACCCGAGCCGGCAGGGCGGTGGCCAAGGCGGCCAACAGAACGACCCTAGCCGGCAGGGCGGTGGACAGCAGTCTGATCCGAACCGCCAGGGTGGGCAGGGAGGTCGACAGAGCGACACTGACCCGAACCGCCAAGGCGGGCAAGGCGGCCGCCAGACCAACAATGATCCCAAGCGCCAGGGCGGCACAGGCGGCGAGGGTGGTCGGCAGTCCGGTATGGACAACGACGACATGTGATTGAAAGGCCGGCAGTCTTTGGCTGCCGGTCATTTCTTTGGAGACAGCGGTAGTGATTCACCGATCCCGCCTAAATCTGGACGATCTGCTGCCCCCTTGGGAGCGAAAACTCGCGCACTCCCTGCACGAGCCTGAACTGGACGGCCTCGTCAGGCGAGATATGGATTTCGCTATGTCGCCGAGCGAGGAGGACCTCAGGCGGAATGGCGGAACGCTCACGCAGGATGTCGTCGGTGCGATTATCGTCCGCCAGCGCCGCATCCAACGATGATTGCAGTCGGCGGGCTGTCATCTCGGGCCCGCCCATCGTCGTGGGATGGATCATGAACATCGCGTGGCGCGAGCAATAGCGCTCGTCGGCCGCCAGGAACACCGACACCGCAATCGAACTCACGCTCCCGGTGTTGTAAATCACCACCTTGAGCGGCAGCGCCCGGATGTGGTTGTAAAGGTAGACACCATCGGCCACATATCCGCCGTTTGACGAAAAGGCGAGGTGCACCTCAGTCGCTCCGTCATTGCAAGCGGCATTGAGTGCCCCAGCGATCCGCCCCGCTCCCCCTGGCTCGATCATCCCGGTGAAGCCGAAGAAGGCTTTTTTCTCGGATTGGGAAGGCATGTCGGTTCCCAGGAAAGTGTCAGGTGCTGCTATTTAACGGTCCAAGAGCCACTCTGGGTTGGTAGCAACAGCCCTGGGGCATTGACGGCTCCTCAAGCCCGGCCCACTCCAGCGAGCGCCACATGCGAGCATTGTCGCAGCGACGGAGAGGCGGTGCATCGCGACTCAACTCAACCGCTAGCCGCCCCCCAAAGCGCCCCAGAGCCGGGGATGCCCCCACCCCGGGGGGCCTGGGGTGCGACGAGCCCAGTGCGAGCGACCCTGCTGGTGCGCCACGTACTGCATGACCGCTGAGACCGGCGATGGGCTGCTGAGAGAGGGCGTCGTGCAGCAAAATGGGTGTAGATCGGGGCCGTTGTCTGAGCGCTTCCTTCCGTTCGCTGGTGGAAGGCACTGCGACGATTGATCCTGCCAGCCGGCTCGAGTCACACTTGGCGCGGCCTGAGCACGACCTTGGTCCATTCGTTCTGCTTGTCGCGGAAATTCTTGTAGCCGGTCGGCGCCTCCTCGAGTGGCAGCCGGTGGCTGATCAGGAAGGTGGTGTCGATCTCGCCCTCCTGGATGCGCCGTAGCAAGTCCGTCGTGTAGCGCTGCACATGCGTCTGCCCTGTGCGGATCTCCAAACCCTTCTCCATCATGGCGCCCAGCGGCCACTTGTCGATCAGCCCGCCATAGACGCCGGGGATCGAGACGCGCCCGCCCTTGCGCACGGCCAGTAGGGCCTCGCGCAGCGCGTGCCCGCGATCGGCGCCAGCGCCGATCTTCTGCTTGATGGCGTCGGTGACGTTGTCGAGCGCGAAGCCGTGCGACTCGGTGCCGACGGCATCTATTACCGCATCCGGGCCGAGGCCGCCGGTCATTTCTGTCAGTGCCTCGACCACGTTGGTCTCCTCGAAGTTGACCATCTGCGCCCCGAACCGGGCGGCGAGTTCGAGCCGGCGCGGATGATGGTCGATGGCGATCACCTGCGCCGCGCCCATGATGAAGGCGCTTTGAACCGCGAACAGGCCCACCGGGCCGCAGCCCCACACGGCTACCGTGTCGCCGGGCGCGATCCCGGCATTCTCCGCCGCCATCCAGCCGGTCGGCAGGATATCACCGAGGAACAGCACTGTGTCGTCGTCGAGGCCGTCATCGGGGATGACGACCGGACCGACATCCGAGAACGGCACCCGGACATACTCGGCCTGCCCACCGGGATAGCCGCCGGTGAGGTGCGAATAGCCGAAGATGCCGCTCATCGCGTGGCCGTATAGCTTTTCCGACGGGTCCTGCTTCTCCACCGGGTTGGAGTTGTCGCAGGCGGAGAACTGACCCTGCTCGCAGAAGAAGCAGTGGCCGCAGGAAATGGTGAACGGGACCACCACGCGCTGCCCGATCTTCAGCGTCGACTTGGGGCCGACTTCTTCGACTACACCCATGAACTCGGGCCCCAGGATATCGCCGTGCTTCATCCCGGGAATCACCCCGTCGTAGAGGTGTAGGTCGGAGCCGCAGATCGCGGTGGCGGTGACCCGAATCACCGCGTCGCGCGGGTTGATGATCTCGGGATCGGGGACGGTATCGACGCGGACGTCGCCATTGCCGTGCCAGGTAACTGCGCGCATGGGGCTTCCTCAGTTGCGGTGGTTGATGGGCGTGGCGATCTCGCCCGTTTCCATCAGCATTTTGAAACGCTTGAGCTCGTGGCGAGCCTGGATGTTCGGCTCGGCTTGGAACAGCTTGGCGACGGCGCGCCCGACGTCGCCGGCCGGCGGCTTGTAGCCGATGTCGGCGGTGACGATGGTACCGCGGTCGCCGGGCGCGTCTGTGAAGGTGACGCGACCCTCGGTCTTGATTTGCGAGGCTTCGGTCGAGCGCCAGCTGATCGAGCTGTCCTCGACCACGTCGACGATCTCAGTCTCGATCTCCACCTTGGTGCCGGCGGGCGCGTGGATCGTCCAAACCGCGCGGTTCGACCCGGTGAACTCGACCTTGTCGATGTTCTCCATGAACGTCGGCAGGTTCTGGAAATCCCGCCAGTAAGCGAACAGCTCCGCCCGGGGTCGGTTGATGGTCACGCTGCGCCCCACATAGGCGAACTTGCCGTCCTTGTCGTCGCGGCGGGCTCGCAACGGGGCGTCGTCTTCTACCGGTTCGGTGCTCATCTGCTGCTACCTCAATGTTCAAGGGCTGCGGTCAGCAGGTCGGCGCCACGCTGCGCCGCGACTGGCGCCAGCTCAAGTCCGATCCCCGAGGAGGCGCCGGTCACCACCGAGAACGAGATGGGATTCTGGTCGTCTGGCATAATGCTGCTCCGCACCGAAGTTCAGCCGAGCCAACCTCGCTTTTCGCCGATGGTTCCTCCAACATTCGTTCACGGAACGCGTCTTGCCGTCGCGATTTTAGCTGCCCGGACCCCTGCTGCGGGCGGATCACAGGAATCTCCGAAGCTGCGTTCCACCTCTTCGCGGCAACGATCTCGGAGATGCTGGCGCCTTGCGGACGTCGCAGCAGTTCGACGGCTATCGATTGCTGGTAACAGCAGGAGCCGAGGTGATCTCCGGGATCACCGGCCACAGGGTGACCCTCAGTTGGCCCGAAGCGGATCGTTCCCTCACTGCTGCAAGCCCGGACTGGATGAGCCGGGCGGAGAGATGCTGCCTTGAGGGCGAGCAGCACTCACGCCTTGGGCAATTGTTCTTGATAGAAATCGACCCCTTGTGCCGCGACACTCTTCGCATTCTGCATGGGTCCGCATACCTCCATCCCGCCGGCGCAGCGCGGAATTAAGACAAAGCTTTGTTCAGGGTGGATTTTGTCGATCCCTGCGGCCGTTAGTTCGATCAGGGCAGAGCCTTCAGCCGAACCTTGGGGAGCCCTAGAAAACCTGAGTTCCATCTCAAGATCAGGACAAGGCATACTTTGCTGGGCAGCTAGCGCCACCCGAAGTCTTCAGAGGGCGATTGCCGCGAGAGACTCGACTCGGGTGGACAGGGTCAGAGAACTAGCTGCGCGCACTCGGCTGTCGACGTGATAGTGGAAGGAAGTTGGCGCGTTCAGGATCAGACGGGAGTGCCTTGGCCACATCGGCACCAGTCAATACTCGCTCGTCGATAAGTCGTTGCGCCAGCTCCATCGCCGATGTTCGATGCATCTCCAGAATGGCCATTGCACGCTCAAGCTGTCGGTTCATTTCGGCATTGATGGTCTTGAGCAAGTCGGGATGCCGAGTGCCGACGTTCGGTAGGGACACCAGCATTTCGCCGAGCCCCTGCCGCTCGAACGCCTGCAGCAGGAGTGCGGTGGCATGAGCCAGGTCGCTCTCAGCGCCGGTGTTGGGGCCGGATCCAAGAACGATGTCGGCGGCCCGCCCAGCGAGCGTGACCGTGACCTGATCGCGGATCCGCTCCCAGTTGGGCACAAGCGTCGTCATGGTGGTCCGGGTGTGACCGCCAGCGTCACCTTCGGCGACGATGGAGACGCGATCCACCTGGAACCCCAGGCGGTGCGCCACCACGGCATGCCCGACCTCATGCAGGGCCACGAGGCGAATGTCGGCTTCGGACCGATGGTCTTCGGGAAGCATCTGCCCAAGAAGATCATCCCTCGTTAAGGGTCGGCTGGCCGCGCGCGCCACACTGCGGGCCTCCTTCACCCACCCCTCCACCATGGCCGGGGTTGCCCCGATGCCAAACCGGAGGAGCTTGCCCAGCTCGGTGGCGCTCATCTCGTTCCGCAGGTAGTACCGGAACACTGCCTCCACTTCGGCCTCGGTCGCCGGCGGCAGCACCGTCACGCGCTGCTGCATGCGGCCGGGCCGCACCAGCGCGCCATCGAGGCGGTGGTAGTGGTTTGTCGCGCCGAGCAGCAGGACGCGCTTGCCGGATCGACGAAGGCGATCGATCTCGGTCAGGCAGAGGTTGATCACGGGCGTCCACCAGTCCCGGCCACGGTTGTCGATGGTGTCGCGGTTAGGGATCGCGTCCAGCTCGTCGAGAAAGCCGATGGCGGGTTCACTGGCCAGCACGGCGTCGACGAAGCCCTTCACGTTCCTTGCCACCCCGCCCAGGGCGCCATCGCCCGACGTAAACCACCCACCCACTGTGCTCGGCACGAACTTCCAGCCGGACGTCCTGGCGAGGCTTTCCGCGATCAGGGTCTTGCCGGTTCCGGGCGGCCCGTCGAGAAGGCCGAAGACCAGGTTGGCAGGGTCCATCGCGCCGCTCTTCGCCGCGCTGAGGTCGGCCAATTGCTGGTCCGTCCAGCGCCGCACCACATCGGTCAACGGCAATTCGGTGAGGAGCGGAACAGGTGCGCCCATCGGTGCCTGCCGGCGCAGCACCGCCGCAGCAAGCTTCCGGACACATGCGCCCGCGGTGAGATCGGCACGGACGACGCTGAGGATGACCTGCAGGTTCAGCGACGCCATGGCCTCGGTGACCCCGCGCGCCACCCCACCAGTCACCTTGCAGATGAGCTTTCGCAGGACCGCCGGCGTCAGCAGCGGGACGGTGATGGTGACGTCCGATGCGGCCAGCACGCTTTCGTCGAGGATTTCATCGGGATCCGGCGAGAGGTAAAGGACGCTGCGCCCTTCGCTGAGATACCGCAGGTTGTCCACGCCGACCCGATGGAGAACTCCGCCGGAACGGCGACGCTCGGCAGCAGAGCAAATGTAGGGAGCCCGATCCATGTCGCGGAGTGTCCCCGCAATGAGCTGCACCCAGTCGGCATGCGGCACCTTGAGGATGATCAGGCGCGGGCTTTGCCTGAGGATCGCGCGACTTTGCCGGGTGAGTGCCGCCTCAAGGAGGAGCCGCGCAGCAACCTCCGCAGTGGAGGGTGGGCCGTCAATCGAAAGCCGGGGGCTGTCGAAATCGGGGACTTCATCGTCGATGGGGTCGGAGTTGAGAAGATCGATCATGTGCGACTCCTGGCGCAGGATCGGCAATGGCCGATCTGCGCTGCAGCAGGTGTTGATGAGTCTGGAACTGAGCCCCACTAGCGGGCGATGAGGGCGGGGGTTTCCGGATCGTAGCCGCCATCAGGATCGATCGGTTCCCAGCCGGCCAGCCCCCGGCCCTTGGCGCCGGTGCAGAAGTGCGCCACGGAGCTGCCGGTCTTGAACCGGAGGTCCCTGGTAACAACGAGGCTCCTGCCATCCACCCCGGGCTCCAGCAGACCGGCGTGTTGCCAGGCGGAGCGCAGGAAAGCGGGAACGCAGCCGGCGCTGGCCACGGCGTCGATGCGAACGTCGGAACCCCTGAGCAGCAACCAGCCATTATCCTGGCGGGCGGCCAGCGCGCAGAGCCCCTCGCCGAACGACAGCTCGAGAATTTCCCCTTCCGGGATGTGGTTGAAGGGGCGGAGAGGTCCGGCACGCCGCGGCTCCGCGCGGGGACCGGCGACAAGGCTGCGGGCGGAGTTGCGGGTGAAGAGAAGCCCTCGCCTCCGGAGCGCCAGGCACGCCTCGCCAAGGAAGACGTCGAGCTCACCATAGCGGTCGACGGTGACAGGAGCGCCGTCCGGCAGGCCATTGACCAGCCGGCGATCGCCGAACGCCGCGACGCGCGACCAGAGCATGCGCTCGACGGCCCGGGCATCTTCGGCGGTCAGCGCCCCATTGTCATCGACGAGCGCGACGACGGTGTCGACGTCCTCGATGGGCTGCTGGCCACCCGCGATGCGCGCCCCCACGTTACCGCCTGTGCCGACATAGACGGAGGTGCTGCTCAGCAGGGCGTAGACTCCCGGGCGATGCAGTTCCGAGACCCGGCCGAAGTCGCGGCGCTGGCTGGCCGCACCGATGACGAGATCGGCAGCGAACGGGGTCGCCCGGAACAGTTCGAGATCGGCCGGGGGGTCGTGGGGCGTGCTGGCACACCCCGGCACCAGCGCTGCCGGCGGCGTCAGGTCGGTCGGGTCACCTCCCGGGGCCGCGGGGTCCGGCTCGGGGTCGGCGCGCCGCACGATCGTATGCTGGTCGAGCACGCCACGCAGGTCGGCGAGGAGGATGCCGAGCCGGATCATGACGACGACGGCGCCGACCGGGTCGGGGTGGCCGGGCAGGCCGTCCACGATCTCGCCGATCGTGGCCGAGCCGGTGGCATCGACGATGCCCAGGATCCGGACCTGGATCGAGGCGGGCATCAGCTCATGCTGCACCAGGCCATCCACAAGGGACGGCCGATCGCCGGGGATGGACTGGGAATGGGGCTTGTTCGCCGCGATGGCGGCGGTAGAAGTCGAGCTAGCCATGTATACCTCTGTTTAGGCAGGGGTTGCGTGGTCAGGTCGGCGGTGGGTTTGCAGACCCGCCGTCGGCCGCCTCTTGCAGAAGGCGGTTCCAACCAGTCGGGAAGCGAATCGACCCGACCACCGCAATATCTGGATCCGTTTTTCTTCCTGCAAGCCCCCGGTCGAAACGTGTCGATCGCTTGGTTAACGCCGACAGCTATTTCCTATCTATCAAGGACTTGCTGACCTGACGAACAGCCACCGGCACCGTGCCCTGCGGACAATGTGGCGGCACCGGCTCCGAACATGGCGCGTCCTCAGGTTCTCGTCGCGACAGCCTTGAGGCGCTCTTCGACGGCCTTCAACACGCGTTGCTCGAGGCCTGCCGCCGCGGCGGCCGCGGTCTCGAGCGCGAGATTCGTCGCCTCGAGCTGCATCACCTGCATTTCTGCCTCGCGGGCCCGGAGTTCACAGGCGGCGAGTTTGTCGCGCAGTTCGTCGAGTTCAAGCCTGCCGAGTTCCCTTTCGTCGACTGCCTGGGACAGCTGCTCCTGGAGGGTTCGGTTGTCGTCCTCCAGTGTGTCGCCCCTGGACTCTTCGGCCTCGAGCGCACTCTCCAGTTCTTCCATCGAACGGTGATACCTCTCGGTAGAGGCGGTGAAGTTGGCTCGCTCCTGTTCGGCGGCGGTCTTCAGGAGCTCCGCAATGAATGGCTTCGCCCGCTCGAGCAGCAGCCCGGGGATGGGATTGTCGGTAGCCTCCCGTTCGACCTTCCTGTCGCCGATGCCGAGGGTCCTCATGTGCTGCAGCACGGTGTCCTTGCTGCCCTTGGTAATACGAAGGATGCGATCGGCCGAAGGCCTAAGCTTTTTCGAGATGAGTTCCTTGGCAGCAGCATCCACAGCCTCAAGGGTGGCGAGTTCGGGCATAGGCATTGGGGTCTCTCCAGAATTCGGTATGGTATGATTGGACGGTATGGTTCGGTTGGTCGGTACGGTATGATTGGGCTACTCGGCTTGCTTCGGCTTCCGGCCCCTCGCCCTGCGG
>JBQCFF010000452.1:0-15029 GCA_051959485.1 Devosia sp. | reverse complement strand
CGGCACGATCACCCGGAAGCCGATCATGTCCGAGAGCTGCTCCAGCGCGATCTGCTTGCGCTCGATCTTGGTGTAGATCGACCACGGCGACTTCACCCGCGACCGCACCCTGGCGTCGATCCCCGCGCCCTTCAGCTTGTCGGTGAGTTCGGCCGTGATCGCCTTGATCGTCTCGGCGAAGTCGGTCTTCATCTCCGCCAGGCGATGGGTGATCGCCTGGTAGTGCTCGGGCTGCAGGTGCTTGAACGCCAGGTCCTCGAGCTCCTGCCGCATCTCCTGCATGCCCATGCGCCCGGCCAGCGGCGCATAGATATCCATCGTCTCCTTGGCGATGCGCTTGCGCTTGTCCTCGCGCATGAAGTCGAGGGTGCGCATGTTGTGCAGCCGGTCGGCCAGCTTCACCAGCAGCACCCGCATGTCGGCGGAGATGGCGAGCAGCAGCTTGCGCAGGTTCTCCGCCTGCGCCTCCTCGCGCGTCACCAGCTGCAGGCGGTCGATCTTGGTGAGCCCCTCGACGATCGAGCCGATCTCCGAGCCGAACAGGCCGTCGATCTCGGCGCGGGTCGCATCAGTGTCCTCGATGGTGTCGTGCAGCAGCGCCACCGCAATCGAGGCATCGTCGAGCTTCAGCTCGGTGAGGATGGCCGCCACTTCGAGCGGATGGTTGAAGTACGGGTCGCCCGAGGCGCGCTTCTGCGTGCCGTGCTTCTGCATGGCATAGACATACGCCTTGTTGAGCAGCGCCTCGTCGGCATGCGGGTTGTAGGCCTGCACACGCTCGACGAGTTCGTACTGACGCATCATGGATTTGGGTCGCGCAAAACAAAAGGCGCCGGGCAGTGCCGCCCGACGCCTCGCAATTATATAACCGGGATCAGTTACCGATCAATCGTCGCGGCGCTCGGGCGGCGCGAGGCTCTCGATGCCGCGCAGCAGCTCGTCTTCCGAAATCGTGTCGAACGTGTCGCCATCCTCGTCGGCATTGGCGTCGAGCAGCGGCGCAGCGTGCCGCTCGGGCTCGTCGACCTCGACATATTTCTGCATCGAGTGGATCAGGTCCTCGTGCAGGTCTTCGGGCGAGATGGTGCCGTCGCCGATTTCGCGCAGCGCTACGACGGGGTTCTTGTCATTGTCGCGGCTGACGGTGATCGGCGCCCCGGCCGCGATCATGCGCGAGCGGTGGGCAGCCATGAGGATCAGGTCAAAGCGATTGTTGACCTTCTCGATGCAGTCTTCGACGGTGACGCGGGCCACGAACGTCTCCAGGATGTGGGAGGATTAAAGGGACCACATACACCAGTCCCCTCCCCGGCACAAGTTCCGCGCGCACTCTCGCTCACGTAGCCGCCGGTCCGCGGCGCTGCGGACCATCCTGCGACAATGATCGTGCCCGCATTTCAAGGGCTTGGACAATGCAACGCCAAACCCGACTCACCCTGTCACGATTTATTTTTGTTGCAAAATCCGCGCATTAAGCGCGTATTCCGAACTTAGAGGAGCAGCGGCCCCGAATACGACTGCGCCTCGAATTATTGTGATTGGTGCAGCCAGTTTTCAGCTGGGGCGGCCTCGTGGCCGGCTGTCTCGGTGGGGAGAGAGTGTATGTCCATCGATCCGCGCGAGAAAGTCGTCATGTTCATTGACGGCGCAAATCTCTATGCCACCAGCAAGGCCATCGGCATCGACATCGACTATCGCCGGCTGCTGGCTGAATTCCAGGCCAAGGCCTACCAGCTGCGGGCGTACTACTACACCGCGCTGGTCGAGGACCAGGAGTATTCCTCGATCCGCCCGCTGATCGACTGGCTCGACTACAACGGCTTCACCGTGGTCACCAAGCCGGCCAAGGAGTTCACCGACGCCTCGGGCCGCCGCAAGATCAAGGGCAGCATGGACATCGAGCTGTGCGTTGACGCGCTCGAGATGAGCCAGTTCTACGACCACCTCGTGCTGTTCACCGGCAACGGCGATTTCACCGCGCTGGTCGCCGCGCTGCAGCGCCGGGGCAAGCGCGTCACCGTCGTCTCCACCCTCACCACGCAGACCCCGATGATCGCCGACGACCTCCGCCGGCAGGCCGACTTCTTCCTCGATGTCGCCGAACTGGCCAAGACGGTGGGCCGCGTCCCCGCGCCCGAGCGGGCTGCTGCACCGGTTGACCGCATCCCGGCCACCGTGGACCATAAGGGCTGATTGAGTCCCAGCCGCCGGCCCGCCTTGTCCGATCCCGATGCTTTGCATGCCGGCCTTGCGCCGGCAGACCCTCCACACGACTGCCCGCGCTGCCCGCGCCTCGTCGCCTTCCGGCACGACAACCAGCGGCATTATCCCGACTACTACAACGCCCCGGTCCGCAACTGGGGCGATCCGGCAGCCGAGCTGGTGATCGTCGGCCTCGCCCCCGGCCTGAAGGGCGCCAACCGCACCGGCCGGCCCTTCACCGGCGACTATGCCGGCGACCTGCTCTACGCCACGCTCGGCAAGTTCGGGCTCGCCACCGGCCACTACCAGCAGCGACCCGACGACACGTTGCAGCTCAAGCACGCCCTCATCGTCAACGCCGTGCGCTGCGTGCCGCCGCAGAACAAGCCGACCGGCGACGAGATCCGGACCTGCCGGCAGTTCCTCCTCGCCACGGTCGAGCAGGCGGCGCCGCGCGCCTACCTCGTCCTCGGCCGTATCGCCCACGATTCGCTGCTCACGACCCTGGGCGAGAAGCGCAGCCGGTTCCCGTTCGCCCACGGCGCCGAGCACCGCCTCGGCTCCGGCGCCGTGCTCTTCGACAGCTATCACTGCTCCCGCTACAACACGAACACCGGCGTGCTCACCACCCGGATGTTCGAGGATGTGGTCGGCCGGGCGGCGGCGCACATCAGGGCCGGCTGAAGAATACTCACCGCCCGACCAAAGGACTGCCCCACTCCCGTCGTCTCATCCGTGAGCGCCATTCAAGTTCCGTTCATCGGCGCGTCAATAGCAAGGCGAATAGCGGATCACCGGTCCGCTGCCTGCCACGATCCAGGAGAGACGCATGCGTCCCATCACCGCCCTCATCCCCCTGCTCCTCGCGACCACCTTCGCCGTGCCGGCCTTCGCCGACGACGCGCTGATCTCGGTCACCGGCAAGGGCGAGGTGTCCGCCGCGCCCGACACCGCCTTCATCAACTCGGGTGTCACCACCCAGGGCGCGACGGCGCGCGAGGCGCTCGACGCCAATACCAAGGCGATGAACGAGCTGATGGCGACGCTCAAGGAAGCCGGCATCGAGCCGCGCGACATCCAGACCTCGGGGTTCTCGGTCTCCCCCAACTACGTCTATACCGACGCCCGCGACGCGAATGGCTACCAGCTGCCGCCCAAGATCAGCGGCTACCAGGTGTACAACACCGTCAACGTCCGTATCCGCGATCTCGCCGGCCTCGGCGCCGTGCTCGACAAGCAGGTCACCGTGGGGGCCAATACCATCAGCGGCATCACCTTCTCGGTCGCCGATCCGTCCAAGCTCTACGACGAGGCGCGCAAGGCCGCCTTCGCCGACGCCAGGGAAAAGGCCGCCCTCTACGCCGACGCCGCCGGCGAAGAGCTCGGCAAGCTGAAATCCATCTCCGAGACCCAGGGCATGGACCAGCCCCAACCCTACATGATGAAGGCCGTGGCCGACTCCGCCGGCGCCCCGGTGCCCGTCGCCACCGGCGAACTCAGCTTCACCATCAACGTCCAGGTCACCTGGTCCGTCGACGACTGAGCGTAACGCCGACGGCGAAAGGGTCCTCCCCCGCAAAGCGGGGGAGGGGGACCGCCGAAGGCGGTGGAGGGGGCGGTCCAGACACCCGCCCTCCCACGGCGCGATCGTGCGTATCGGCCGTGCGCCAGTGCGGCCGCCCTACCCGGCCAGCACCTTCCAGAACATGTTCAGCCCGGTGAAGATCAGGAACACGGCGAAGGTGACCTTCAGCGTCCGCTGCTGCATGCGGTGGGCCAGCGCCGCGCCGATGGGGGCGCAGAGCGACGCCGTCAGCCCCACCAGCACCAGCGCCACCAGGTTGACGTAGCCGATCGACAGCGGCGGCAGCCCCGTCTCGCCCCAGCCCGAAATGATGAAACCCAGGGTGCCCGAGAGCGCGATGAACACGCCGATCGCCGCCCCGGTCCCCACCGCCTTGTGCATCGTCGCGCCGAAGGCATGGATGGTGGGCACGCTCAGCGAGCCGCCGCCCACGCCCATCAGCGACGAGATGTAACCCACCACCGCCGCGGAGATCCGGTGCGTCAGCGGCGAGTTGCGCAGGTGCCCCATCAGCCGCTCCTGGAACGGCAGCAGGATGTTGGCCGCGATGAACAGCGCCATCACACCGAAGATGATGCGCAGCACGTCGCCGCTGTAGAACCGCGCCATCAGCCCGCCGAGCAGGGTCGTCACCACGATCACCGGCGCCCAGAGCTTCAGGATGTCGAGGTCCACCGCCCCGCGCTTGTGGTGGGCGCGTGCACTGGCAATGCCGGTGGGGATGATGATGGCGAGCGAGGTGCCCACCGCCACGTGCTGCACCACGTCGCTGCCGAAGCCGAGCCAGCTCAGTGCCACCGCCAGCGCCGGCACGATGATCGCGCCGCCGCCGATGCCGAGCAGCCCCGCCGCGACGCCGGACAGCACGCCCGTGACGAGCAGCCCGACGATGAAGGGCATCAGCCCCCAGATGTCGTTGAAGTTCATTGCCCCTATTCGCCGATCAGATGCAGCATCACCTGGCGCCGGTGCGGCCGCGCGCGATGCTCGAAGAGATAAAGTCCCTGCCAGGTGCCCAGCACCGCCCGGCCCCCGCTCACCGGAATACCGAGCGAGGTCTGCGTCAATGCCGACTTTATGTGCGCCGGCATGTCGTCCGGCCCCTCGGCGTCGTGCACCACCCACTCCATCCCTTCCGGCACCAGCCGGCGGAAGAAGGTCATGAGGTCGCGCTGCACGTCGGGGTCGGCATTCTCCTGGATCAGCAGCGAGCACGACGTGTGCCGGCAGAACGCCGTCACCAGCCCCGTCTCCACGGCGGACCGCGCCACGAACCGTTCCAGTTCGTCGGTGATCTCGATGAGGCCCGCCCCGCGGGTCGCGACATCGACGATGTGCTGGAACTGGCGCATGACGCCAAGCGCTAGCATGCCGATTATTCCAGGGCGAGGCGGCGGCCGCCGTTTCGGTACGCCCAGCCGCACTCGCGCCACGATTCATCCCTCCCATCGCGCCTCATCGGAACCGCCCGGCTGCACCGGCGTTTTCGTGCGTCGAGGGAAGCGTCGCCGTTGCGGGGCATGTCGGCCGACCGTTCAGGTTCGGTTCAGATGCACAGCGTCACTTCTCAAGCAACTGACTATAAGAAAAGGAGCGCACCATGCGCCTACGACACTGGCTCCTGACCGGCACCAGTCTCGCCGTCCTTGCATTTGTCCCTGCTGCGGCCCACGCCCAGCAGGCCGAATACCAGGCCCTGCAGAACGCGCAGGCATCTGGCGACCAGGACGCCATTGATGCCGCCCGCCAGGCTTTCCTCGAGGCCTGCATCGCTGCAGGCTACGCCAATCCGGATGAATGCATCGCAGCGATAGAGGGCGGCGGCCAGGCCGCCACCGACGCCAAGGCCGAAGCCGACAAGGCCAAGGCCGAAGCGGAAGCCAAGGCAAAGGCCGACGCGGAAGCGAAGGCCGCCGAAGAGGCGAAGGCTGCCGAACAGGCGAAGGCTGCTGAAGAGGCCAAGGCCGCCGAACAGGCGAAGGCTGCTGAAGAGGCGCGGGCGGCCGAAGAGGCCAAGGCCGCTGCCGAGGCGGAAGCCAGGGCAAAGGCAGAAGCTGACGCGCAGGCGGCCGCCCAGGCTCAGGCCGAAGCGGATGCCAAGGCTCAGGCCGAGGCCGACGCCAAGGCCGCCGCAGACGCAAAAGCCGCTGCCGACGCCAAGGCTGCCGCCGATGCGCAGGCCGAGGCCGACGCCAAGGCCGCCGCTGACGCAAAGGCTGCCGCTGACGCCAAGGCTGCCGCCGATGCGCAGGCCGAGGCGGATGCCAAGGCTGCCGCCGACGCGAAGGCCGCCGCTGACGCAAAGGCTGCCGAGGACGCCAAGGCAGCCGCGCAGCAGCAGCAGGCAGCTCCCGCTGCCGAGGAACCCGCTCCCGCTACCACCCAGCAGCAGGCTCCGGCCGAGCCCACCGGGCCCACGCCCGAGGAGCAGCAGGCGCAGTTCGTTGCCGACCTCCAGGCCGCGCTCGATGACTACCAGGCGGCGCTGAACCAGGCCGCGAGCGGCGACTACGCTGCGGCGCAGGCCGCTGCTGCGGCTGCGGAAGCCCGCATCCTGCAGCTCTGCACGGCCAACGGCTATCCCGACATCAAGTCGTGCATCGGCCAGGACCTGCCGCCGCTGCCGCCGCCCCCGGCCGAGCAGCCCGCTGCCCCGGCTGCCGAAGCCCCGGCCCAGCCGGCCGCTCCGGTCGAGAATGCGGCTCCCACCGAGCCGGCCCAGCCGGCCGCTCCGGCTGAGAATGCCGCTCCCACCGAGCCGGCCCAGCCGGCCGAGCAGGCGCCCGTCGAGGCCCCGACCGAGCCCGCTGCCGGTCAGGCTCCGGCCGCCCAGCCCGCCGAAGTCGGCCCGAGCGATACGCCGGCGGAGGCTCCGGCCAACGATCCGCAGGCCCAGGCCCAGGTCGACCTGAATACTGCCGTCGAGCTCTACAACGTCGGCATCGGCCAGCTGCAGGGCGGCGATCCGGCCGGCCAGTCGACCATCGACGCGGCCAACGGCCGGTTCGCCGAAATCTGCCAGCGGCTCGGCCAGAACGACGTCGCGGCCTGCCTGGCCCAGTTCGGCATCCAGCTTGCGGCGGTGCCCGAGCTCGCCCAGCCGGCCGAACCCGCGGCCCCGCCGATTGCGGACCTGCCCGGCCCGCACCCGCCGGTGACGCCGACCGCCGTCGAGGTGCTGCCTGAGGCCGTTCCGGCCGAAGCGGCGGCGCCGATCCTCGACAGCGCCAAGGACCGCAAGGTGCGGCGAGCCAAGGGCGAACCCGCGCCGGAACAGCCGGCCGAACCGGCGCAGCCGGCAGAGCCTGCTCCCCCGCCGCCGGAGACCGATCAGGCCGCTCAGGCCGACATCACTCCCGTCGAGGTGCAGTCGCTGACCCAGGTGCAGGGCGAGCAGATCCAGGCGCTGCCTGCGGTCGAAGTCCCGCAGAACGTCACGGTGATCAATAACATCACCAACGTCACCAATGTGACCAACACCACCACCACGACCAACAACACGACCAACATCACCAACAACAACACCAACGTCACCAACAACAACGCTGGCAACGAACAGGGTGGTGATCGTGGCGGCCGTGGCGGCCGGGGTGACCGGGGCGATCGCGGAAACGAGCCGAACTACACCAACTCGAGCTTCATCTTCCAGATCGGCGTGAACCTCGTGATCACCAACCCGGCCCAGGACTTCGATCGCATCCGCGACGACGACCGCGACCGGGTGGATTACGAGCAGCTGCGCGGTGGCCGCATCAAGGAGACGGTCACCCGTCCGAACGGGGTGAAGGTCGTCACCATCCGCGACCGCTATGGCCTGGTGCTGAAGCGGTCGCGCATCACGCCGGATGGCCGTGAGTACATCCTCGCCTACTACGACGAGAATGACGACCGCGGCGGCCGTGACAGCCTCACCGATTGGCGTGATCCCGGCAACGACCTGCCGCCGCTGCGTCTGAACATCCCGATCCGCGACTACATCCTCGATGCCGACCAGGCCGACGAGGAAGAGGTCGAGCTGTTCTTCCGCGAGCCGCCGGTCGAGCGCGTCCGCGAGATCTACACGATCGAGGACGTGAAGCGCTCTGCCCGTATCCGTGACTCGGTGCGCCGGGTGGAAGTGGGCGGCCTGACCTTCGACACGGGTGCGGCGACCATCTCCCGCACCCAGGTCGGCAACCTCAGCAAGGTGGCCAACGCCATGCTGGCGCTGCTCAAGGACAATCCGGCCGAGACCTTCCTCATCGAAGGCCACACCGACGCCGTGGGCTCCGACCAGTCGAACCTGATCCTCTCGGATCAGCGTGCGGCCACCGTCGCCCGTATCCTCAGCGACTTCTACGACGTGCCGCCCGAGAACCTGGTCACCCAGGGCTACGGCGAGCGCTACCTGAAGGTGGATACGCAGGCAGCCGAGCGGCTCAACCGCCGCGTCTCGATCAAGCGCATCACCCCGCTGATCACCGTCGCCAACCGCTGACGGCAGCGTCACCACGATAACAACGGGCCGGGGAGCAATCCCCGGCCCGCTTCTTTTTGGCCTCACCCGCCCCTCGAAATCGGGGTGCGCAGGGGGCAAATCACGGCTGTCAAGACCCTTCGGGCCGCCGGCCCCTCCCCGGCCGACGGAATCCCGCAGGCAATTCCGCAATAAAAATCAAGCACCTGGATGCATGCGCTGAATCAACGCAGCAGCCGCTCACACATTTGGGAACCACTTCGCAAATCGACGCGTTCTTGGGCCATACGGTACTCAAAACAAAGGAGCTTGTGAGATGGCTGCGCCTGATCGCGATACCGTTTATACGACCGACGGCACCACCAACCGCACGACCTATACCCGCGAGTCCAGCGCTACCGGCTGGTTCGTAGGCATCATCGTGGCGTTGGCGCTGCTCGCCATCGGTTACCTGGTCTTCTCGGCGAACTCCACGCCGTCGACGACCACGACGGTCAACAACACGCCGGCCGTGACGGCCCCGTCCACCGGCACCGATACCGCTCCCATGACCCAGGCTCCGGCCACCGGCACGGAAGCGGCTCCCATGACCGAAGCCCCCGCGGCTCCGGCTAACGCGGCGCCGGCTGCCCCCGCCGACACCGCACCCGCCGCTCCGGCGGACTCGACCGCTCCGGCGACCGAGACCCCGGCTCCGGCTCCGGCCACCCCGGCCCAATAATAACAATAACCTAGTACGAATACGCTTCAGCCCCTCCCTCTGAAGCGCTTTGAGCCCCGGCATCCCCCGTGCCGGGGCTTCTTCTTGCCCGCCGCTCAGCCAAGCGGTCGCACCCCCTTGCAGGCGGCGGGGGCGCTTCCCAACTTCCCCGCATCAGCACCGGAGGAACCGATGTTCAACATCGACAGCATCGTCAAAGCCCTGCAGTCCGATCAGAACCTGCAGAAGAACGCGATGAGCGGTGCCGCCGGCCTGGCCGCCGGCATGCTCCTGTCCGGTGGAGGCCTCGGCAAGATGGTCGGCAATGTCGCCAAGGTCGGTGCCGTCGCTGCGATCGGCGGCCTCGCATGGTCCGCCTGGCAGAACCACCAGAAGAACCAGACCGGCAGCGCCGCCCACTCCAGCCACGCTGCCTTCGTGCCGCCGCCGCAGGCCGCCTACCAGCACGAGGAACTCGGCAAGACGCTGGTCCGCGCCATGATCGCCGCCGCCAAGGCCGACGGCCAGATCGACGCCGACGAGAAGGAGCGCATCTTCAAGCGCCTCGAGGCGATGCCGCTCTCCGCCGAGGAGAAGGCCTTCGTGTTCGACGAGCTCTCGAGCCCGCTCGACATCAACGCCGTCGTCGCCCGCGCCGACACCCCCGAGCACGCCGCCGAAATCTACGCTGCCTCCCTCGTCGCCATGAAGCCCGACACCCCGGCCGAACGCACCTATCTCGAAGCCCTGGCGCACAAGCTGAAGCTCGACCCCGGCCTGGTGTCCGAAATCCACAAGACCGCCGGCCTCACCCCCGCCGATCCGGCGAACACCTACGCCCCCACCAGCAACGTCTGAGCCGGTCGATCACCCTACCCCAGCTCCGCTAGTCGGCAAGCCGCCAAGCTTCGCTACCCTCCCCATCAAGGGGAGTGAGCCGCCGTTGGCTGGGCAGCGACTCTGACCTCCCTCCCCCTTGTGGGGAGGGTAGCGTCGCTAGGAGCGCAGCGACGTAGCAAAGCTAGGGTGGGGGTAGTAGCCTCGCTCAGCTCTGCACAGTCCCACGCCCCACTAAGCCCGTCACCCCACCCCAGCTCCGCTAGCCGGCAAGCCGCCAAGCTTCGCTACCCTCCCCATCAAGGGGAGGGAGCACTGTGGCTTGGCAGGGCCACCAGCCTCCCTCCCCCTGGTGGGGAGGGTAGCGCAGCTTGGGCGCGGAGCGCCTTAGCGCAGCTAGGGTGGGGGGTACTCCGCGCCATCCGCACCGAGCCCCCCCGGTATCACCCCTGTGCCGTCTTGCGCCCTGCCCCGCTGCCCGCCATCTAACCTCGCAAGCCCCACTCGCGAGGACCTGTCATGGAAATCGGCCTCTACTCGTTCGCCGAGAACACCCCCGACCCGCTGAACGGCGGCCACCTGCAGTCGCCGGCGGAGCGCCTGCGCGACCTGCTGGAGGAGATCAGGCTGGCCGACGAGGTCGGCCTCGATTTCTACGGCCTCGGCGAGCACCACCGTCCCGACTACGTCGCCTCCGCTCCCGTCACCATCCTCGCGGCGGCGGCCGCCGTGACGAAGCGGGTCCGCCTCTCCACCGCCGTCACCGTGCTGAGCTCCGACGATCCGATCCGCGTCTGGCAGCAGTTCGCCACGCTCGACCTGCTCTCGGGCGGCCGGGCCGAGATCATGGCCGGCCGCGGCAGCTTCATCGAGAGTTTTCCGCTCTTCGGCCTCGATCTCGACGACTACGACGCGCTGTTCGAGGAGAAGCTCGCCAAGCTCATCGAGATCCGCAAGGGCGGCAAGGTCCGCTGGCCCGGCTCCGAGCACACCGCGCCGATTCCCGACATCGCCATCTACCCCAAGCCGATGCAGGAGCCGCTGCCGCTCTGGATCGCCGTCGGCGGCACCCCGAACTCCGTCGCCCGCGCCGCCTATTACGGGCTGCCGCTGATGCTCGCCATCATCGGCGGCAATCCGCAGCAGTTCGCGCCCCTGGTCGAGCTCTACCGCCGGACCGCCGAAAAGGCCGGCCATGACGCCGGCAAGCTGCCCGTCGGCATCTCCTCGCACGGCTTCATCGCCGAGAACTCGCAGGATGCCCTCGACATCGCCTACCCGGCGCACCACGAGGCGATGAGCCGCATCGGCCGCGAGCGCGGCTGGCCGCCGACCACCCGGGCCCAGTTCGAAGCCGGCGCCAGCCCGGCCGGCGCCTACTTCATGGGCTCGCCGCAGCAGGTGATCGACAAGATACTGATGCAGCACGAATGGTTCGGCCACGACCGCTTCGGCCTGCAGCTCAGCGTCGGCACCCTGCCCCACGACAAGGTCATGAAGGCGATCGAGCTCTACGGCACGGTGGTGAAGCCGGCGGTGAACAAGGCGCTGGGGGAGAAATAAGCTCCGGCGCGCCCGCACGGGAACGCCCGGGAACGAGCATTGCGCCGCCGGCCTTCGGCGGCGCTGCTACTTGCCGCTGCGCTTCAGGGTCTTGATCGGCAGCGGCGGCAGGCCGGACTTCTCGCCGATCTCGCGATCCTGCTCCATGATGAAGGAGCGCGCCGGCTCGTCCTTGTCGAGCCCGCCCAGCAGTTCGGCTGGCACCTTGCGGTTGGAGCGCTGGCTGCCGTCCTCGTAGACAACGTCGAACAGCACGAACTCCTGTCGTGCGGTTGGTTTCCTGGCCATTCAAATGAAACTCCGCTGGAGCGTTTCGGGAAATTCGAGACGTTCCCAGCGCGGAGGGCATGCGGCTCGAAAGAGGTGGGGCGAGTCTCCGTTCGCCTGTGGGGGTGTCGATCAGCCCTGGCGGAAGACGCCGTCGCCCTGCTCGTCGACGATCTGGCGGCCCTTGGCCAGCGAGAAGCTCACCACGTCCTCACGGGAGGAGAACCGGTCGGCGCGCACGAACTTGTAGCTCTTGAGCTCGCCGTCGACGGTCTTCTCGATCAACCCTGCGAGCTGGAACTCGCTGCCCGCTGGCATGGTGATCGCCTTGATGGTGAAGCCCTTGTAGCTCTCCTCACCCACCACCGCCGGCTCGATGGACTTGCCCGCCGCGTCATCGCCGGCACCACCAAAAAGCTTCTTCCAGAACGACATTGTCGCCTCGCCAGGGAACTTGTGAAACTGTGCCTTGGCTTTAGGCCGCGGGCGCAGCTTTGTCCACCGCGAGCGCCGTCACTGCCCCTGGAGCAGTCCCAGCTTCCGCATCGCCTCCTCCTCATCCTCGTGGCTGATGAAGAGGATGATCTTCGGCGTGTCGCCGGTCAGCTGCACCAGGTAGCTGACATCGAACTCCACCGGCTCCGGCAGCGACTTGAACCGCGCGCCCCAATGGATCGTCACCATCACGTAGAACTCGCCGAACCACGTCTCCTTCGCCGACAGCAGTTCCGCCGATTCCTGCCCGACGCTGCGGTAGAACTCCGCCGCCCGGTCCGCGTTCTCGAGGAAGGCCTCCCGCCCCTGCGAGATCACACCCTTGGGCCCGGCGGCGACGAACTGCTCGGCATAGAGCCCGGCTATGCGCCGCATCTCCAACGCGCTGAACGATTTTCCATAGTCGGCGAAGAGCGTCTCGATTCGCGGGTCCATGGTTCCCTCCACTGGCTTAAACGGCAGCGTGCAACGGGGGTTCCTGACCGGTCGCGTCAGGCCGCCTTCCGCACCGGCTGCCGTATCACGGTGCGCAGCTTCTCGGGCGCGGTGCGGCTCGGGTCGCTGATGTAGATCTCGTGGTGATGGCCGTTCTCGACCAGCCCGTTCGCCGGCAGGAACTCGCCGTGCAGTCTGGCGATCGTCGGCCCCTCGGCGCTGTAGGGGCCTACGTGCATCGTCTGTACCGACAAACCCTCCGTGAACGTCTCGAGCCGCAGGCTCGCCGGCTCGTCACCGAGCTTCGTCCGCGCCCTGGGAAGTGCCGCCGCCACGGCGGCCTCGTCGATCCAGTCCGGCTGCATGATCATCGCGGTCCAGGACCAGTCGTCCTTGTTGCCGCTGCCGAAGCTCGACATGTCGTCAGCCCACCACAGGCCTTCGAGCGGCCCGACCCCGTAGTCGCGCTCCGCCGCCTTGGACGCGAACTTGAGCCCGTAGCTCACGGTGTAGAGCCACTGCACGGCGGTGCGGTAGGCCTCGGCCGTGTTCGGGTCGCCCCTGCCGTCGACCATCAGGAAATTGAGCTTCGGCACCTCGACCACGACGAAACTGCCGACCGGTGGCTGCCAGAACGGCTTCATCAGCTTCTTGAAATCGACCTTCTCCACCCCGCCCTCCTCAGCGCGCCAACCAGTTCACGATCAGTCCCGAAAGTGGAAAGTAGATGCTCTCGGAGATGGCGCCCGCAATCGCCTCCTGCCACGAATAGTCCGGCCCGATCGCCTGTCCCACCTCGCCGATAACGAACATCAGCCACCAGATACCGGCATAAAGCAGCCACTGCCCGCCGAACACATCCCGGGCCAGGTAGAACAGGCCGACGAAGGCCATGGCCGTGCCCAGTTTGGAGACTGCAGTGCTCACGAGGAACAGCGCCGGCGAGCTTCCCGGTGGCTTCAGCCCCGTCAGCGCGGCGAACGCTCCGTAGATCAGCACCGGCACCACAAAGATGGTGACCCACACAAGGGCGCCCGCCAACAGCAGCCTGCCATTCATCGACCCCTCCTGCACCAGGTCCGGATTTTCGCCGGGGTCGGGGCTCGGGGCCTTGAGGCAGATCAACAAACAAAAGGCGCGCGATCCGGGGACCGCGCGCCTGAAACTTCGCCGCCTTGGCGGGATCAGTTGTCGAGGAAGCTCCGGAGCTTCCGCGACCGGCTCGGGTGCTTCAGCTTGCGCAGCGCCTTGGCCTCGATCTGGCGGATACGCTCGCGCGTCACCGAGAACTGCTGGCCGACTTCCTCGAGCGTATGGTCGGTGTTCATGCCGATGCCGAAGCGCATGCGCAGCACGCGCTCCTCGCGCGGCGTCAGCGACGCCAGCACGCGGGTCGTGGTCTCGCGCAGGTTCGACTGGATCGCCGCGTCGATCGGCTGGATGGCGTTCACGTCCGGGATGAAATCGCCGAGGTTGCTATCCTCCTCGTCGCCGATCGGCGTCTCGAGGCTGATCGGCTCCTTGGCGATCTTCAGCACCTTGCGCACCTTGTCGAGCGGCATCTGCAGCTTTTCGCTCAGCTCCTCCGGGGTCGGCTCGCGGCCGATCTCGTGCAGCATCTGCCGGCTCGTGCGGACGATCTTGTTGATCGTCTCGATCATGTGCACCGGGATACGGATGGTGCGCGCCTGGTCGGCGATAGAACGTGTTATGGCCTGCCGGATCCACCACGTGGCATAGGTCGAGAACTTGTAGCCGCGGCGGTACTCGAACTTGTCCACCGCCTTCATCAGGCCGATGTTGCCTTCCTGAATCAAATCAAGGAACTGCAGGCCGCGGTTCGTGTACTTCTTGGCGATCGAGATCACTAGGCGGAGGTTGGCTTCCACCATCTCCTTCTTGGCGATCGCTGCCTCGCGCTCGCCCTTCTGCACCTTGTGCACGATGCGGCGGTATTCGCCGATGTCGAGGCCGGTCTCGGTGGCCAGCGTCTGGATCTCGGAGCGGATCTCGAAGGCAGTGCCGCCCTCGTGCTTGGCGAACTCCGCCCAGGCCTTGCCCGGCAGCGCCGCCACCTGCTCGACCCAGTTCTGCTCGAGCTCGCTGCCGTAATAGGCCTCGAGGAACTGCTCGCGCTTCACCCCGTAGCTCTCGGCGAGCCGCAGCAGCCGGCCTTCCAGCCGCACCAGGCGCTTGTTGATGTCGTAGAGCTGCTCGACCAGGCTTTCGATACGCGAGGCGTTGAGCGACAGCGACTTCACGTCGGTGATCACTTCGGCCCGCAGCTTGTCGAGCGTCTTGAGGTCGGCGGCCGAAGCGGGCGCGGCTCCCGCCATCCGGTCCTCGGTGTGCTGGTCCTGCAGCTTGCGCATGCGGCCGTAGGCGTCGGCGATGCGGTCGAACGTCGCCACCACCTGCGGCTTCAGCTCCGCTTCCATGGCGCTGAGCGACAGCGAGTTCTCGAAGTCGTCGTCCTCTTCCTCGACCGG
>JBQCFF010000451.1:0-2425 GCA_051959485.1 Devosia sp. | reverse complement strand
AACTGCTGCAACTGCCTCAGAACGGAATATCGTCATCCATCGAGCCCGACTCGAACGCCGGAGCCGAGCTCGGGCGCCGCTCCTGGCGGGCCGGCGGACCGCCGAAGCCGCTCGATTCCCGCGGGCTCGAGAAACCACCGCCACCCGAAGCGCCTTCGCCATCGCCGCGTCCATCGAGCATGGTCAGCGTCGAGTTGAAGCCCTGCAGCACGACCTCGGTCGAGTATTTGTCCTGGCCGGACTGATCCTGCCACTTGCGGGTCTGCAGCGAGCCTTCGATGTAAACCTTCGAGCCCTTGCGCAGGTACTGCTCGGCAACGCGCACCAGCCCTTCCGAGAAGATCACCACGCGGTGCCACTCGGTACGCTCCTTGCGCTCGCCAGTGTTCTTGTCGCGCCACTGGTCGGAGGTCGCGACACTGAGGTTCACCACCTTGCCGCCTGACGGCAGGTTCCGCACCTCGGGGTCATTGCCGAGATTGCCTACCAGGATGACCTTGTTCACGCTGCCAGCCATGGCACTTTCCTTTCCAACTTTCCCGGAAACGCACCCGGGAGAAACTCAGGCGCGTATCCTACCGCTATCGTTCCGACGGCGCGCGCGCCAAACCGCCTTAGCCCACAGCTTCATCGACGCCCATCGTTCCTCTTATGTTCTCCCTGGCCCGCCGTTTGTCAAGACTCGGCTGCAATCCACAGCCACCTGAAGGCCCTTGACCGACTCTGGTGCGTTCCTCTTATGTTCACATGAAGTTTGACTGGAGCCGTGTGCCGCCGTGGTGACAGGAGCCGCTGCGGCGTGGTTAAGTTGCAAGTCGGGAGCCGCATACCCAGATGAGCAGCCGACCCCTCTTTTTTGAAACCCTGACACGATTTGGCACAAAGCGGCTCTATGGTCGCTCGCCCTCGTCAAGTGGAAGTCTTTGATGGCCGACAGACCTAATCCGAACCGCGATCTCGTCATCAGGGGCGCCAAGGAGCACAACCTCAAGAATATCGACCTGCGGTTGCCGCGTGACAGCCTCATCGTGATGACCGGGCTTTCGGGCTCGGGCAAGTCGTCGTTGGCCTTCGACACCATCTATGCCGAAGGGCAGCGCCGCTATGTGGAGTCGCTGAGCGCCTACGCGCGGCAGTTCCTCGAGATGATGCAGAAGCCGGATGTCGAGCAGATCGACGGCCTCAGCCCCGCCATCTCGATCGAGCAGAAGACCACCTCGCGCAATCCGCGCTCGACCGTCGGCACCGTCACCGAAATCTACGACTATCTGCGCCTGCTGTTCGCGCGCGTGGGAATCCCCTATTCGCCGGTCACCGGCCTGCCGATCCAGAGCCAGACCGTCAGCCAGATGGTCGACATCGTCATGGCGCAACCGCCGGAAACCCGGCTTTACCTGCTGGCCCCGATCGCCCGCGGTCGCAAGGGCGAGTACAAGCGCGAGCTCAACGACCTGATGCGCAAGGGGTTTCAGCGCGTCAAGATCGACGGCGAGTTCCATGACATCGAGGACGCCCCCAACCTCGACAAGAAGATCAAGCACGATATCGAAGTCGTGGTCGATCGCGTGGTCGTCGGCCCGGATATCGCCGGCCGCCTCGCTGAGAGTTTCGAGACCGCGCTGAAGCTTGCCGACGGCATCGCCTTCGCCGAGTTCGCCGACGAGCTGGATGAGACCGGTGCGCCCAAGCGGCTGATCTTCTCCGAAAAGTTCGCCGATCCGATCTCCGGTTTCACCATTCCCGAGATCGAGCCGCGGCTGTTCTCGTTCAACAACCCGTTCGGCGCCTGCCCGGTCTGCGATGGGCTGGGCACCGAGCAGAAGATCGACCCCAACCTCATCGTCCCCGATGTCAGTCTTTCGCTGCGCGACGGGGCAATCCTGCCATGGTCGAAGACCAGCGCTCCCTATTACCAGCAGACGCTGCAGGCGGTGGTGAAGCATTATGGCGCCTCGACCGGCACAGCCTGGGAGGAGCTGCCCTTCGAGGTGCAGCACGCCGTGCTGTTCGGTACCGGCAATACCGCAATCAACTTCGTCTATGACGACGGCCTGCGCACCTACAAGAGCACGAAGCCCTTCGAGGGCGTGATCGGCAACCTCGAGCGGCGCTACAAGGAGACCGAGAGCGCCGGTATGCGCGAGGAGATCGAGAAATACATGTCGCAGGCGCCGTGCGTCGCCTGCAACGGCTACCGGCTGAAGCCCGAAGCGCTGGCAGTGAAGATCGACGGCCTCAACATCGCGCAGGTCAGCGAAAAGTCGATCAAGGCGGCAGCCGAGTGGTTCACCACCCTGCCCCCCAAGCTCACTGAGCAGCAGAACCAGATCGGCGAGCGCGTCTTCAAGGAAATCCGCGAGCGCCTCGGCTTCCTCAACGATGTCGGCCTCGACTACCTGACCCTGTCGCGCGGCTCCGGCTCGCT
>JBQCFF010000450.1:0-5451 GCA_051959485.1 Devosia sp. | reverse complement strand
GGCGCCAGCCAGGTCGAGCCTAGGGCCACGCCAAGGATCACGGTCAGAGCGGCGGCTGCCAGCAGCGCGAATACCACGCCCCACGCGAGACGCTCCCGGGGCGCCGAAATCCTGCCGCTCCTGTTGACCACTGACTCGAGGCTCACGCGGCCCTCCGTCGGAGCAGGATGAGCAGGAGCACTCCGCCGACTACCGCCGTCACTGCCCCCACCGGAGCCTCAAGCGGATAAATGACGAAGCGGGCGACGACATCGGCGGCGGTTGCATAAAGGGCCCCGCAAAGCGCCGCGGCGGCAATCTGGGCCCCGTGCCGCAGGCCGACCAGGTAGCGGGCCGCATGCGGAACGACGAGGCCGACAAAGGTGACCGGACCGGCCATGGCCACGGCGGCGCCCGTCAATAGCGATATCGAGACGATACATCCGGCCCGGATCACGGCGAGCGGAACGCCAAGGGTCCGCGCTGTCGCATCGTCGGCCTGCATGACGTCAAGCGGGCGCACCAGGCAGAAGGCCAGGCCGGTCCCTACCGCAACGAAAAGGCTGCCCCCGGCAGCAAGCGTCAACGGCCGATCGACGAAGGCGCCGGAAAGCCAGAACAGCAACTGGTCGAGCTCTGCCTCCTTCACGGTCAGCACCACTTCAACCAACGCGTGGAAGAGGCCGGCGATGGTCACACCGATGAGGACGATACGCAGCGGCGACAGCCCGCCCGCAGTCGAAGCGATGGCGAACACCAGGAGGCTGGTCAGCAGTGCCCCGGTCGCCGCGGCCATCGAAAGAACGGCGATGGAGCTGACGCCGAACAGGGTGCTGGCCGCCACTACGGCCAGCGATGCCCCGGCATTGACCCCGAGCGTATCCGGCGACGCGATGCGGTTGCGCGCCAGCGTCTGCACGATGACGCCCGCCACGCCCAATGCTGCGCCGCAGATCGGCGCGATGATCGCCCGCGGCAACCGGTGGTCGCGGATGACGATATGCGCTTCCGAGCCGTCGAAGCTGGTCAGCGCCAGCCAGAGGTCGGCCGGTGTATAGCTACGATACCCGAACAGCAGGCTGGCAAGCAGCGCGGCAGCAAGTGCGAGCGCCAGCAGTGCGCTGACCCGCCAGGGCCGGGCGGCAGTCCTGAGCATGTCGGCTGATAAAGTTGACATTGACACTCATAAAAAGGCTGCCCTATGTACCGCAACCGCACGGATTATCAAGCACCGGGAGCCACATATGCTGCGCAGGGCCTTCATCTCCATCATCGCCACGGCGGTGCTTGCCACGAGCGCGGGCGTCGTCACGGCTCGAGAGATCACGCACGCCATGGGCGTCACGGAGGTCCCGGACGAACCGAAGAGAGTCGTGGTGCTGACCAATGAGGGCACCGAGGCGCTGCTCGCCGTCGGCGTCACGCCGATCGGCGCGGTTCGCTCCTGGCTCGGCAACCCGTGGTACAGCCATATCGCGCCGCAGATGGAGGGCGTCGAGGTGGTGGGCGAGGAATCGGCCGTCAACCTCGAGGTCATCGCTGCGCTCGAGCCCGATCTGATCGTCGGCAACAAGCTGCGGCAGGAGAAGATCTACGACCAGCTGTCCGCCATCGCGCCGACGGTGATGAGCGAGCGGCTGCGCGGCGACTGGCGTCCGAACCTCGAGCTCTATACCGCCGCGGCCGGCAAGGCAGCCGAAGGCCAGGCCGCGCTCGCCGCGTTCGACGCAAGGGCAGCGGCGCTGCAGGAGGCGCTCGGCGACAGGACGGGCGAGCAGGTCTCGCTGGTCCGGTTCATGGCCGACCTCACCCGGATCTACTACAACGACACCTTCGCAGGCGGTATTCTCAAGCAGCTCGGTTTCAAGCGTCCGGCGGGACAGGACAAGCCGGAATTCGCCGACGACGTCACCAAGGAGCGTATTCCGGAGATGGAAGGCGACCGGCTGTTCTATTTCACCTACGAGACCGGCGACGGTGGCGCCCGGAAGCAGGCGGCAGAGTGGACCAGCGGGGCACTGTGGAACAACCTCGCTGTGGTCAAGGCAGGGAAGGTGCATGCAGTCGATGATGCCGTCTGGAACACGGCCGGAGGAATCCTCGCCGCCAACGCACTGCTCGATGACATTGCGCGGGTCTACGAGGTCGAGCCGGCGCAGTAGACTGGCGCGACCCCGTGCGTGACGGCACCGCCCAACTCGCGGCCGCAGTCGGGCAGCTGTCACGCCGCTATCCGGAGCTGCGCTTCAGGTGGGGCGCTCCGGACGCCGGGTTCCCCTCGTTCGCGCGCCTCGATGCTGCGCACGAGGGAATGCTTGGGCAGTGGCTGTCGGCTACCGGACAACTGGCGCCCGGCATCGATCGCAAGACCGCTGCGTCATACCTGCTCAGCATCCTGACCTGGCAGCTTGGCCAGGCATTGGGGGCGCTCTACCTCTCGCGCCTGCCACTGGCGCCGTTCGGGCCGGAACAGGTCGGGGTGCGGCACACGCTGGCCGGGGCGACGGGGGCGCAGACCCTGGATTTCGATTTCTGCGTCCAGCTCGACGCGCACGGCAGCCCCCTCGACCGCGGGGCCATGTCGGCCTCGCTCGTCGCCTTGCTGACGCCGCTGCTGGAGGGGCTCCACCGCCGCACCCGGCTCGCCCGCCGCGCCATGTGGGCACTGGTGGTCGACGGCATCTCGGCCGGCTTCCTGAGCTTCGGCAAGCGGGTAGGGGAGGCGGGGCTGGCGATGGCGGAAGCCGAGGCGATCCTGCGGCGGCCGGAGCTGCCGCTTCACAACACCCGCTGGCGCTTCGTCACGGTTGAGAGCGGCGACAGGAGCGAGGCGTTCCGGCTGCGCGGCGGCTGCTGCCGCCTGTACGTTGGCGGCCTCCCGTTCTGTACCACCTGCGTGCTGCGCGACGAGCCCGACCAGCTCGCCCGCCTGCAGGCATACCTCGCCCGAAGCCGCTGATCCCGGTCGGTTAGTCGCCGAGCGGCTCCAGCACCTTGCCCTTGCGGTGGGCGAGGACGGTGTACTTGATCCGGCGCAGCGTCTCGCGGGCGGACGGGTCGAGCCGATAGCCGACGGCGGTCGACAGCAGGTCGATGATGAGCAGGAAGGCATAGCGCGAGGCGGTCGGCTTCAGCGGATCGGCGTATTCGGGCACGTCCACCGTCAGCTTGACGTCGCAGATGCCGGCCAGTTCCGACTCCGGAGCGGTGATGCCGATGGTCCGGGCGCGGTAGTGCTTGGCCACCTCGATCACCTCGATCACTTCGCGGGTGCGCCCGGTGCCGGAAATGGCGATCACCAGGTCGTCCGGCTTCAGCGTCGCCGCCGTCATCTTCAGCACGTAGGGATCGGAGTGCGAAATGGCGACCACGCCGTAGCGGAACAGGCGGTTCCGGGTTTCCTGGGCGAGCGCGGTCGAGCTGCCACCCAGCCCGAACACCACGACCTGGTTGGCCCTGGCGACGAGCTCGGCGGCCTTCAGCACGTCCGCCGGGTCGACGCAGCGTTCCACCGCCGAGATGGCGTTCCGGGCCTCGCCGAACACCACGCTCCACAGCGGCGAGCCGTCGGTGGTCGGCGGCGCCGGCTCGCCGGGTGAGAGGTAGAGCCGGCCCACCACCACGCTCTGCGCCAGCTTCAGCTTGAAGTCCCGCACCCCCTCGCAGCCGATCGCCCGGCAGAACCGCGTCACCGTCGGCTCGCTGACCCCGGCCCGCCGTGCAATCTCGGCATTGGCCGCATCCACCGCGAAGGTCACGTCCGCCAGCACCACGTCGGCAACGCGCCGTTCCGCCGGTCGCAGTTCGCCGTAGGAATCCTTGATGATCGACAGGATGTCGGGGATCGGCTTGGAGTAACCTTCGCCGGCGTTGCGGTCGGACTCGTGCGTGCGCATCAAGGCGCCTTTCGCGGTGTTATCGTCACTGGCCCTGATAGCACTGCTCGCAATGAATTCCGCCATTGTCGCCGATGATCCACAGCACTGCCGACGCGTCAGGATGTAGGAAACTTACACGACGATCAAGCCCCCTGATCTCGGCGCTTGCTCGCGATTTCAGCTAGCGCTTTAGTGCAACCCTTTCGTCGCTTGACAGCAAAAGTAGGTTAGTTACAAACTCCGGTTGTCGGCATACGGCGGGCTCGGAGGGAGCCCGGCGCGGTGAGTTGCCGGCTTGGGCGCTAATCGTGAGGGACGATTGTCGGCTGCCGCTCAACCGAAGCTGAAGGTCGAGGACGCGACCAAGAAATACGTCACCCGGTCGGGCGACCTGGTGGCCATCGACCGTTGCACGCTGGACATCCGGCAGGGCGAGATCGTCTCCATCGTGGGGCCGTCAGGCTGCGGCAAGACCACGCTGCTGTGGTCCATGTCCGGGCTGCACAGGCTGAGTTCCGGCCAGGTACTGCTCGACGGCAAGCCGGTGACCGGCCCCAATCCCGAGATCGGCATGGTGTTCCAGGACGCCAACCTCCTCCCCTGGCGCAACCTCGACGCCAACATCAACTTCCCCTTCGAGATCAAGGGCACCAAACCTGATCGCGCCTGGATCGACGACCTGCTGCAACGGGTCGGGCTCGGCGGCTTCGGCGGCCGCTTCCCGCGCGAACTCTCGGGCGGCATGCAGCAGCGCGCCGCGCTGGTGCGCGCCCTGTCGTTCCGGCCCTCCGTGCTGCTGATGGACGAGCCGTTCGGTGCGCTCGATGCCTTCACGCGCGAAGAGATGAACCAGATGGTGGAGGAGATCTGGCTCGACACCCGCACCACCATCGTCCTCATCACCCACTCGATCGAGGAGGCGATCTTCCTGTCCGACCGCATCGTGGTGATGAGCGCGCGGCCGGGCCGCGTCGCCAGCATCCACGAAGTGCCGTTTCCGCGGCCTCGATCGCTCGAGATCATGTCGACCCGCGAGGTGTTCGACCTCACCAATACCATCAAGATGGAGATCGTCGGCGGCCAGCAGAGCCGCTACGCCAAGCCGTCCGGCGCCACGCTGGCGCAGCCTGCCGTTTGAGGTCACCGTGAGCGAGACTGACGCAATTCCCGAGTTCAAGCGCGGCACCGCAGGCGGCGACGTCGGCATCAGCGGTGGCATGTCCGCCCTGGCCGCCGGCCCCGGCATCCGCTCGATGGGCGAGGCGCTGGCCATCCTGCTGGTGGCGGTGGTGATCGTGGGCGGCACCGAGCTGCTGCTCAACCTGTTCCAGGTGCCGCAGTACGTGCTGCCGAAGCCGAGCGAGATCGCGGTCGCCCTCGTCACCGATTTCCCGCTGATTGCCCCGCACCTGGGGCATACGCTGGTCGAGCTGTTCTCCGGCTTCGGCATCGGCGCCGTGGTGGGGCTGGTGCTCGCGGCCGTGATCACCCAGTTCCCCTTCGTCGAGAAGATCGTCACTCCCTACATCCTGCTGCTGGTGACGACGCCGATGCTGGCGCTGGTGCCGCTGCTCATCCTGCGCTTCGGCTTCGG
>JBQCFF010000449.1:0-3454 GCA_051959485.1 Devosia sp. | reverse complement strand
ACATGCTGGCCCGCTTCAACCGCCGAACCAAGCGCGCCTCCAAGACCCAACAGATGCTCGAGATCACCCTCGACATCTTCCTGGCCAGGAAGCGCCTCGCGAGTCCGACGTGAACAGTCCCCCTTGATGGGGAGGGTAGCGCCGCTGGGAGCGAAGCGACCTAGCAGAGCTAGGGTGGGGGGCCGTTCATAAATCTACCAACCCCACGCAAAGCCATTTCTTCCCCTCGCTCCCCGACTCCCTGTATCATCCATCGGCAACTAACGATGGAGTTTCCCGATGGGACAGCGCGTGGACGACGGCAACTGGGACGCCGAGGTGGTCGGCGCGGACAAGCCGGTGCTGGTGGATTTCTGGGCCGAGTGGTGCCAGCCCTGCAAGGCCATGGACCCGATCCTCGACCAGCTCAGCGTCGAGCTCGCCGACAAGGTGAAGATCGTGAAGCTCGACGTCGACTCCAACCCCGCGACCGCGGTCCGCTACAACGTGCGGGCCATGCCGACGCTGATCGTCTTCAAGGACGGCGAGCCGGTGGACTACAAGGTCGGGGCCGGCCAGTCGCGGGCCCAGCTCACCAAGTGGCTGGATCAATTCGCCGCGTGACAGCAACGGCCTGACGGCTAGATTGCCGGTCGCCATGAGGAGACCGGCATGACTTTCGATACTCTCAGCGAATTCCCCTTCAACCTCGATGCCGCGCAGCTGAACTGGGTGCGCGAGCGGTTCGCCGCGCTGGGCGAGGACGACAAGCTCCGGCAGCTCTTCAACCTCCGATCGGCCGGCACCGATCCCGGCGAGCTCGCGGCGATCCGCGACTTCCGGCCCGGCGGGGTCACCCGCCACATCGGCGCCAGCATCGAGGAGGAGCGCCGGATCATCGCCGGCTTCGCCGCCGGCAATCCGCTGCCGCTGCTGATCTCGGCCGACCTCGAAGGCAGCCGCATGAGCCTCAGGGGCGGCTCGGAGTTTCCCAACCCGCTGGCGCTCGCCGCCGTGGACGACGTCGAGGCCACCGCTGAGATCAGCCGGCTGATGGCGGTCGAGGCACGCCATGTCGGGATCAACTGGAGCTTCACCCCGGTCCTCGACATCAACGCCGCCTTCCGCTCGCCCATCGTCGCGACCCGCGGCTTCGGCTCGGACGTCGCCACCATCGAGCGGCACGCGCTGACCCAGATGCGGGTGTTCCAGCAGAACGGCGTCGCCGCGGCGGTGAAGCACTGGCCGGGCGAGGGGTTCGACGACCGCGACCAGCACCTGCTGACCACCATCAACCCGCTGTCGCCGGAGGATTGGGAGGCGAGCTTCGGCCGGCTCTACCGCGGCGCCATCGAGGCGGGCGCGCTGAGCGTCATGTCGGCCCATATCGCCTTTCCCGCCTTCATCCGCTCGCTGGTGCCCGACGCCGGGGTCGAAGCCTTCCGCCCCGCGGCGATCAGCAAGCTGCTGAACGAGGAGCTGCTGCGCCGGCGCCTCGGCTTCAACGGCCTGATCGTCTCCGATGCCACCGGCATGGCCGGCCTCGGCAACTGGTCGAAGCGCAGCGAGTACCTCCCCGAGGTGATCGAGAACGGCTGCGACGTCACCCTGTTCTCGAACGATCCGGCCATCGACCTCGGCTACCTGCAGGCGGCGCTCGCCGACGGCCGCCTCAGCCAGGCGCGCGTCGATGCCGCCATCATCCGCCAGCTCGGGCTCAAGGCGAAGCTCGGCCTCCACGCACCCGCAACCATGCCGCAGGGCGAGGCGCCGAATGCCGCCGCCAACGCCTACGCCGCCGAGATCACCCGCCGCGCCCCGACGCTGGTGAAGGACGTGCAGGACCTGCTGCCGCTCGACCCGGTGAAGCACCGGCGCGTGCTGATCGTCTCCGGCGGCATCGTCTTCCCGTTCACGCCCGAGCCGCTGCCCTTCGCCCTCCCCGAGATGCTGCGCGAGCACGGGTTCGTCGTGGAAGTGCATGGGCCTGAGACGCAGGTTTCGCCCGAAAACCACGACCTCATGCTCTACATTTTCGGCGACGAGACGCTGCTCACCCGCGGCCGGATCTTCCTCGACTGGCTGAAGCTCACCGGCCACTTCGGCAAGGCGATGACCCGGCACTGGCACGACATCCCGACCGCGATGATCTCGTTCGGCTACCCCTACATGCTCTACGACGCGCCGCGGGTGCCCACCTACATCAACGCCTACTCGACCACCGAAACCATGCAGCGGGCCGTGGTGGATGCGCTGCTCGGCCGCATTCCGTTCAACCGCCACTCGCCGGTCGACCCGTTCTGCGGGCTCGAGGATGCGCGCTATTGAGGCGCTGTCGAAGTCGGCCGGGGCCATTCGACCAGGTGGGCAAACGGAGGTGAACCCATGCGCTTTGTCTGCCTGTTCCACGTCGATGCCGAGCTGATCGGCCAGCTCAGTCCTGCTGAGCTGGAGCGTTTCGACCTCGAGAACCGCGAGGCGGATGCCGCCCTGATCAAGAGCGGTCACTATGTCAGCGCCCTCGCCCTGGCCGGGGCCGGCGAGGCGGTTACGGTACGTCGCCGCGCCGGCCAGGCGTCGGCCACCGATGGTCCCTATGCCGAGACCAAGGAACAGCTGGGCGGCATCCTGATCATCGAGGCGCGCGACATGGCCGAAGCCGTCGAGATCGCCAAGCTCGGGCCAATGGCCGACTACGGCACGGTGGAGGTGCGGCCCGAGCTCAATGTCGGCTGGCAGCGGGAGCAGCAGGGCCGGTAGGCGCCGGTGGTCTCAGGTCGGCGGGGTGCCGTTCTGGTGCAGGACGTGGCCGGCGAGGTAGAGCGAGCCGGCGAACACCACCCGCATCTCGCCGCCGAGCGCCGCCGCGCCGGCGAGGGCGTTGAGGATCGACTTCGACTCCACGGCGGCGAAGCCGGCGGCGCGCGCCTGCTCGACGATCACCGAGGCCGGGTTGGCGTTGGGCTCGCCCGGGATGGTGAGGGCGAAGACCTGCCGCACCTTGCCGGCGAAGGGCGCCAGGAAATCCGCGGGCTTGCGGGTGTTCATCAGCCCCATGATCAGCACCAGCGGCAGCGGCCGGCGCGCCTGCATCTCATCGAGCGCCAGCGCCAGCGCGGCAGCGCCGTGCGCATTGTGCCCGCCGTCGAGCCAGAGCTCCGATCCCGGCGGTAGCAATTGCAGCAGCGTACCCTGCACCGGCTGCAGCCGCGCCGGCCAATCCACCTCGCGCAGGCCGGTGGCGATGTCGGCTTCGGTGACCGGCAGGCCGAAATGCCGCACGGCGGCGATGGCGGTCGCGGCATTGTCGAACTGGTGCGGGCCCGCAAGATGCGGGGGCGGCAGGTCGAGCAGGCCCCGCTCGTCGGAATAGACCAGCCGGCCGTTCTCGGCGTGGCCCTCGAAATCCTCGCCGGCGATGAGCGGGCGGATGCCGAGCCGCTCGGCCCGGCGCACCAGCACGGCCCGGCCCTCG
>JBQCFF010000448.1:0-3069 GCA_051959485.1 Devosia sp. | reverse complement strand
CTTCACCCGCTCCTCGCGGGCCGCGTCATCGGCGGCGACCGGCGCGCGTGGCGCGGCGGGGGCCGGCGCCGGCTCCTTAGCCGCGGGCGCAGCAGCAGGAGCGGCGGCGGGCGCACCGGCCGGCTGGGCCGGCGTGGGCTGTGGGGCGGGAGCGGCAGCGCTGCTCGCGGCACTCGGCATCTGCACCACGTTGGGCGCCGCCGGGGCGGCGGCCGGACGGCTGGCGGCGGCCAGCGCGTCTTCCTTCAGGATCTGGCCACGGCGGCCGGAGCCGCTGATATCGGCCTCGTTGAGGTTGTTCTCGGCGATGATCTTCTGCGCCGAGGGCGCCGGCGGCACGCTGGCCGCAGCGGCCGGCTTCGGCGCCGGCTCGGCAGCAACGGCCTGCGGCTGCGGGATCGACGGCTTGGGGGCAGCGGCAGCGCTGGCGGCGGCAGGCTGCGCACCGGTCGCGCCGATGGCACCGATCAGCGCACCGACATTGACGGTGTCACCCGGGTTGGCAGCGATCGATTCGAGCACGCCGGCAGTGGGCGCCGGCACCTCGATCGTCACCTTGTCGGTCTCGAGTTCCACCACTGGTTCGTCGGCGGCGACCGTGTCGCCCACCTTCTTGAACCACTGGCCGATCGTCGCCTCGGTGACGCTCTCGCCCAGCGTGGGCACCCGGATTTCAGTCGCCATTATCTTTGGTCCTTCAGCTTGCCGCTTCAGTGCTTGGAGCGCGGTCGGGAAAAGCAGCTGACTTTTCCGGTTCGACCGCGCGACCACTCAGTCTTCTTACTTCGCGAACGCTTCTTCGAGGAAGGTCTGCAGCTCCTGCAGGTGCTTCCGCATCAGGCCGGTCGCCGTCGCCGCCGAAGCCGGACGGCCGACATAGCGCGGCCGCTCGCCGGCCCGGCCGGTCTGGTCGAGCACCCAGTCGACATAGGGCTGCACGAAGGCCCAGGCGCCCATGTTCTTCGGCTCCTCCTGGCACCAGACGATCTCGGCATTGGGGAAGCGGTTGAGCTCGTCGAGCAGCGCCTTGGCCGGAAACGGATAGAGCTGCTCGACGCGCAGCAGGTACACGTCGTTGATGCCGCGCTTCTCGCGATCCTCGAGCAGGTCGTAGTAGACCTTGCCGGTGCACAGGATCACCCGCCGCATCTCGGCGTCGGGCGCCAGCTTGACCGTCGTCTTCGGCACGCCCGGCGTCTCGGCGTCGTCCCACAGCAGGCGGTGGAAGCTCGAGTCCGGCCCCAGCTCCATCAGCCCCGACACCGCACGCTTGTGCCTGAGCAGCGACTTCGGCGTCATCAGGATCAGCGGCTTGCGGAAGTCGCGCTTCAGCTGCCGACGCAGGATGTGGAAGTAGTTCGCCGGCGTCGTGCAGTTGGCGACCTGCATGTTGTCCTCGGCGCACGACTGCAGGAAGCGCTCGAGCCGCGCCGACGAGTGCTCCGGCCCCTGGCCCTCATAGCCATGCGGCAGCAGCATCACGAGGCCCGACATGCGGAACCACTTGCGCTCGCCCGACGAGATGAACTGGTCGATCACCACCTGGGCGCCGTTCACAAAGTCGCCGAACTGCGCTTCCCACAGGGTCAGGGTGTTGGGCTCGGCCAGCGAGTAGCCATACTCGAAGCCGAGCACCGCCTCCTCGGAGAGCATCGAGTTGATGACCTCGTAGCGCGCCTGGGTGTCGGAGATGTTGTTGAGCGGCGTAAAGGTGACGCCGTCCTTCTCCTGGTCGTTCAGCACCGAGTGGCGCTGGCTGAAGGTGCCGCGCTCGACGTCCTGGCCGCTGAGGCGCACCGGGTGCCCCTCGTCGAGCAGCGTGCCGAACGCCAGCGCCTCGGCCGTCGCCCAGTCGATGCCTTCACCGGATTCGATCGCGGCACGACGATGGTCGACGAACCGCTTGACGGTGCGGTGGATGGCAAAATCCGCCGGCACTTCGGTCAGCTTCTGGCCAATGCGGACGAGGTCGACCATCTCGACGCCGGTCTCGCCGCGGCGCGGCCCCTCGGCGTCGGCGCGCTTCATGTCCTTCCACACGCCGTCGAGCCAGTCGGTCTTGTTGGGGCGGAAGTCCTGCCCGGCCTCGAACTCCTTCTCGAGGTGGGCGCGCCAGTCGGCCTTCATGCGGTCGACGTCCTCGGCGGTGACGAGGCCGGCGCCGATCAGCCTCTGCGAATAAAGGTCCAGCGTCGTCTCGTGCGAGCGGATCTTCGAGTACATCAGCGGCTGCGTGAAGCTCGGCTCGTCGCCCTCGTTGTGGCCGAAGCGGCGGTAGCAGAACATGTCGATGACCACCGGCTTGCCGAAGCGCTGCCGGTATTCGACCGCCACCTTGGTGGCATAGACCACCGCTTCCGGATCGTCGCCGTTCACGTGGAACACCGGCGCCTCGATCATCTTGGCGACGTCGGTCGGGTACGGCGAGGAGCGCGAGTACATCGGCGCGGTGGTGAAGCCGATCTGGTTGTTGATGACGAAGTGGAGCGAGCCGCCGGTGCGGTGGCCCTTGAGGCCGGAGAGCCCCAGCGATTCCGCCACCACGCCCTGCCCGGCGAACGCCGCGTCGCCATGGATGAGCAGCGGCAGCACCACCGAGCGGTCGACCTGGCGCGGTTCGACGAAGCGGCCGTCGACGGCCGAGCGCTGGTCCTGCTTGGCGCGCGCCTTGCCCAGCACCACCGGATCGACGATCTCGAGGTGCGACGGGTTGGCGGTCAGCGACAGGTGGACGGTGTTGCCGTCGAACTCACGGTCGGCCGAGGCGCCGAGGTGGTACTTCACGTCGCCCGAACCCTCGACCTCGTCGGGATAGAAGGCGCCGCCCTTGAACTCGTGGAACAGCGCGCGGTGCGGCTTGGCCAGCACCTGCGTCAAGACGTTGAGCCGGCCGCGATGCGCCATGCCGAGCACGATGTCCTTGACCCCCAGCGCGCCGCCGCGCTTGACGATCTGCTCGAGCGCCGGGATCAGCGACTCCGAGCCGTCGAGGCCGAAGCGCTTGGTGCCGGTGTACTTGACGTCGAGGAACTTCTCGAAGCCCTCGGCCTCCACCAGCTTGTTGAGGAT
>JBQCFF010000447.1:0-5365 GCA_051959485.1 Devosia sp. | reverse complement strand
CATCACCGGCGTGTCGGGCGGCGGCAAGTCGACGCTGATGATCGACACCATGTACCAGGCGATCGCGCGGCGGCTGAACGGCGCGCGCGTCACCCCGGCCCCGCACGAGCACCTGACCGGCCTCGAGCACCTCGACAAGGTCATCGACATCGACCAGTCGCCGATCGGCCGCACGCCGCGCTCCAATCCCGCGACCTATACCGGCGCGTTCGGGCCGATGCGCGAGTGGTTCGCCGGCCTGCCGGAAGCCAAGGCGCGCGGCTACGGCCCAGGCCGCTTCTCGTTCAACGTGAAGGGCGGCCGTTGCGAGAAGTGCGAGGGCGACGGCGTCATCAAGATCGAGATGCACTTCCTGCCCGACGTCTATGTGACCTGCGAGGTGTGCAAGGGCCACCGCTACAACCGCGAGACGCTCGAGGTGCAGTTCAAGGGCAAGTCGATCGCCGACGTGCTCGACATGACCATCGACGAGGCGGTGGAGTTCTTCGCCGCAGTGCCGTCGATCCGTGACAAGTTCGTTACGCTTCAGCGCGTCGGGCTCGGCTACGTCAAGGTCGGCCAGCCGGCGACGACGCTGTCGGGCGGCGAGGCGCAGCGGGTGAAGCTGTCCAAGGAGCTGTCGAAGCGCGCCACCGGCCGCACGCTCTACATGCTCGACGAGCCGACGACGGGCCTGCACTTCCACGACATCGCCAAGCTGCTGGAAGTGCTGCACGAACTGGTCGACAGCGGCAACACCGTGATCGTCATCGAGCACAACCTCGAGGTGATCAAGACGGCCGACTGGATCATCGACATGGGCCCCGAAGGCGGCGACGGCGGGGGCGAGGTGGTCGGCACCGGCACGCCGGAAGCCATCATCGACAACCCGCGCTCGTATACCGGCCACTTCCTCAAGGAAGTCATGGAGCGCCGCCCCCAGGGCGGCCGGGTGCAGGCGGCGGAGTAGAGCCGCCCGCGACCTGTCGGTACCATCGGCCCGGCGCTGCCCCCCGGCGGGGCGGTCCGGCCCGACGTGCTCGGCATTTCCCGGGGGAGACGAGCTTCGTCGCCCGATTGCCGCCTTGCCGGCGCGCCGGTGCCCTGCTCTGCTGGGCGACCACTTACCTGCAGTTGGACCTTGCCGTGAGCGACCTCATTCCCTTCTTCGATGGCCATAACGATGCGCTGCTGCGCCTGATGCGGCAGGGCGAGGGCGATCCGGTCGCCGGCTTCCTCGCCGGCACGGCGGAGGGGCACATCGACCTGCCGAAGGCGCGCGCCGGTGGCCTCGCGGGTGGGTTGTTCGCGGTGTTCTGCCCGTCGCCGCAGCGGCCGGATTTCGGCGCGCTCGGGCCGGGCGGCGAGGTGCCGATGCCGCCGCCTTTGCCGATGGAGGAGGCGCGGGTCGACGCCGTGCGGATGATCGCGCTGCTGCTGCAGCTCGAACGAGCCTCGGGCGGCCAGGTGGCGGTGTGCCGCAGCGCCGGCGACATCCAAGCCGCGATGGCGCGCGGCGCCCTCGCCGCCGTGCTGCACATCGAGGGTGTCGAATGCATCGACACCGACCTCGATTTCCTCGAGGTGCTGTATGCCGCCGGGCTGCGGTCGCTCGGGCCGGTGTGGAGCCGCAACAACAGCTTCGGCCATGGCGTGCCGTTCCGCTTCCCGAGCTCGCCGGATATCGGGCCGGGCCTCACCGAGGCCGGCCGGCGGCTGGTGGAGGCGTGCAACCGGCTGGGCGTGCTGATCGACCTGTCGCACATCACGGAACGGGGCTTCTGGGACGTGGCGGAAATCTCGACGGCGCCGCTGGTCGCCACGCACTCCAACGCCCATGCCCTCTGTCCCACGCCGCGCAACCTAACCGACGAGCAGTTGCGGGCCATTTGCGACACCGACGGCATGGTCGGGCTGAACTTCGCCACCGGGTTCCTCCGGCCGGATGGCCGGATGGAGCCCGACACGGAGATCGAGCTGATGGTCCGCCATCTCGACCACCTGATCGAGGTGGCGGGCGAGACGCATGTCGGGCTGGGTTCGGATTTCGACGGCGCGACGATCCCCACGGCCATCGGCTCGGCGGCGGGGTTGCCGCTGCTGTTCGAGGCCCTGGGCCGCCACGGCTACGACCGGCCGCTGCTCGAGCGCCTGGCGTCCGGGAACTGGCTGTCGCTGCTCGAGCGCACCATCGGCTGAGCCGAAAACCACGATCTGTTGGATCTGGCGCAAGGTCCTGCGGCCTTCGTGCACCTATCATGTGACGCATGGATGAAAGTGCCATGCGCCTTGCGCATGTCGGGGCTGTTCTGGCTCGGGTTCATTTCCGCTCCAAATCAGCCCATGTTTGCTGTCGTCCTCATGCAACAGGGAATGATCCGATGTTTGTGCGTGCCGTATGGCGGCTCAGGCGGCTGGTCGACATCAAGCAGACCCTGCGCGAGATGGAAGTGCCGACTACCCGCGATGCCCTGGGACTTTCGGGGACCGACTTCCAGAAGATGACGCGCGGCCTGTTCGATCGCTGACCCAGGTTTCGCCTGCCAGCAGCATTGATGGTGACCGGCCTGGGACGGATCGTCCCACGGCCCCGTCAGGCTATGCAGATGAAGGGAACGTGAACGACTTCGCAGCGAGCCATGCGCTTGACGCATAACGGTTCTGAGACTTTCCCATCTGCTCGAACCACCTGATGGCGACTATCTATCCAGTCGTACACGAAAGGAGACTTCCATGGGCATCCGCCAGACTTTCAAGAAGTGGGCCGCTTACCAGCAGACCGTCCGTGAGCTTACCGCTCTCGACAACCGCCAGCTGAGCGACCTCGGCATCACGCGCACCGACATCCAGCGCGTCGCCCGCGACCATGCGCGCACCCTCTAACGGCTCGTCCGCCGCCTACCGCGCCTCGCCGGTGAACTTTCGAACGCTCGCTTCCTGATCCGAAGCGGGCGTTCAGCTTTTGGTACTCAGAAACTCAGCCGCCCGACCAGCTCGTCGTAGGGCACGTTGATGGCCTTGCGGAAGGCCCGCCGCCCGTTGAGGCGCTCGTGCCAGGCCTCGACCGCCGGCAGCTCCGGCCCCTCCACCTCCATGCCGGCCCACCGATACATCGCCGCTCCGGCCACGATGTCGGCATAGCTGAACTGCTGCCCACCCAGGTACGGCACCTGCGCCAGCCGGGCCTCCATCATTTCGAAGCAGCGGTTGGTGGCCGCCGCGAGCCGCGCGATCGCGGCGGCATCCTGCTGCGCCACGGGCGTGCGGACCTTGGCCCAGAACACGCCGATCCAGGCCGGCTGGAAGGTGGTCGCCGTCCAGTCGGTCCACTGGTCCAACACGGCGCGGTCGCGTGCCTCCATCGGAAACAGCAGGCCGCTGCCGTACTCGGCGCTGAGATAGCGGACGATGGCGTGGCTTTCCCACACCGTGACGTCGCCGTCGCACAGCGTCGGCACCAGGCCATTCGGGTTCATGGCGAGATACTCGGGCGCGTCGTTGCCGCCATGTGAGCCGCCGAGCGGCACGTGCGCGTAGGGCAGTTCGAGTTCCTCGAGCACCCAGACGACCTTCTGCACATTGGCCGAGTTCAGCCGTCCCCAAAGGGTGATGGACATGGTCGACTCCATTCGCAAGCGACCGAATTGTGCTACCCGTCGCGCCGCTGCCGCGCAACGGGCCGGATCGCGCCGACCGGCGGCGGGCTCCGGGGCGGAACCCACCGCTCACTGGCCAAGTCTTACTTTGCCGCGTTGCTGTCTGCCGGCGGCTTCATGGCGCCCATTTGCGTCATCATCTGCAACAACTGCTCGACATGCCAGACCTCGGCGAGCTTGCCGTCGCGGACGAGCCAGACGTCGATGGCCTTGATGTCGACCGGCTTGTTGGTGGCGGGCATGTCCATCATCATGCCGTCATTGGTGCCGGTGGCGGTCGAGATCACGGTTACGTAGTCACCGCTGACCAGGAACATGTCGTTCGTGATCTTCATGTCGGAGAATGCCTTGGCAAAACCCTGCATCTCCGTCTTCATCGACTCGAGGCCGGTCGGCGCTCCCGCGGCGGCCGTACGGTCGATGATGTCAGGGGCGATGAACTCCGAGAGGGCGTCGAAGTTGCGGGCGTTGAATTCGGTATAGAAACGCTTGGCGAGCGCCTGGTTTGCTGCGTCGTCGGCCAGAACCGGCCAGGTGGTCAGGGCCAGCGCCGCGAGTGCGAGTACAGGTACGAACAGTCTCTTCATGTGGGCCTCCCTGGGCTTGTACGCCTGTCCGGGCATGGGACCGGACCGAGACAGAGCGGAAGACGGTCGCAAGGCAGCGACCCCGGCCCGGCTCAAGTAATAGCACCGCGCCAAGTCGCCGATAACACGCGTCCGCAAAGCGTGATGGCCCTGCCGCCCACCCCGGCATTGCCCGCACGCGCCCCGCTTGCTATCTGGCGCGCCATGCAAAAGAACCTCATCCACGTCATCGGCGGCGGGCTCGCCGGATCGGAAGCCGCATGGCAGGCCGCCGAGGCCGGCGCCAAGGTGATCCTCCACGAGATGCGGCCGGTGACGACCACCGACGCGCACCAGACCGAGAGCTTCGCCGAACTGGTCTGCTCCAACAGCTTCCGCTCCGACGACCACCGGCACAACGCCGTCGGGCTGCTGCACGAGGAGATGCGCCGCTGCGGCTCGCTGATCATGCGGGCGGCCGACGCGCACAAGCTGCCGGCCGGCGGCGCCCTGGCCGTCGACCGCGACAGCTTCGCCGAGGCGGTCACGGCGGCGCTCCACAGCCACCCGAACATCACCATCGAGCGCGGCGAGGTCGCCGGCCTGCCGCCGGAGGAGTGGCAGAACGTCATCGTGGCCACGGGGCCGCTGACCTCCCCTGCCCTCGCCGCGGCGATCCAGGGGCTGACGGGCGAGGATTCGCTGGCCTTCTTCGATGCCATCGCGCCGATCATCCACAAGGACTCGATCGACATGGACATCGTCTGGGCGCAGTCGCGCTACGACAAGGTCGGGCCGATGGGCGACGGGCGCGACTACATCAATTGCCCGATGGACGAGAAGCAGTACAACACTTTCGTCGACGCGCTGCTCGCCGCGCCGCTGCACGCCTTCAAGGACTGGGAGAAGGTGCCATATTTCGATGGCTGCCTGCCCATCGAGGTGATGGCCGAGCGCGGCCGCGACACCCTGCGCTGGGGGCCGATGAAGCCGGTCGGCCTCACCAACCCGCGCAACCCTACCGTGAAGCCGCACGCCATCGTGCAGCTCCGGCAGGACAACGCGCTGGGCACGCTGTGGAACATGGTCGGGTTCCAGACCAAGATGCGCTACGGCGTGCAGACCGAGATCTTCCGGCTGATCCCCGGGCTCGAGAACGCGCAG
>JBQCFF010000446.1:0-5390 GCA_051959485.1 Devosia sp. | reverse complement strand
GAGCTGGTGCTCCATGGTGGTGGCGCCATAGGTGCCCGAGTAGTTGACGTTCATCTTGAGGCCCGAGGTGGCGCAGGTGACCATGAAGCCGACATCGAGCTTGCCGCGGACGTCATCGAACGCCTCGATGATCTCGATTGGCGGCACGCTGTCGGGCGCCGCCACGAACTGGGCTTCGGCCACCCACTCGGACTTCCAGGGTGACCACTGCGCACCGGCACGGACGAAGCCGGTGACTTCGTAGCCATTGTCCATCAGGCTGCTGAGCCGCACCTCGACCGAGGGCGTCAGCGTCACGGCGGTCTGCAGCATTTCGGGATAGGTCAGGTTGGCAAGGCCGACGCCGGTCTCGGTGCGCTCGGGCGTATAGAGAGCATGGCCGTCGACATCGAGCGTGCCGATGAACTGGGTGGCATTGTCGACCTTGTCGGTGGCGTAGCTCAGTCGCAGGCGCGGGTTGAGGGTGTAGATCTGCGCGTCCGAGGTGGCGTAGCCATTGATCCCCTCGAACTCGATGGTCTTTTCCGAGAACACCGGCAACTCACCGACCCCGTCGACGTCGGTCGCGATCCCATCGAAGCTCGTGTAGGTCTGCTCGAAGCCGTCGACCTGGACATGACGTGAGGTGTGGAACGCTCCGGTCGAGCCGGCAGCGGCAAAGCCCACGCCGAAGCCGCCGTTCTTGTAATCGCCGTAGATGCCGGCCTGGTAGAGCGGCCCGTCAATGGTGGAAAGGTCCTCGCCGTCGCGGGTGCTTGTCGAGGTGACATTGGTGTAGCCGCCGGAGATGCCAAGGGTGAAGCTGTCGGTGAGCGCGGCCTGGCCGCCGAGCAGCATCGACTGGGAGGTGTCGGTGTTGGTCGGACTGTCATTGACCACGCCGCGGTCGTACCGGCTGGCGGTACCGGCGGCCCAGAAGCAGGACATGGCGTCCACGCTGGTGGTGTCGAAGGCGTCGCCGCAGGCATTCATGGTGTGGTCGAGGAAGTCGGTGGTGCGGCGGTCGGCAAGCTCGAACAGGTGCGGCGCCTGGTGGGGCGTCAGCGTGGTCACGGCGTCGCCGAGCGCCGCGGCATCGGGTTGCAGGCGGAGGAGGTTGATCAGGTAGTTGAACTGGTCGTCGACGCTGATCGCCTGCTCGATGTTGTCGAGGTTTTCGCCCATGCGCCACACATTGGGATCGGTGGTGCCGGAGGCTGGGTCCTTGAGGATATCGAGGATGGGCGGCTTTTCGGCGAGCAGCACGAGGTCGGCGGCGTTCTGCACTTCGGCGCTGAAGATGAAACCCACGGCGGGCGGCGTCAGCGTCGGGGTGAAGTCGGTCTCAGTCATGCCGCCGTCGGCGTGCGCGATGACGTAGCCATCGTTGGAGAAGGCCTTGTTGATCGATAGCAGCAGCAATGGGCCCTCGCCGGCAAAGGCACCCGTGCCGGTGATGTCCCACAGGTCGGTCACCAGGCTCGGCGTGTTCTGGGCGTTGAGGTCGATGTCGATGTAGTAGGCGCCGCTGCCGAGCTGTTTCATGTCGCCGATGACAGCGGTTTCGCCCACGCGGCCGCGATCCGACGGCGAAACGAAGCCTTCGTTGCTCAGTTCGCCGGTCCCGAGGATGACGCTGGCATCGGAGATGAAGAGCGCGCCGGCCTGGTTGACGAAGCGGTTGTTGCCGCCGCCCAGGTCGATATTGCCAATGATGTTGCTGGTCCGGGTAATGCCGGCCAGCGGCGAGGCGTTCGGATCGGTCGGACTGCGCGTCAGGTTGGTGATGGTGTCGTTGCCGTCGCCGCCAAGCACCGCCATGCCGTCGAGCCGCGGCGGCCCGGCACCAAAAAGGCTGCCCTGCGCGTAGAGGGTGCCGTTGGTGTTGAGCGCGTTGTCGTTGCCGTCGGCGATCTGTACGGCTGCGCCATCGCCATAGGAGGCCCAGACAAGGCCGACACCGTTGCCGTTGGTGCCGGCCTGGTCGATGGTAATAGTGACGTTGCCCTTGCTATCGACCGCAGCGCTCTGGCCGAAGATGCCGACGCTGCTGCTTCCCGCCACCACAACATTGCGGGTCTGCGTGACGTTGACCGCCGCGGCGGTGCCGCTGCCACCGACGCTGCCGGCGAAGGGTCCCTGGCCGGCATCAGCCAGCTCCGTGATGAACATGCCGTTGCCGACGATGCCGCCGCCGCCGCCGATCGACTGGGCCACGATGCCGTGCGCCCCATAGCCGAGGGTATGGACATCGCCGTTGGAGTTGACGGTGGTGATGCCGCCATTGCCGCCCGCACCTCCACCGGCCGAGATCGTGACAGGGGCAAGGGAGAAATCGGGCTGGCCGAGCAGCGACGCGCCATTGGCCACGCCCGTCAGGCCGCCGCCGCCGCCGATCGACTGGGCCACGATGCCGAAGGCCCCCGCCCCTTCGGTGCGGATGCCGCGGGCGTTGACGATCAGGTCGGAGCCGTTGCCGCCCGATCCGCCGGTGCCGCTGCCCAGGATGATGTTGGTCCCGTTGTCGGTGAGCTGGAGGTCGGTCCCGAAGACGACGTTGCTGACGCCGCCGCCGCCGCCGATCGCCTGGGCCACGATGCCGTGGCTCAGGACGCCCTTGGTCGTGACGAGGCCGTTGGCGCTGAGGGTGCTGGCCGTGATGCCGGAATCGATCGGCGGGGTGCCGGCATCGCCGGAGAAGCCGCCGGTGTTCAACTGGTTGCCGCCGAGCCGGATGACGATCTCGTCGCCCTCGTTCTCGACCGAGGTGACCGTCAGGTTGACGATACCGCCACCGCCACCGATGGTCTGCCCGATGATGCCGATGGCATTGGCCGCCGCCGTATCGACCGTGCCGGCTGCATCGAGGCGGAAGCCGCCGCCGCTGCCGCTCAGGTTGTAGTTCGGGTCGTTGGGGCGAATGCCGCCGACGGTGAGGTAGAAACCGTCTTCCGGAGGCTGCGCCGGGTTGAGGACCAAGGCGGTATTGACGTTGCCGACTGTGCCGCCGCCGCCGCCGATCGACTGGACGATGACGCCGATGGAGCCGACGCCGGCCGTCATGGTGTGCTCGGTATTGTAGTCGTTGTCGGCGAATGCCGCATTGCCGCCGATCGAGCCGTCGCTGCCGGCGGACAGCTCGACGTCGCTGCCCGAGAACAGCAGTTCGTCGAGGATGACAGTCGCGGCCGAGCCGCCGCCACCGGCGATCGCCTGAGCAATCATGCCGTAGGAAAGCTGGCCCTCGGTGATGTTCTCGACGCCGTTGATCTTGACGGTGACCCTGCCGGTCGAGCCATCAACGGGGATCAGCGAGGTGATGTCGCAAGGATCCTCGCCATCGTCGCCGCCGAGGATGTCGCACTTGGAGCCGAGGCCCAGCTTGATGCCGCTCGAAGCCCCACCGCCGGTGCCGATGCCGAGCGCAAGGCCGGCCCAGCCACCCGAACCGCCCACCGACTGGGCGAATACGCCGCTGGAGTTGACCATGGCGGTGCGGATCGAGCCCGTGCTTTCGACATAGACCTCGCCGCCCTTGCCGCCGGCCGCGCCGTCACCACCGACCAGGTTGTCGATGCTGCCGCCGCCCAGGCTGAAGGCGCCCGCGATGCCGCCCGAGCCGCCGCTGCCGCCCACCGACTGGGCGTAGATGCCCATCGAGTTCTGGCCGGTGGCGTTGATCGTGCCGGTGTTGATGACCGTCACCTTGCCGCCGTTGCCGCCGGTGCCGCCCGAGCCGCCGACCGCGCTGGCGGCGTCGCCGCCGCCGCTGGTGATGGCGAGATCCACCGAGAAGCCGCCGGTGCCGCCGCCACCACCTACCGACTGGGCGTAGATGCCGTGCGAGAAATCGCCATGCGTGGTGATGGCGCCGGCATTGGTGACGGTGACTTCGCCGCCGGCGGAGCCGCCGCCGCCGTCGCCGCCGACCGTGTTCTTGGCGCCGCCCGCCGAGTCGAAGGAACCTGCGAGCGAGAAACCGCCGACGCCGCCACCGCCTCCAACCGACTGCGCGAGAATGCCTGCGGCGTTGTTCTTTTCGGTGATGATGGTGCCGTAGTTGGTGACGATCACCGTGCCGCCATACGAACCGTCACCGCCGCGGCCGCCCGTCACATCGTTCTCGCTCTCGCCGCCATCGGCCGCGATGGAGAGGCCGCCGGCAAAGCCACCGGCGCCCCCGCCGCCGCCGATCGACTGCGCGAGCACGCCGATGGCGCCGTAGCCGCGCGTGTGGATGGTGGGGACCCCAAGGGCGTCGGGACTGCCGACGGTCACCTCGACCTTGCTGGCAAAGCCGCCGCCGTCGCCCTCGCCGCCAACCGACTGCGACGAGCTGTCCCCCTCAACCGAGAAGGTGCCGGCGATCGAGAAGCCGCCGAAGCCGCCACCACCACCGACCGACTGGGCAAGGACGCCGTGCGAGAGGTTTCCGAAGGTGTCGATATCGGCATTGACGTTGACCGCGACCTCGCCGCCATTGCCGGCCGCGCCGCCGTTGCCGCCGACAGTGCTGTTGGAGGCGTCACCCTTGACCGAACCGCCCACGGCGATGGCGAAGCCACCCGCGCCGCCGCCGCCACCTACCGACTGGGCGAGGATGCCGATGGAGCTGTCGGCACGCGTGGTGATGCGGCCGTCAGAGGTGACGGTGACCTTGACGCCGTCGCCGGCGGCAGCGCCGCTGCCGCCGGTCGAGAAGGCCTTGGAGCTGCCCTTGAGCGAGAAGCTGCCGGTGCCCGAGAAGCCGCCGGTGCCGCCACCGCCGCCGATCGACTGGGCGAGGATGCCGTGCGAGGCGACGCCGTGGCCATCGCCGCCGGTATCGATGGTGGAGGCGTTGGTGACGATCACGTCGCCGGCCTTGCCACCGAGGCCGCCATTGCCACCCACGCTGTTGGTGATGGTGTCGGAATTGAGCGAGAAGCCCAGCCCGATCGAGAAGCCGCCCGTGCCGCCACCGCCCGCGATGGACTGCGCCACGATGCCGTGAGACTGCTCGCCGGTCGTGGTGATGGTGCCGGTGATGTTGCTGACGGTGACGGTGCCGGACTCGCCGCCATTGCCGCCATCGCCACCGATCTCGCTGGTCGCCGCGGGGGCCTTGAGGGTGGCGTTTGCGGCCACCGAGAAGCCACCGGTACCACCGCCGCCGCCCACCGACTGGGCCAGGATACCGCTCGAGAAATTGCCGGTGGTCCTGAGGTCGCCGGCGTACTGCTTTATCTGCACCTGGCCGCCGTCGCTGCCGTCGCCGCCCGTGCCACCGAGGTTGGTGGCGAGGCTGACACCGTTCAAGGAAAACCCGAGCGAGCCGGCAAAGCCGCCGTTGCCGCCACCGCCACCCACCGACTGGGCCAGGATGCCGTTCGAGAAGTTGCCGGCCGTGGTGATGTTGCCGCGCTGGTCGA
>JBQCFF010000445.1:0-11845 GCA_051959485.1 Devosia sp. | reverse complement strand
TCGGAAGCGAGCGGGATCTTGTAGGTCGAAGGCGCATGGGTCCGCAGCTGGCCTTTTCCGTCCCACCACAATTCCTCGGTGGTGAGCCAGCCCATGCCCTGCACGAAGCCGCCTTCCACCTGCCCGATGTCGATCGCCGGGTTGAGCGAGCGGCCGACATCCTCGAGCACGTCGGCGCGGTCCACCTGGTACTCGCCGGTCAGCGTGTCGATCGTCACCTCGGAGCACGCCGCGCCATAGGCGAAGTAGTAGAACGGCCGCCCGCGACCCGAATCGCGGTCCCAGTGGATCTTTGGCGTCATGTAGAAGCCGGCCGCCGAGAGCTGCACGCGGTTCATCCAGCAGCTGGTCGCCAGTTCCTCGAACGGCACGAACTGCTGGCCGGCGCGGATGCCGCCGAACTCCCACGCCACCTCGTGCGGCTCGACCTCGTAGATCTTCGCCGCATGCGCCGCCATGCGGGCCTTGATCTGGTTGCAGCCGTCGAGCGCCGCCATGCCGTTCAGGTCGGTGCCCGAGCTTGCCGCCGTCGCCGAGGTGTTCGGCACCTTGCCGGTGTTCGAGGCGGTGATCTTCACCCGGTCGAGCGGCACGCCGAAGGCGTCGGCCACCACTTGCGCCACCTTGATGTGCAGCCCCTGCCCCATCTCGGTACCGCCATGGCTGAGGTGCACCGATCCGTCGCGATAGACGTGGATCAGCGCCCCGGCCTGGTTGTGCCAGGTGGCGGTGAACGAGATGCCGAACTTCACCGGCGTGAGCGAAATCCCCTTCTTCAGCACCCGGCTCGTCTTGTTGAAGGCGAGGATGCTCGCTCGCCGGGCCTGGTAGTCCGAGGATTTCTCGAGGTCGTCGACCAACCGGTGGATGACGTTGTCCTCCACCGTCTGGTGATACGGCGTCACGTTGTCGGTATCGGTACCGTAGAAGTTACGCTTCCGCACCTCGAGCGGATCGAGCCCGAGTTCGTAGGCGATGTGGCCGATCCAGCGCTCGGCCGCGATGATTCCCTGCGGCCCGCCGAAGCCGCGGAAGGCGGTGTTCGACTGCGAGTTGGTATAGAGCGGTAGCGAATTCACCCGCACCGCCGGGTACCAGTAGGCGTTGTCGGCGTGGAACAGCGCACGGTCGGTCACCGGCCCCGTCAGGTCCGCCGAGTAGCCGGCACGAGCGGCATAGGTCGCCGCCACCGCCTGGATCCTGCCGTCCGCATTGTAGCCGACATCGTAGTCGACGACGAAATCGTGGCGCTTGCCGGTGATCTGGAAATCGTCGTCGCGGTCGGGGCGGATCTTCACCGCCCGCTTGAACTTCCGCGCCCCGAGCGCCGCCACGGCCGCGAACAGGTTGCCCTGCGTTTCCTTGCCGCCGAAACCGCCGCCCATGCGCCGCATGTTCACCGTGACCGCGGCATGCGGGATGCCGAGCACCTGCGCCACCATCACCTGGATCTCGGTCGGATGCTGGGTGGAGATCTGCAGCGTGATCTCGTCGTCCTCGCCCGGAATGGCGAGCGCGATCTGCCCCTCGAGGTAGAAGTGCTCCTGCCCGCCGATGACGACGCGCCCCCTGGCCCGCCGCTCGGACTTCGCGAGGCCCGCCTCGACGTCGCCGCGCTCGAGCTTCAGCGGCTCGGTCACCAGCTTGCCGCCGGCGATCATAGCGCCCTCGATGTCGGTGAAGTGCGGCAGCTCGCGATACTCGATCCGCGCCAGCTTCGCCGCCCGCCGCGCCGCTTCGCGCGTTTCGCCCAGCACCGCGAAGATCGGCTGGCCCCAGTAATGCACCTCGGTCTCGGCGAACACCGGCTCGTCGTGCTTGTGCACCGAGCTGACGTCGTTCACCGCCGGCACATCGGCGGCGGTCAGCACCCCGACGACGCCCGGAGCGGCGCGCACCGCCTCGAGGTCGACGGCAGCCAGCGTCGCATGGGCGCGGCTGGAAAACCCGAGATAGGCATGCAGCAGCCCGTCCGGCTCGGCCAGGTCATCCACATACTCGGCCCGCCCGGCAACCTGCTTGGCCGCCGAATCGTGCGGCACCGAAGTATGCAGCGGCGAGCCCGTGACGATGGGGGATTGCTTGTTCATTGGTACACGCCTCCGTCCCACCCCACCCTAGCTCCGCTAGGCCGCTGGCGCGCCCAAGCTGCGCTACCCTCCCCATCAAGGGGAGGGAGCCGCCGTTGCTTGCCCTGTGCCACTGGCCTCCCTCCCCCTTGTGGGGAGGGTAGCGAAGCTTGCGAGCGGAGCGAGCTAGCGAAGCTAGGGTGGGGGTAAGCGACCTCAAGCATCACGCCACCTCCCGCTTCAGCCGTTCGCCCTCTCCCACGCTCTCGAGGAAGAAGCGCCGGAGCAGGTTCTGCGCGGCCAGCAGCCGGTACTCGGCGCTGGCCCGCATGTCGGTGAGCGGCTGGTAGTCCTGGGCGAAGGCCGGCAGGGCCGCCTCGACCGTCGCGATGGTCCACGGCTTGCCCACCAGCGCAGCCTCCACCGCCTTGGCGCGCTTCGGCGTCGCCGCCATGCCGCCGAAGGCGATGCGCGCCGACTGCACCGCGCCGCCGGCGACCTTCACCCGGAAGGCGCCGCAGAGCGACGAGATATCCTCGTCCTTGCGCTTGGTGACCTTGTAGCAGGCCAGTTCCTCGCCGGCCGGCAGCACCGGCACGGTCACGCTCTCGACGAACTCGCCGGGTGCCCGGTCCTGCTTGCCGTAGGCGATGAAGAAATTCTCGAGGGCGACCGTCCGCCGCGCGCCGCCGCGATTGAGCGTCACGCTTGCGCCAAGCGCGATGAACGGCGGTGGCGTGTCGCCGATCGGCGAGCCGTTGGCGATGTTGGCGCCGATCGTGCCGGCATTGCGCACCTGCTCGCCGCCGATCCGATCCCACAGCTCGAGCAGTTGCGGGAAGCGCGCCGCAATGGTCGGGCGCGCCGCGGTGTAGGTCACGCCCGCATTGAACGTGACGCTGTCGGCAGTCGTGGTGATGCCCTGCAGGCCCGGCACCTCGCCGATGTAGATCATCGGCCCGATATCGCGCATGAACTTGGTGACCCACAGGCCCACGTCGGTGGCGCCCGACACCAGCGTGCCTCCGGGGTTTTCGGCATAGACCTCCGCCAGGTCCTCGACCGAAGCGGGGATGATCAGCCGGTCCCTGCCCTCGCCGATCTCCACCCGCCTGCCGTCGCGCAGCGCCTTGACGCGCGCCGTCATCGCCTCGCGCTCGGCCACCAGCGGATCGTCCGCCATCTCGCCGTAGGAGGAAATCGCCTTCGCCGCCCGCACGATCGGCGAGTAGCCTGTGCAGCGGCAGAGGTTGCCCTGCAGCGCCTTCTCGATCGCGAAGCCGCTCGGCTGCGGGTCCTGCATCCAGAGCCCGTAGAGCGACATCACGATGCCGGGCGTGCAGAAGCCGCACTGGCTGCCGTGATGATCCACCATCGCCTGCTGCACCGGATGCAGCGGCCCGTTGGCGGCACTGAGGTGCTCCACCGTGACCACGTGCGCGCCGTCCAGCGAGCCGACGAAGGCGATGCAGGCGTTCACCGTCTCGTACACCAGCTCGTCGCCGCTCAGCCGGCCGACCAGCACCGTGCAGGCGCCGCAATCGCCTTCCGCGCAACCCTCCTTGGAGCCCTTCAGCCGCTGGTCGAGCCGCAGGAAATCCAGCAGCGTCCGCGTCGCCGAAACCTCGCTGAGAACGACGTCGGCATCATTGAGAATGAAGCGGAGCTCGTTGCGCACGTCCATCGTCAGCTCCCCCGGTAGGTCGAATAGCCGAAGGGCGAGCAGAGCAGTGGCACATGGTAGTGCGCCGTCTCGCTCATCATGAAGCGCACCGGCACGGTATCGAGGAACTGTCGCTCCATATCGATCCCCAGACGCTCGAAATACTGCCCGACGTGGAAGATCAGCTCGTAGGCGCCGAGATGGAACCTGTCACCCTCGAGCAACGGCTGGTCCAGCCGTCCGTCGGCATTGGTGAAGCCGCTCCATATATGGTGAGTATGGTCGCCATGCACCATGAGGAGGTCGATCCGCATTCCGGCGGCCGGCTTGCCATGTGTGGTGTCGAGTACGTGCGTCGTCAGGCGTCCACTAACCGCCATGTCAATTCCTGTCCTTCGCCCCGCCCGAAGTGTCGTCCCCGGTCCGCCAACCGTTGCGGCACGACTTCGTCATTGCCCGACTATTGAGCATATTTCCCACGGGCGAAAGGGGTGCGTGACAAATTTTTACCAACTGGTCCACTTTTGAGCCGCTTGCCCGATCGGCAGGCGCTCGGCCATAAACTTCGCCAGACATTTCCGAGGTGCCACCCATGCGTTACCCCCGCAACATGCAGGGCTACGGCCCCAATCCGCCCGACGCGCAATGGCCGGGCGGCGCCAATGTGGCGGTGCAATTCGTCCTCAACTACGAGGAAGGCGGCGAGAACAACGTCCTGCATGGCGACGCGGCCTCCGAGGCCTTCCTGGTCGACGTGGTCGGCGCGGCGCCGTGGCCCGGCAAGCGCCACTGGAACGTCGAGTCGATGTACGAGTACGGCGCGCGCGCCGGCTTCTGGCGGCTGCACCGGCTGTTCACCTCGCTCGGCCTGCCGGTCACCGTCTATGGCGTCGCCACCGCCCTCGCCCGCGCGCCGATGCAGGTGAAGGCGATGCTGGAAGCCGATTGGGAGATCGCCAGCCACGGGCTCCGCTGGATCGACTACCGCGACCACGACATAGAGCACGAGCGCGAGGATCTGCACGCCGCCGTGAAGCTTCACACCGAGGTAGTCGGCACCCGCCCGACGGGCTGGTACTGCGGCCGCACCTCGGTGAACACCATCGACCTCGCGAGCGAGGAAGGCGGCTTCACCTACGTCTCCGACACTTACGACGATGACCTGCCCTACTACCGCGAGCACATGGGCAGCCCGCAGCTCATCATCCCCTACTCCCTCGCCACCAACGACATGCGCTTCACCACCGCGTCGGGCTTCGCCAACGGCGAGGAGTTCTTCCAGCTGCTGAAGGATACCTTCGACGTGCTCTGGGACGAGGGTGCAGCCGGTGCGTCGAAGATGATGTCGGTCGGGCTGCACTGCCGCCTCGTCGGCATGCCGGGCCGCTTCGCCGGCCTGAAGCGCTTCGTCGACTACATTCTGTCGAAGGAGAAGGTCTGGGTCGCCAGGCGCATCGACATTGCCGAGCACTGGCTCAACACCCACCCCTACGAAGCGCCGGAGATCGTCCCCTCCGAGCTTCCCTATGACGACTTCGCGCAGTTCTTCGGCAATGTGTTCGAGCATTCCGAGTGGATCGCCGAGCGGGCCCACAAGCGCGAGATGGGCCCGGTACACGACACCGCCACCGGCCTCCACGCGCTGATGACCCAGGTCTTCCGCGCCGCCTCGGACGAGGAGCGCCTCGGCGTCCTCAACGCCCACCCGGACCTCGCCGGCAAGCTGGCTGCCGCCAAGCGCCTCACCGCCGAGTCCACCGCCGAGCAGGCGAGCGCCGGCCTCGACGCCCTCACCGACGCCGAGCGCGAGCGCTTCGGCACCCTCAACCGCCAGTACACCGACAAGTTCGGCTTCCCCTTCATCATCGCCGTCCGCGACAACACCAAGGCCCAGATCATGGCGGCCATGGAACGCCGCCTCGCCAACGACCGCGACACCGAACTCGCCACCGCCTGCCGCCAGGTCGAACGCATCGCCGAACTGCGCATCCGGGCGATACTGGACTAAAGCCAATCTACACAGACGGCCCCTCCCCAGCCCTCCCCATAAAGGGGAGGGTGCCGCGCCGTGGAACACTCCGCCGCAGCGCGCACCTCTTCACCTCCCCCTTCATGGGGGAGGCCGGGAGGGAGCCGTCCGGCTGCCCATCGGACACCTGAAAATCGCGACGGCAACTTCCCGCTTGACTCCCCATACCCCATTCCATAACCTATCAGTTATACAAACGCTGAGTTATGGAACCGCCGCCTTGCCTTCGCAGCTCGACCTCACCTTTGCGGCCCTTGCCGACCCCACCCGCCGGGCCATCCTGGCGCGGCTTGCCGAGGGCGACGCCACGGTCAACGAGCTGGTTGCCCCCTTCGACATGAGCCAGCCCGCCATCTCCAAGCACCTGAAGGTGCTGGAGAATGCCGGCCTGGTGTCGCGCGGCAGGGACGCGCAGCGCCGCCCCGTGCACATCGAGGCGGCGCCGCTCGCCGATGCGGTGAGCTGGCTCGAGAACTACCGGAAATTCTGGGAAAAGAGCTACGAGCGCCTCGATGGCCTTCTGGCCGAGCTCCAGAGCTTCCAGCCCAAGGCCGACAAGAAGAACTGAGGACGCTCGCATGATGCCGCCGCTCTCCATCACCCTGCCCTCCGACCGTGAGATCGCGATCACCCGGCAGTTCAAGGCTCCGGCCGACCTCGTCTTCGACTGCTGGACGGTGCCGGCGCTGATCCGCCGCTGGCTCGGCTTCGCCGACTGGGAGTTCGTCACCTGCGAGTTCGACGCCCGCGTCGGCGGCAAGTGGCGCTTCGTCACCCGCAGCCCGGACGGCTTCACCATGGGCTCGGGTGGCGAAGTGCTGGAACTCACCCGTCCCGAGCTGATCAGGATGACCGAGCTCTACGACCAGGACTGGACCGGCGGCGAGACCATCGTCACCAACCGCATCGCCCAGCAGGACGGTATCACCACCTCGGTCGTGACTATACTCTACCCCAGCAAGCAGGCCCGCGACGGCGCCAGGGCCACCCCGATGGCGGAGGGCATGGAGACCGGCTTCAAGCGGCTGGAGGCGCTGCTGGCCGACATGCCGGCCTACTGACCACGACACCGCCCGTCGGGCAAGATTTTCGACTGCGACGACCCCGCCGCCGAGGCGTCCGCTTCGGGGAACGGGAACACTCAAGCCAAAGCGAGGAGACTTCGAATGCCCAAGATCATGCCCTGCCTGTGGATCGACAACCGCATCGAAGAGATGGTCGAGTTCTATGTCGCGACCTTCAAGGACGCCGAGATCCGCTCGAAGACCCCCGGCCCGGACGGCAGCGTGCTGACCATGACCTTCCGCCTCAAGGACCAGGAGTTCATGGCCCTGAACGGCGGGCCCGGCCCGCAGTTCAAGTTCAACGAGTCCGTCTCGTTCAGCGTCGACTGCGAGGACCAGGCCGAGATCGACCACTACTGGAACACGCTCACTGCCGATGGCGGCGAGGAGTCCATGTGCGGCTGGCTCAAGGACAAGTACGGTCTCAGCTGGCAGATCGTCCCCAACAACGCCATGAGCCTCGTCTGGGACAGCAAGAACCCCGAGGGCGCCGCCCGCGCCCAGCAGGCCATGTTCAAGATGCGCAAGCTGGTGATCGCCGACCTGCAGGCCGCCTACGACGGCAGGTAGGCCTCAGTGCGCGGGCCCGGCATCCTCGTCGGGCTCGCCGCTCTCCCAGGCGATCTCGGTGTCCGGCTCCGCCTCGCCGCCGAGCAGCCGGTCGAGCCAGAGCCGAAAGGCGCGGCCGGCCTCCTCCAGGGCGGCAGGATCGAGCAGCGGACGCGGTGGTGCGGAGGCGAGTCGCGTGTTCATGGGCCGATGCTGCACCGCATTTCTAAAGTTTTCCTGACACTCGGAGGTCGCCTTGCAGCGGCCCGGGCAACTACTTGTAGAAGCCCTCGCGCAGGTTGATCCCGTGCTCGAGAAACGCCTTCATCGCCGCCAGCATCCCGGCCCAGCCCTCGGTATTGCCGATGGCGCCGTCGAGGCCCTGCTGCGTTTCGCTCCAGCCGGTCTCGACGATGGTGACCAGCGTGTGGCCGTCCTCGAGTCCCTCGAAGGTGATGGTCACCCTGTTCTGTCGCTCGCCGCCTTCCGACGAGCCCCAGCCGAGCACGATCCGGCTGTCCGGCACCACCTCGATGACCTGCACCGGAAAGGCGCCCGGGAAATCGGCGAAGTCCCACGTCACCGTGGTGCCGGTCTCGAGCCGGCCCTTCGCGCCGCCCGTGGTGAAATAGCCCGACAGCTTGCCGGGATCGGCCACCGCTTCGAACACCTCGTGCACCGGCTTGCTGATCCGGCCCGACACTCTCGCCTTGACGTCCATCTCGTCCTCCTTGTCAGGCCGCCATTGATGTTATAAAAACATAACATGTCAAGCGAAGACGACGAAGACCGGGTTTTCAAGGCACTGGGCAACCGCGTCCGCCGTCGGCTGCTCGACCGCCTGAAAGACGCCCCCGCCACCACCGGCACCCTCTGCGACGCCTTCCCCGAACTCGATCGTTGCACCGTGATGCAGCACCTGAAGGTACTTGAGGAGGCCGGCCTCGTCGTCGCCCGCCGCGAGGGCCGCGAGCGCTGGAACCACCTCAACGCCATCCCCATCCAGGCCCTGCACGAACGCTGGATCGGCAGCTACGCCGCCTACGCCGCCTCCCGGCTGCTGCAGGTGGAGCGTGGGCTGGAGGGGTAGAACCAAACGTCGACTGCACGGATCCTCCCCTGTCGAAGACGGGGGAGGGGGACCGGCGTAGCCGGTGGAGGGGGCGGGTCCGAACTCCGAGCTTGTGACCGCCCCCTCCACCACCCTGCGGGTGGTCCCCCTCCCCCGCTTCGCAGGGGAGGATCACGAACGGCCACCCTCTGGGCCCTTGCCACCGCTTGGTCGTTTCACGCTAGAGTGGCCCGTCCCGAACGGTCCCAGAGTCCCATGGCCAACACCTACGCCTCCCCCGCCGCCGGCCTGCCGCCGCAGAGCGCCATCCACACCGGCCGCGCCGTCTTCACGGAGGCCTACGCCGTCATCCCGCGCGGCGTGATGCGCGACATCGTGTCGAGCTACCTGCCGCACTGGAGCGACACGCGCGCCTGGGTCATCGCTCGCCCGATGACCGGCTTCGCCGAAACCTTCGCGCAATACCTGATGGAGGTCGCGCCCGGCGGCGGCAGCAGCCGTCCCGAGCCGGACCCGACCGCCGAGGGCGTGCTGTTCGTGCTCGAGGGCCAGGCCTCCCTGACCATCGAGGGCGAGGCGCATGCGCTGCAGCCCGGCGGCTACGCCTTCCTGCCCCCCGGCTGCGACTGGACGCTCACCAACCGCTCCACCGCCCCGGTCCGCTTCAGCTGGCATCGCAAGCGCTACGAAATCGTCGACGGCATCGAAATCCCTCCGGCCTTCGTCACCAACGAGCAGGCCGAGCCGATCCGCTGGATGCCCGACACCAGCGACACCTGGGGCACGACGCGCTTCGTCGACCCGGCGGACCTGCGCCACGACATGCACGTGAACATCGTCACGCTCCAGCCCGGCGCGGTGATCCCGTTCGAGGAGACGCACGTCATGGAGCACGGGCTCTACGTGCTCGAAGGCAAGGCGGTGTACCGGCTCAACCGCGACTGGGTGGAGGTCGAGGCGGGGGACTTCATGTGGCTGCGCGCCTTCTGCCCGCAGGCCTGCTACGCCGGCCCCGGCCGCTTCCGCTACCTGCTCTACAAGGACGTGAATCGGCACATGAAACTGGGGCTCTAGCATGCTGAAACGACTCGTCATTCTCGTCGCGGCCCTGGCCTCCCCGGCATTCGCCGAGGATGCGACGCCGCCCGCCTACCAGAACCTGCTGACGCCGCTGCTGCAGTCGGGCAACGACGTTCTCGGGCAGCCGCTGGCCTACCCAGAAGGGGCGCCCAACGTCACCGCGGCGATCGTCACCGTGCCGCCCGGCGGCGAAACCGGCCTCCACCGCCACGAGGTCCCGCTCTTCGCCTACATCCTCGAGGGCGAGCTGACCGTCGACTACGGCGAGAAGGGCAGGAAGACCTATCGTGCCGGCGAGGCGGTGCTCGAAGCCCAGCACTGGCCGCACAACGGCACCAATACCGGCGCGGTGCCGATGAAGCTGCTCGCCGTCTACATGGGTGGGGGCGACAGCAAGAACACGGTCGCCGTCCCATGAGCCGCACGATCACCATCGAGCCCTTGACCCGCGAGGCCTACGCGCCCTTCGGCCAGGTCATCGAGATCGCGGGAGCCGACCACTACCCGATCAATGGCGGCATGACCGAGCGCTACCATGACCTCGCCAAGGTCGAGCTCGGCGGCGTCCACCCGCGCCCACTCGTCTCCATCGCCCGCGGCCAGCCTTACGCCCTGCCGCTGCGGCTGACGATGGTGGAGCGCCACCCGCTCGGCAGCCAGGCCTTCTACCCGCTGGCGCCACGCCCCTTCCTGTCGATCGTCTGTCCCGACGAGGGCGGCGTTCCCGGCAGGCCCCGCGCCTTCCGCTGCGCGCCCGGCCAGGGGATCAACATGGCGATGAACACCTGGCACGGCGTGCTGACGCCGCTGGGCGAGGTGACGGATTTCCTCATCGTCGACCGCGGCGGCGAGGGCAACAACCTCGAGGAGTATTTCTTCGACGAGCCATGGCTGGTGGTCGAGCCGGACTGACCGCGCGTACGTTGCATTTCCTCCATAATGTCACGGCAAAGTCGTGGCTTCCGGCTTGGAGGGCTCATCGATGCGTATTGTCGGCCTGGCCGCCGCCTTTGCGGCGCTGTTCCTCGTCTCCGCAATGCCCGCACTGGCGGAGCGCATCGCCCTCAAGGGCGACGTCACCTACCGCGAGCGCATCGCCCTGCCCGACACGGGCACGCTCTCCGTGTCGCTGATCGATCTCGCCGAGCCGGCGAAGCCCGGCCTGACCGCCACGGCGGCCATCGCTCGGCCCGGCAAGGTGCCGCTCACCTTCACGCTCAACCTCGATACTGCCGCGCTCAACCCGCGGCACAACTATGCGCTGGTGGCCGAGATTGCCGGTGCGGATGGCACGGTCTGGTTCAGGAACGCCGAGCCCTACGCCGTCGACCCGCAGTCTCCCGCCGAGCCCATCCTGATCGTCGTCAACTTCCAGGGCAGCACCGGCACGCCGGCGGCGACCGCCGTCCCGGAAGAGACCGCGGCTCCCGCGCCGATCCTCGGGGTCACCTGGAAGGCCGACAGCATAGCCGGCACGCCGGTCGCCGCCCGCTCGGTGTCCTCGCTGCTCATCGGCTCCGACATGCGCGCCGGCGGCCGTGGCGGCTGCAACTCGTGGTTCGCCCAGGCTGCTCTGGCCGGCCAGTCCCTCGCCTTCTCCGCCGTCGCAGCCACACGCATCGCGTGCCCCGACGATACACTCACCGCGCAGGAAACGGCCTTCTTCGATGCCCTGGGTCAGACCCGCTTCTATCGGCTTGCCGAGGACACGCTGACCCTGCTCGACGTCAGGGGGCGGGAACTCGCGGTGCTGGAGAAGTGGCGCTACTGAGGCAGGCCGCTCAGCCCAGGCTGACGATGGTCGCAGCCGAGAACGCCAGGACGGCGAGCGCCGCCGCGAACAGTATCATCACCAGAATCTGCATCGGAATGTTCATCGGGCGAGCCTTCCCGCCCGGGACCGGACCATGGACGATCGGCGGTTCAGCGGAGCGCCGTGACGATGGCCGCGTCATCGATCGGGAGGATCGAAGCGGCGAGCCCGAGGGTTCCCATCGACATCACGAACATTGCCACCAGCGCGACCTTGACCATTTCTCACGTTCCCTTGTTCCGGGCTTGACCCGTGTGTTCATCTTGGGGGCGAGAATGCGACAGGGGGCTTGAACGTTCCCACAATCGTGCGTTTATCCGCCATTCAGAAATCGTGGGAACCATGAGCCTGCTCAATGGTTTATCCGGGAATACAGAAGCGGCCCCCGCCGGCAAAAGACCCGGGCGCCGCCCCCCCGAAATGGGCGAGAAAAACACTCGAAGGGCGGCGAATATCGGGGGGGCGGCCCCGGGCACGGCGGGCACACCCGCGCGCCCGCAAACCCC
>JBQCFF010000444.1:0-5095 GCA_051959485.1 Devosia sp. | reverse complement strand
TGCGGCATCGAGAACGGGTTGTGGGCGAAGTCGACCTTCTTCTCTTCCTCGTTCCACTCGTAGAACGGGAAGTCGACGATCCAGCAGAGCTTGAACTGGTCGAGCTCGGTGAGGTTCAGGTCGAGCCCGACCTTCACCCGCGCCTCGCCGGCGAACTTGTACATCTTCTCCGGCCGGCCGAGCACGAAGAACACCGCGTCGCCGTCGCCCAGCCCCAGCTGCTCGCGGATCGCCGCGGTCCGCTCCTCGCCGACGTTCTTGGCGATCGGGCCCGAGCCGGCGCCGTCCTTGAAGAAGATGTAGCCGAGGCCGGGCTGGCCCTGCCCCTGCGCCCAGGCGTTCATGCGGTCGCAGAAGGCGCGCGAGCCGCCGGTCTTGGCCGGAATGGCCCACACCTCGACCTTGCTGTCCGAGGCGATCTGGTTGGCGAACACGCCAAAGCCCGAGCCGCGGAAATGCTCGGTGACGTCCTGCATCTCGATCGGGTTGCGCAGGTCCGGCTTGTCCGAGCCATACTTCCGCACCGCCGTCTCGTAGGGGATGCGCGGCCAGTCTTTGGTCACCGGCTTGCCGTCGGCGAACTCCTCGAACACGCCGGTGATCACCGGGGTCATGGTGTTCCAGACGTCTTCCTGGGTGACGAAGCTCATCTCGAGGTCGAGCTGGTAGAACTCGCCCGGTAGGCGGTCGGCGCGCGGGTCCTCGTCGCGGAAACAGGGCGCGATCTGGAAGTAGCGGTCGAAGCCGGCGACCATCAGCAACTGCTTGTACTGCTGCGGCGCCTGCGGCAGGGCGAAGAACTTGCCCTGGTGCACGCGGCTGGGCACCAGGAAGTCGCGCGCCCCTTCCGGCGACGACGCGGTCAGGATCGGGGTCGAGTATTCGGCGAAGCCGACCTCGCCCATCCGCCGCCGCATCGAGGCGATGATCCTGGTGCGCTTCACGATGTTGGCGTGCAGCGTCTCGCGGCGGAGGTCGAGGAAGCGGTAGCGGAGGCGGATGTCCTCCGGATAGTCCGGCTCGCCGAACACCGGCAGCGGCAGGTCGGTCGCCGCGCCCAGCACTTCCAGCTCGCGGATGAACACCTCGATGCCGCCGGTCGGCAGGTTCGGGTTGGCCGTCTCCGGCGTCCGCTCCTTGACGTTGCCATCGACGCGGATCACCGACTCCGCGCGCAGCTTCTCGGCCGCCGCAAAGGCCGGAGAATCCGGGTCCACCACGCATTGCGTGATGCCGTAATGGTCGCGCAGGTCGATGAACAGCACGCCGCCATGGTCGCGGATGCGGTGCACCCAGCCCGAGAGCCGCACGTTATTGCCCACATCCGCCGTCGTCAGCTGGGCGCAGGTGTGGGTGCGATAGCGATGCATCTCGGTCATTTCAGGTCTCGAAAAGGCGGGTAAGGCGCGGGACAAGCGCATGGCACCGCCGCTTTGTCAAGGTTACCGGCCGTGCAGACGATTCGAGGCTGGAACCCTATGGATTCGCCTGTTATTCAACCGTCCACAGTCCGGTTGAGAAAAGAGTCCTGATGGACATGATTGTTTCGACCGACGTGCTCGCCGCCTTCAGCAAACGGGCCGCCGGTTTTGATTACGTGACGGTCGACACTGAGTTTCTGCGCGAGACCACCTACTGGCCGAAGCTCTGCCTGATCCAGGCGGCCACCGAAGACGAAGCGGTTCTCATCGATCCCCTCGCCCCCGGCCTCGACCTGTCGCCGTTCTTCGAGCTGCTCGCCAATGACAAGGTGCGCAAGGTCTTTCACGCGGCGCGGCAGGACATCGAGATCTTCGTCAAGCTCACCGGGCACGTGCCGGCCAACATCTTCGATACGCAGGTCGCCGCCTCGGTCTGCGGCTTCGGCGACAGCGTCTCCTACGACAACCTGGTGCGCTCGATCACCAATGTCGAGCTCGACAAGTCCTCGCGCTTCACCGACTGGTCGGCGCGGCCGCTCAGCGACAAGCAGAAGGTCTATGCCCTCGCCGACGTCACGCACCTGCGCGACGTGTACAAGACGCTGATCAAGCAGGTCGACGATACCGGCCGCTGGGACTGGGTGGAGGACGAGCTCGCGGTGCTCGAATCCATCCATACCTATGTCGTGCAGCCCGAGCATGCCTGGGAACGCCTCAAGGCCCGCCTCCACAAGCCGCGCGACGTCGCGGCGCTCAAGGCGCTGGCCGCCTGGCGCGAGCGCCGGGCGCAGGAAAGCGACCAGCCGCGCAGCCGCATCCTCAAGGATGACGCGCTGATCGAGCTCGCGATGCAGCGCCCGCTCACCGCCGAGGCGTTCGACAAGCTCCGCGCCGTGCAGCGCGGCTTCGGCCGCTCGAGTGCGGCCGGCGAGATCATCGGCCTGCTCAAGCAGGTCGAGGCCCTCGACAAGAAGGAGTTGCCCAAGCTCCCCGACCGCCACCGCGGCCCCTCCCCGAAGGGCGCCGTCGGCGATCTCGTCCGCGTCCTCCTCAAGGCGGTTTCCGAGCAGCACGGCGTCGCCAGCCGTATCATCGCCCCCTCCGACGACATCGATGCCCTGGTGCTCGACGACGACGCCGACGTCCCCGCCCTCAGGGGCTGGCGCCGCAAGCTCTTCGGCGACAAGGCGCTTGCCATCAAGCACGGCAAGGTCGGCCTCGCCGCCAGCAATGGTGGCGTCATCGAGATCGACATCCTCGACGACGACGAGGAGTGAGCGGGAGGGGAGCGACTTCTTCCCCCGCCAAGCCCTTATGGTGAGCCTGTCGAACCACGAGGGTCGGCCACAAACCTAGGAAAGCCGCCACATATCGACTACATATCCGGCGAAAGGAGCCGGCTATGCGCAACCTCGACCGCGAACAGCTCATCGCTGAACTCCAGCGCCTGCGGCCAGAATTCGAGGGGCGCGGTGTGTCCCATGTCGCGCTGTTCGGGTCACGCGCTCGGCGGGACAATCGGCTCGACAGCGACATCGACCTTGTCCTGGATCTTCACGCAGCGGCAGACGACAAGTTTTCATTGCTCGATCTGGCCGGCATCTATGGCCTGATAGAAGATGAGCTTGGGCTCGAATCGAGCCTGCTTATGCGCCGCAGCCTGAACGACAATTTCAGATCGGCCGTTCAGCGCGACGAGGTAATCGTCTTTTGACGACTGACCGCGCCCTGCACCGAGCCAGTCACATCAAGGATTCCATCGCCGACATCCGCTCCTTGCTTCGAGGGCTAACCCTCGAACAGGTGTCTGGCGACAAGAACACGCGCCTGCTCTTTGAACGGCATCTGGAAATCGTGAGCGACGCGTCACGCGGGATACCGGCGGAATGGCGGGAGACATTCGGAACGAACGTTCCGTGGAAGGACGTGACCAACCTCGGCAACATCCTTCGGCACGCCTATGACGGTATTGATCCAAAAGTCCTCTGGCGCATCTACACCGACCACCTCGATCCCCTCGAGGCGGCCATCGACGCCATGATCGCGGCTTACGGCCCTAACCCGCCACCACCACCTCGGTCGTCTTGATCGACGCGACGCCGGCGAGCTGGTCCAGCCGGCCGCGCAGGTGTTCGCCGTCGAGGAAGGCGAGGTCGGTCGGCAGGTGCAGCGTCAGCGTCTCCCCTTCGACCGAGAACGAGGTGCGCGGCAGCACGCCGGGCATCGCCGCCGACATCGGGTAGGCGACGCGGAAAGCCGCGCCGATCAGCCGGGCCCGGTGGCTCGCGGCCGAGCCCGACAAGGCCATGAGGTCATGGCTCATCGACTTGTGCTTCAGCCCCATGTAGCGCACCGCCAGCACCTCGGCGAGGAACGCCCGGCCGGGGTGGTCGACGCCCGTCGCGGCGCCGTAGGCCACCAGGTCAACGGCCTGCTCGCCGCGATAATCCGGGTGGCCGCGCCAGCCGATATCGGCGAGGTGACAGACGACCTCCCGCAGCCGCGCTTCCTCCTTGGTCTCGGTCACGCCCAGCGCCTCGAGCAACCCGGCCGTGAAGCGGACCAGGTCCTCGGCGTGTTCCGGCGCGCGCGAGCGCAGCACGTTCATCTGTTCGGCCAGCTGCATCAGGGGGTCGACGGCGCGTTCGGTTTCATCGAGCAGCCCGTACAGGTAGCCCTCACGCACACCGAGCGCCGAGAACACCACGGACTCGAACTTGCCGGCGCGCAGCACCTCGATCATCACCGCCGCCCCGTACGGGACCAGCTCGCGCCGGCTCGAGCTCGTGTGCTCGGCCCCCGGATAGGTTTTTCCGCCTGAGGACTCGCCGAGGATCTGCTCGCACAGCTCCAGCAGGTCGTCGGCCTTCACCTCGTAGTGCTGCACCATGTGCAGCGGATACTCGCGCAGCACCTGGTGCACCTTGGCCAGCGACCGCCAGGTACCGCCGATGGCGCAGAAGGTACCGCCCTGCCCGTCCAGCAGCTTCGATTTCTTCAGCCGGCGCTTGGCGAGCGCCTGCCCCTTGTGCGGCGAATGGCCGGAATCGTCCTGCATCCGGATGACGCCGAGCTCATAGGTCTCGCCCGGCACGTCCCGCCCCGAGGCGATGGCCGAAAGCTCGAGGCTGCCGCCCCCCAGGTCGCCGACGATGCCGACGAAGTCGGGCATGCCGGAGATCGCCCCCAGCGCCGCGAAATGTGCCTCTTCCTCGCCGCTCAGCACGCTCACCGGCGCCTGCATGATGGCTTCCACCGCATCCACGAACGCCTGGCTGTTCGAGGCATCGCGCACCGCGGAGGTGGCGAGCACATACGTCGTCCCCACCCGCATCAGCCGGCAGACGAGCGCGAAGCGCTGGATCGCGGTCAGCGCCCGGTCGATGTTCTCGTAGGCGATCTTGCCGGTCTGCGCGAGGCCGCGCCCCAGCGCACAGGCGGTCTTCTCGTTGTAGAGCGGGGTCAGCGAGCGGGCATGCCGCTCATAGACGACCAGGCGCACGGAGTTGGAGCCGATATCGAGCACCGCGACCGGACGCGCACCCTTGATGCGGCCCTGCGCGGTGGGGTCGGCGTCAACGCCCCAGTACTCGTTCAATCGTCGCTATCCTCGGTGTCCCGCTGCAAGGCGCTGCCGCGTCCGGACAGGCTCGCGTTGGTCATGAAATAATCAT
>JBQCFF010000443.1:0-6969 GCA_051959485.1 Devosia sp. | reverse complement strand
GCCGCAGACGATGGTCATGCCCGGCAGCGTGAAGCCCTGCTCCGGCCCGACGATGTGGACGATGCCCTGCCGCTTGTCGAACGGATCGTAGTATTCGATGCCGAAATCGCGGGTGTTCTCGGCCAGCGTCTCGATCTGGATGGCGCTTTCCGGGTCCGGGTTGGGCAGCGAGCGGTCGGTGGTGGGGACGTTGTGGTCGACCACCGCCAGCGTGCGCTCGGGCGCGCGGACCTTGCGCTTGTTCATGCGCAGGCCCTCGAAGGCCTGCGGGCTCGTCACCTCGTGGACCAGGTGGCGGTCAATGTAAATAAGGCTGGTCCCGTCCGCATTGTTCTGAACAAGGTGGTCGTCCCAGATCTTATCGTACAGCGTTTTGCCGGCCATTTTCCTACAAGGTCCAACGGGGGTGGGGTGTAACCTGCGGTACTTAAGGCGGGGCGGAAGGCCGGTCAAGCTGGCCGGAGGTCGCGGGTACCGCCTCGCGGACGATTGATCCGCGGCACGGGCCGCGGCCGGCCTGCGCGGCGCCCACCCGCTCGTGCCCCTCGACAACGCCTCTGTGCCGACGCAGTGTGACGGGGCGCAGAAGGGGGTGACCGTGAACGAAGCAGCAGCCTTCGATGCCCGTGCGGCGCTGATCGCGCGAGCGCAGGGCTACCTGTCGACCGAGCCGAGCTTCGCGCGCTTCCTCGGCGCCGTGGCCGAGGCGACCGACCCCGAGGACCTGCGCCCGTTCACCGCCGAAATGCTCGAGGAGCGCTTCCGCAAGAGCTACGGCCGGCTGGGCAAGCGCGAGCTCGCCAGCTTCTCGGTGCACGTGATCGCCGCCGAGCAGCCCGCCGGGCGCGATATCGTCGAGGTGTTCTGCGCCGACATGCCGTTCATCGTCGACAGCGTGCTGGCGGCGGTGCGCGCCTATGGCGGGGTGGTGCGCGCCCTGATCCATCCGGTGCTGCAGTTCGACCCCGCGACCTATCGGGTGCTGGAGGGGCCTGGACCGGGCAGCCGGCTCGAGAGCTTCCTCCACATCGAGATCGACCCGCTGCCCGACCTGGTGGTGCGCGAGGCGATGAAGGGCGAGATCGAGGCGACGCTCACCGATGTCGGCCGCGCCGTCGCCGGCTGGCGGCCGATGCTGGAGCGGGTGCGCAAGGCCGTCGAGGACTGGCACGACCACCCGCCCAAGGCGCCGCCGGCGCAGATCGCCGAGGCGATGCATTTCCTCGGCTGGCTGGCCGAGCACAACTTCACCTTCCTCGGCATGCGTGAGTACCGGCTGGAGGGCGAGGCGGGCGCGAGGCGGCTGGTGCCGGTGCACGACAGCGAGCTCGGCATTCTCGAGGATCCCAACGTGCTGTTCCTGCGCTCGGGCCGGCACTATGTCGAGATGACCGAGCAGCACGCCGCCTTCCTCGCCGAGCCGGCGCCGCTGCTGGTCACCAAGGCGAACATCAAGTCGCGCGTCCACCGCCGCGGCTACATGGACTATATCGGGGTCAAGCTCTACGACGCCGAGGGCGACCCGGCGGGCGAGCTGCGCATCCTCGGCCTCTTCACCTCGATGTCCTATGCGAGCCCGAACACCGAGGTGCCGCTGATCCGCAAGCAGGTCGGCGAGGTGCTGCGCCGCGCCGGCCACGACCCGCAGGGCCACGCCGGCAAGGCGCTGATGAACGCGCTCGACACCTTTCCGCGCGAAGAACTGTTCCAGATCGGCGAGGACCAGCTGTTCGAGTTCGCGACGCTCATCGCGCAGCTCGGCGACCGGCCGCGGGTGCGGGTACTGTCGCGCATCGACCGCTTCGACAACTTCGTCTCGGTGCTCGTCTACGTGCCGCGCGACCGCTACGATTCCGAAGTCCGGGCCCGGATCGGGGCGTATCTCGCCGACGAGTATGACGGCCGCGTCTCGGCCTTCTACCCGCATTTCCCCGAGGGCGACCTGGTGCGGGTGCAGTTCATCATCGGGCGCGATGGCGGCAGGACGCCGACGCCGAGCCGCGAGGCGCTCGAGGCCGGGGTGGCCCAGCGCATCCGCACCTTCGGCGACAGGCTGAAATCGGCCGCCGATGACCTGACCGCCGTGGCTGACTACCTCGAGGCGTTCCCGCCCGCCTACCAGGCCAGCAACTCGGCGAAGGCGGCGCTCGAGGACATCGAGATCATCAAGCTGCTGCCCGACCAGCGGGCCATCGCGCTGCGGCTCGGGACGCGCGAGGGGCGCGAAAGCCCGATCGGGCTCAAGGTCTACCACCGCGGCACCCCGATCCCGCTCAGCGACCGGGTGCCGATGCTGGAGAATTTCGGCTTCCGCGTCATCGACGAGGACACCGCGACGATCGCCCCGGCGCACGGCACCGAAACCTTCATCCACGACATGCAGCTCGAGGTGGACGGGACGCTCGACCTCGGCGACCGGACGCTCGGCGAGAAGATCGAGAACGCCATCCTCGCCGTGTGGCGGCGCGAGGCGGAGAGCGATGCGCTCAACGCCCTCACCACCCTGCACGGGCTCAGCTGGGACGACGTCGAGGTGCTGCGGGCGCTGACCCGCTACCTCAAGCAGGTCGGCATCCCCTACTCCCGCGATTACCTCAACGCCGTGCTGGCGCGGCACGGCGGGGTCGCCGAGGCGCTGGTGACGCTGTTCCACGCCGAGAACGATCCGCATTTCGCCGGGCACCGCGAGCGGGCGACGGCGCAGGCGCGCGACACCATCGCCGCCGCGGTCGACGCCACCACCTCGCTCGACGAGGACCGCATCCTCCGCCGCTATCTCAACCTCACCGAGGCGGTGGTGCGCACCAATGCCTACCAGCGCGACCAGTCCGGCGCCCGCCGGCCGGCGCTGGCGCTGAAGTTCGACTGCAGCAAGCTCGACGCCTTGCCCGAGCCGCGGCCCTACCGCGAGATCTTCGTCTACTCGCCGCGGGTCGAGGGCCTGCACCTGCGCTTCGGCCCCATCGCGCGCGGCGGCCTGCGCTGGTCGGACCGGCCGGAGGACTTCCGCACCGAGGTGCTGGGCCTGGTGAAGGCGCAGCAGGTGAAGAACGCCATCATCGTGCCGGTGGGCGCCAAGGGTGCCTTCGTGCCCAAGCAGATGCCGGCCGGGGCCGACCGCGAGACGGTGCTGCGCGAGGGCACCACCTGCTACCGGATCTTCGTCTCCACCCTGCTCGACGTGACCGACAACCTCGAGGCCGACGCGGTGGTGCCGCCGCCCGACGTGGTGCGCCGCGACGGCGACGACCCGTATCTGGTGGTGGCGGCCGACAGGGGCACGGCCAGCTTCTCGGACACTGCCAACGCCATCGCCATCGACCGCGACTACTGGCTCGGCGACGCCTTCGCCTCGGGCGGTTCGGCCGGCTACGACCACAAGGAGATGGGCATCACCGCCCGCGGCGGCTGGGAGGCGGTGAAGCGGCACTTCCGCGAGCTCGACCGCGACATCCAGGCGGCTCCGTTCACGGTGGTCGGCGTCGGCGACATGTCGGGCGACGTGTTCGGCAACGCCATGCTGCTGTCGCCGCAGATCCGGCTGGTGGCGGCGTTCGACCACCGCGACATCTTGATCGACCCCGATCCCGATTCGGCGACCGGCCTCGCCGAGCGCCGGCGGCTGTTCGAGCTGCCGCGCTCGAGCTGGCAGGACTACAATGCCGAGCTGCTGAGCAAGGGCGGCGGGGTCTATTCGCGCTCGCTAAAGGTGGTGCCGCTGTTCGCCGAGGCACGGCGGGCGCTGGGGCTGGGCAACGAGCCGGTCTCCCCCGCCGACGTGATCCGCGCCATCCTCAGGGCCGAGGTCGACCTGCTCTGGTTCGGCGGCATCGGCACCTATGTGAAGAGCTCGGCCGAAACCGATGCGCAGGTCGGCGACAAGGCCAACGATGCGGTGCGGGTCAACGGCGCCGACATCCGCGCCCGGGTGGTCGGCGAGGGCGCCAACCTGGGGGTGACGCAGCTCGGCCGGGTCGAGTACGCGCGGCAGGGCGGCCGCATCAATACCGACGCCATCGACAACTCGGCCGGCGTCAACTCGTCCGACCTCGAGGTGAACATCAAGATCGCGCTCGGGGCGCTGACCCGCACCGGGCAGCTGACGACGCAGGTGCGCAACGAGTTCCTCGCCTCGATGACCGACGAGGTGGCGGCGCTCTGCCTGCGCAACAACTACCTGCAGACGCTGGCGCTGTCGGTGGAGGAGCAGCGCGGGGTGAGCGCCTTCCCCGAGCATGTCAGCCTGATCGAGGCGCTGGAGCATGCCGGCGAACTGAGCCGCACGGTCGAGTTCCTGCCCGACGACGCCGCCTTGCGCGCCCGCGGCCAGGCCGGCAAGGGCCTCACCCGGCCGGAGATTGCGGTGCTGCTCGCCTACGCCAAGAACACGGTGAACGCCGCGCTGCTCGCGAGCGGCGTGCCGGACGATCCGTATCTCGGCAGGGAGCTCTACCGCTATTTCCCCGATCGGCTGATCGAGACCTTCCCCGACACCGTCACCGGCCACCGGCTCCGCCGCGAGGTGATCGCCACGGTGCTCAGCAACGCCATGCTGAACCGCGGCGGTCCGGCTTTCGTCAACGAGCTCGCCGCGGCGACCAGTGCCGATGCCGGCCAGATCGCCGCCGCCTACGCCGCGGCGCGCGACGTGTACGGGACGCCGGAGCTCAACCGGCAGATCGACGCGCTCGACGGCCGGGTGCCCGGGCCGACGCAGCTGGTGCTCTACGCCGAGGTGCAGGCGCTGCTCAGGCGCGAGTCGCTCTGGTTCCTGCGCAACGGCAGCTTCGAAGGCGGGCTGGCGCCGCTGGTCGAGCGCTACGCCGCGGGCATTGCCGACGTGCGGCTGTTGCTCGGCAGCCTGCTCGGACCGTGGCTGGAAAAGCGGGTGAGCGAACGGCTGGAACGGCTGCAGGCGGCGCGGGTCGAGCGCGACCTCGCCCGGCGCTTCGCCGAACTGCCGGTGCTGTCGCTCGCGACCGACATCGTGCTGGTGGCGGAGAAGACGGGGGCGACGGTGCCCGAGGCGGCCGCGGCGTTCTTCGGCGTGCTCGAGGCGTTCGGCCTCGGCCGGGTGATCGAGGAGGGCAACGCCATCGTGCTGGCCGACCGGTTCGACCGCATGGCCCTCGACCGGGCGCTCGCCAACCTCGCCCGCGGCCAGCGCGACCTCGCCGCCGACGTGCTGGCGCTGCGTGGCGGCGATGTCGCCGGCCGGCTGGAGCGCTGGCGCAAGGGCCGTCCGGAAGCGATCGGCCGCGTCGCCGACGCGGTCCGCAGCCTCACCGAAGGCGAGATGACGGTGTCACGGCTGAGCGTGGCGGCCGGGCTGCTGAGCGACCTGGCCCGGAGCGCTTGAGATGGCAGCGGTCGATGTGTATATTTGGTCGGAGTTATACACATCGAGGCCATGATGCGCACCAATATCGATATCGATGACGAGTTGATGCAGGCCACCATGCGCGCCACCGGGCTGACGACCAAGAAGGCGGCAGTGGAAGAGGCCATGCGCCGTACTGTGCGAAATGAAGAACTGCGTGAGGCCCTCGAAAGGCTGCGCGGAATTGGCTGGGACGCGCCTGCGATGCAGGAGCGGCAGTTCAGCGAGGATGGTACGGTTTACTACCCCGACGACGAGAAATGATAGTCGTCGACAGTTCGGTCTGGATCGGGGTTCTTGCGGGCGCGGCCAATCCGCACGTGCAGGCGTTCCTGGCGATCGGCGACCGAAATCAGATCCTGCTGGGCGACGTCGTGCTGCTCGAGGTCCTGCGCGGCGTTCGTACGGAAGCGGCCGCTCGCAAGACTGAGGCCGACTTGCGGCGCTTCAACCTGGTGCAGATGCTCGACCCCGAAATCGCAGCCCGGGCGGCATGGAACTACCGCCACCTCCGCTTCCAGGGGGTCACCATCCGCAGCACCGTCGACCTCATCATCGGCACGTACTGCATCGAGCACGGGCATCAGCTGCTGCATCGGGACCGTGACTACGACCACATGCAAAGGCTCGGCCTGCAGGTGTACCGCCCGCACTAGCTAGTGCCGGAAGTGGCGCATGCCGGTCATCACCATGGCGATGCCGGCGGCGTCGGCGGCGTCGATCACCGCCTGGTCGTTCACCGAGCCGCCCGGCTGGATGACGGCGGTGGCTCCGGCCTCCACTGCGGCGAGCATGCCGTCGGGGAACGGGAAGAAAGCGTCGGACGCCACCACCGAACCCTTGGTCAGCGCGCCCTCGAGGCCGGCCGCCTGGGCCGCGTCGATGGCCTTACGATGGGCCACGCGGCTGGAATCGAGCCGGCTCATCTGCCCGGCGCCGATGCCGACCGTGGCGCCGTCCTTCACATAGACGATGGCGTTCGACTTGACGTGCTTGGCGACCTTCATCGCGAGCTTCAGGTCGCGCAGTTCAGCCTCGGTTGGGGCCTTCTTCGTCACCACGCGGAACTCGGTGTCGTCGACGTTGCGGTTGTCGCGGCCCTGTACCAGGAGCCCGCCGGCGAGCGACTTCACCGTGAGCCCGTCGGCCTTCGGATCGGCCAGCGCGCCGGTGAGCAAAAGGCGCAGGTTCTTCTTGGCGGCGATGATCCTGATCGCCTCCTCCGTGGCGTCGGGGGCGACGATCACCTCGGTGAAGACCTTCACGATCTCGACCGCCGTCGCCTCGTCGATCACCCCGTTCAGCGCCACGATGCCGCCGAAGGCGCTGACCGGATCGGTGCGGAGCGCCAGCCGGTAGGCCTCGATCAGCGAGGACCCGACGGCGAAGCCGCAGGGGTTGGCGTGCTTGATGATGGCGACGGCCGGCGTTTCGGCCGGGAACTCGGAGACGAGCTCGAACGCCGCGTCGGTGTCGTTGAGGTTGTTGTAGCTCAGCGACTTGCCCTGCACCTGCCGCGCCGTGGCGACGCCCGGCCGCGCCTCGCCGGTGGTGTAGAAGGCGGCCCACTGGTGCGGGTTCTCGCCGTA
>JBQCFF010000442.1:0-3636 GCA_051959485.1 Devosia sp. | reverse complement strand
TGCGGGTGCCGAGCGCCTGCATCAGGCCGATGACGGCCGCGGCGCCACCCATGTCGCCCTTCATGTCCTCCATGCCGGCGCCCTGCTTCAGCGAGATGCCGCCGGTGTCGAACACCACGCCCTTGCCGATGAAGGCGAGCGGCGCCTCGCCCGTTTTGCCGCCCTTCCACTGCATGATCACGAGGTAGGGCGGGCGGTCGGAGCCCTGCGCCACCGCCAGCAGCGCGCCCATGCCGAGCTTTTCCATCGCGGCGCGGTCCAGCACCTCGACCTCGAGGCCGAGGTCCGAAAGCTGCCGGGCGCGGAGCATGAACTCCTCGGTGCCGAGCGCATTCGGCGGCTCGTGGATCAGGTCGCGGGCGAGGATCTGCCCCTCGGCCACCGCCAGCCGGTCGGCCATCGCCTTGTCGACCGCCGCCTTGGCGCCGACATGCAGGGTCACCGCCAAGCCGTTGTCGCCGTCATCCTTGGATGCCGCCTTGTAACGATCGAAGCGGTAGTGCCGGAGCGTCAGGCCGGCGGCGAGTTCGGCCACGCGATCCGGCGTCGCCGCTTCCTCGTCGAGCAGCACTGCGGCCTTGCCGATCTTCAGCGCCATCAGCTTGCTGGCGAGCGAACCGCCGCGATCGGTCCAGGCGCTGAGGCTGGTCCCCTGCCCCGGCTTGCCGCTGCCCAGCACCAGCAGGCGCTGCGCCTCGAGGTTTGGCGGCGCCAGCAGGTCGAGCACCTGCCCCTGCTTGCCCTTGAAGCCGGACGCCGTCGCCAGCTTCTGCCAGTCGAGCCCGGTCGCCTGCCATACCGCCGCGGCCCCGCCTTCCGGCTGCGCCTCCTCGGCGACGTAGACGACCAGCGCGCCGGTGGCCTTCACCGGCAGCGCGGCGGTTTTGACGGAGAGCTCATGCGGCATGGAGAGGAACCTTGGAAGGGCGCGGAGAAAAGCGGCGCCGAAGATGGGGTGCCGTCAGAGATACCGCCCACAGGCAGGGCGTCAATCCCGCAACAGCAAGGTGTGAGCGGTTGACCCGGAGATCGCCGCCCCCGCTTGCCAGCCGGATGCCGGAAAGGCAGAGTCCGCCCGTCGCCGGGCCGCCGCCCGGTCGGGGTCTTCGGGCGGGCATGAATCGACTGACGCGCTACCTTCTCGGACTTTTCGCCGCTGAAGCCACGGCCCTGTTCTCGGTAGCGATCAGCATCCTCTTTCTGGTCGAGTGCCTCCGGGTCGTGGACATCGGGTCCGTCCGCGCGCAGGGCCTGCTCTCGCTGATGGCCGAGGTGGTGCTGGCCATGCCTTCGGTCGGCACCGCCTTTCTCTATGTCTGCATCGCCATCGGCCTCGCCCGCTCGCTGCGCACGCTGCAGGGGACGCGCGAGCTGCACATCCTGCATGCCAGCCAGCGGCTGCCGGTGCTGCTCGGCGCCATTGCCATCTACGCGGCGCTGGGCGCGCTGCTGCTGCTGCTCGTCGCCCATATCATCGACCCGGCCGCGACGCGCGAGCGCGACCAGATCCGCACCCGCTTCGCCGCCGATCTGGTCGGGCGCTCGCTGGTGCCCAACCGCTTCGCCGAACTGGCCGACGGCGTCACCATCACCATCGGCGCCCGCGGGGCCGGCGGCGAGATCACCTCGTTCTTCGCCGACGACCGGCGCGAGCCGACCCGCCGCACCTACATCTCCGACTCGGCACTGATCAGCGCCGACGATGTCGGCTACGCGCTGCAGTTGCGCAACGGCACGATCCAGTACCGCAATCCCGACGGCAAGTTCTCCGAGATCGGCTTCGAGCGCTACGACATGGCGCTCGAACGGCTGACCGGCGCGGCCGACAAGGGTCCCGACACCACCAACGTCACCAGCATCGCAATCGTCGCCAACGCGATCGGCGACGGCTGGACGGAAGCCGGGCTGAACCAGCTCGCCGAACGCACGGTGGAAGGTCTCAGGGTGATTGCGCTCTGTATCTTCGTGGCGGCGATCGCCGCCTTTCCCAGCGGCCGCCGGCGCGCCTCCCTCGTCCCGATCGAGATCGTCGTCCTGGGCGCCGCCTTCTTCGAGCGGGTGATCCACAGCTACGGGTCGGGCAGCACGCCGCTGGGCCCGACGATCGGGGTGACGACGCTGATCGCCATCTCGGCGCTGATCCTTGCCCTCCGCCTCCGCTCGATGCTGTGGCGTCCCCGGGGAGCCCCGGCATGAACCGGATCGACTGGGTCATCGTCCGGCGTCTGCTGGGCAGCATCGGGCTCACCCTCGCCATCATGTACGGGCTCGTGCTGCTGGTCGAATCGCTCTCGACCTCCCGCTTTTCGGCGCTGATGCGGCTCGGCGGCCCCGGTGTCGCCGTCCTCGCCATCGCAGTCAGGTCGGCGCGCTGGATCCTCGAGACGCTGCCGCTGACCGTGCTGGTGGGTGCGGTGACCGGGCTTCTCGCCCTGCAGACCACCCGCGAGCTGACGGTGATCAATGCCTCGGGTGCTTCGGTCTGGCGGCTGATGCGGGCGCCGCTCGCCGTGGCGCTCTTCGCCGGGGTCGCCCTGTCGCTGAGCGTCCACCCCGTCGTGGTGACGCTCGACCGCAGCCTCACCGCCGATGGCGGCGACGCGCAGACCCGCGATGGCGAGTTCTGGATGCAGGAACGGACCGGCCCCGTGCGCTACATCGTCGAGGCCGGCTACGTGCACCCGGGCGGTGCGGCGCTGGGGAGCGTCTCGGTCTTCATGCTCGACCTGCCGCACGAGCGGATCGAGGCGGAAACTGCCGAGCTGGTCGGCGGCGAATGGGTGATGCCTGTGGCGACCCGCCACGCCTCCAACCGGCCGGTGGAATCGCTTACCGACTTCCGCCTGCCCACCAGCACTTCCCTCGGCGACATGCGGGCAAGACTGCGCTCGGTGCAGGACATGACCGTGTATGAGCTTGCCGCGACGCTCGCGACGGGTCTCAATGACCCGGCCGAGCGGGCGGAGACCATGACGCAATTCCTCAAGCTGCTCGGTTTGCCGGCCGCATTGTGTGGTTCGCTGGTCATTGCCTTCGCATTTACGGCCGGTTATCGAAGGACGAATAAGTATGGCGGAACGGTGCTTTATGGCATCGTTCTTGGATTTGTGGTTTATGTGGTGACGGAAATGGCGGGGCGCGCCGGGGATGCCGGGGTGATCCAGCCGGCAGTCGCCGTTTTCGGGCCGGCCCTGGTAACGATCGTTGCCGGGGTGACGGTGCTGCTCAACAGGGAAGACGGGCGGACGTGAGTAGCGAGCGCCGCGACCGGGGAAGCGTAGCGCGCCTGCAGCGCCGCGGCGGCGCTTTGGCCGTTGCCCTGCTGGCCGCATTTGCCCTCGCCCCGGTGGCCAACGCCCAGTTCCTCCCGCCGGACTTCTTCACGCGCTTGCCCGAGCCCGGCGCGCCTGCCGAGGTCGAGGCGAACACGCTCAACTACGACTCCCTCAGCGACGTCATCAGCGCCACCGGGCGGGTGGTGATGAACTATTCCGGCTGGTCGGTGAGCTGCGACTCGCTGCGCTACGCGCAGGGTTCCGGCAGCGTCATCTGCGAGGGCAACGTCACCATCCGCGACGAACAGGGCACGCTCTACCAGGCCGATCGGATCGAGGTGACCGACGGCATGAAGGAGGC
>JBQCFF010000441.1:0-9578 GCA_051959485.1 Devosia sp. | reverse complement strand
AGGGTGAGCCCGAGCGAGTTCCAGGCGGCGCGGAGGAAGATCTCGTCGCCGAACAGGGCCACGAAGTTGTCGAAGCCGACGAACTGCCCGCCCCGCGCGATGACGCGGTCGGTGAAGGCGGTCGCGACCCCGTCGATCAGCGGATAGATGATGAAACCGCCGAACACGAGGAAGGCGGGGATGAGGAACAGGTAGGGGGTGAGGCTCGGGGGACCGGACCGCTTCGGCGCCCGAACCGGCGGCGGCGGGGAGCGGAAGCGAGGGGGCAGGCGCGCTTCGAGCGTCGCGGGATCAGCCGCCACGACGCGTCTCCGCAAGCGCGAGAGTGATGGCATAGCCAGCCCGTCGGTGACGGACACGAACAGGCCGCATGTCTCCTCCTCCTCGCGCTCTCCCGTGCGCAAGTTCCGCATCCAGAAGGGAAATTTCCAGTGCACCGAAGTTATGGGGGGTGGGCGCAAAGAGCGTCAAGGCAGCAAAAAGGTGCACGCCGATGATTATTACCGGCTGGCGGGACGCGGCGGCAGCACCTGGTCGAAGCGCGGGTGCGCCCTGAGGCCGGCGAAGTCCGGATCGTTGCGCAGCATGTCGATGGTGTTCTGCGGAACGTGCCGGACGGCGATCTCGAGGTGATCGAGCGCCGTGTCGGGATTGCCGAGCAGGGCGTGGACGCAGCCGGCGTTGACATGGGCGACGAAGTCGTCGGGATCGATCACCAGGGCACGCGCCAACCAGGCGAAGGCCCTGTCGCGCTCGCCCAGGTGTGCCAGCGCGACGGCGCCGCGATGCAGCGGCGCGGCGTTCTCCGGATGCAGGTCGGCGGCCCTGGTGGCGCGATCGAGCGCCGTCCTGGCCCAGTCGAGCCGTTCGGGGTCGTCCTGGTCGAGAAAGCTCGAGACCATCATCGGCGACACGTAGTCGCCGGGCCCGAGGCGCGTGGTGAGCCGGAAGGCATCGAGGATCTCGTCGCGGTCGGCGCCGAAGCGCGCGAGGCTCATGGCGAAGAACAGGTTGGCCTCGTAGGAATTGGGATCGATGGCGAGTGCGGTGCGGAAGGCCTGCCGGGCCTCCTCGTAGCGCTCGGCGCAAAAGAGCGCGAAGCCGCGGGCGGCATGCGCGTCGCAGAGCGAGGGATCGAGGGCGATGGCACGCTCGGCGATCGCGAGGATGGCATCGGGCGCGGCGTCCTGGCTGTGCCAGTCGCGCAGGTAGCAGTCGCAGATGGCGATGCCGGCATGGGCGCGCGCGTAGCCGGGGTCGAGCTCGGCCGCCTTGGCGAACAGGCGGCGGGCCGGGACGAGGTAGTTCCTGGTCAGCACGACCGCGAGCTGGCGGCCGCGCAGTTCGTAGTCGTAGGCCTCGATGCTGGTGGTGCGCGCCTGCCGGATGGCGCGGCGCTCCTCGGGGAGCAGCTCGAGCTCGAGGTGGCGGACCACCGCCTCGGTGATCTCGTCCTGGAGGGCGAAGATGTCGGAGAGCAGCCGGTCGAAGCGCTCGGCCCAGAGCAGCTCGCCGGTGGCGCCGACCAGCAGGCGGACGGAGACGCGGGTGCGATCGCCGGAGAGCCGGACGCTGCCTTCGAGCAGGTGCGAAACGTGGAGGGCACGGGCGATCTCGTCGCCCCGGCGTTCGGGGGAACGGTAGGCGAAGCTGTAGCTCTTCGACACCACCTTGAGCCGGCGGCTGCGGGCGAGGGCGGTAGTGATGTCCTCGGCGAGGCCGTCGGCGAGCCACTCGTGGCCGGTCACGGTCTCGAACGGCAGCACGGCTAGCGAGGCGAGGGTGGGCGAGGGGTCGGCGGCCGGTACGCCGTCCAGCGTCTCGAGCCGGGCCTCGTCGAGGACGAACCCGCGGCGCGGGACGGTGCGGATCAGGCCCTCGGCGCCGGGGCCCAGAGCAGCGCGGATGTCCTTGAGGCACTGGCTGACGGAATCGTCGGAGACGATCACATCGGGCCAGATGGCACCAATCAGCTCGTCGCGCGGCACGACCCGGCCGGGGTTGCGCAGCAGGTAGGTCAGGAGTGCCAGCGACTTGGGGCGGAGCATTACGTCGCCGGCGGCGTTGCGCAGCCGGCCTTGCCCCAGATCCAGCGTATGCCCGGCGAAACTGAAAACCGACATGGGCAGCGTTTCCGTCGAGAACCCGGCGATCATGCCGAAATCGGCCCCGCTGTGCCAGTGCGCCGGCGTGTGGCGCTCACCGATCGGTCGGCGCCGCGTGGTAGGTGATCGCGGCGGGAAGGCCGGTGTGGCCGCCATCGAGCCAGCAGGCCGGTTCGACGGAGCGGCCGAGGCCGAGTTCGGCCAACTGGCCGGGGCTCATGCCGTCCAGCTCGTCGTGCCGGAGGCCCTGGGCAAGACGCCCGGGCAGGGCGGCGAGGGCGTGGAAGATCGCGGCAAGCGAAGGGCGGGGCGGGCGGGCGACTGACGGCTCGTAGGTGCTGATGGTCATTGTCGGCCCCTGTCGATCTGATGCAGCGAAGATCGCAGCAGGGGCCGGTGAAGTCTGGATGGTGGGGTGAAATCGGGGTGAAATTGGCCCGAACAAGAAAGGGGCGCCACAAGGGCGCCCCTCCAGAATGTGCCGGTGGCGCGGCTTACTGCGCGGCAGGGGCCGGGACGGCCGGGACCACTTCCATTGCCGGAGCCTGCATGGCCGGGGCCTCCATGGCCGAAGGGTTGGCCGGAGCGGCCGGGCTCTCCGTGGCGGGAGCCGCGGGGGTTTCGGCAGCGGGGGCAGCCGGAGCTTCGGCCGCAGGAGCGGCGGCCGGGGCCTCGGTGGCAGGAGCGGCGGCCGGAGCGGCCGGTTCGGCGGCAGCGGCCGGAGAAGCGTCGGTGATGCGATCGTCGGTGTAGGGGGTGTAGGTGCCGCCCTGCTTGGCGATGTAGTCGGCCAGCACGTCCTCGAGCGGCGGGCCGAAGTCGTAGGCCTCGGTGGACTGGGTGGCGAACACCTCGTAGCCGTCGCCGCCGCCGCGGACGTAGTTGTTGGTCACGACGCCGTACACCTTGTCAGGATCGATCGGCGCCCAGTTGCCGCCATCCTGCACCAGCACGTCGCCGACGAGGCGCGAGCCGGCCGGCTTGGTCTTGTCGAAGGTGTACTTGAGGCCGGCGACCTGCGGGAAGCGGCCGGCGATGTCCTCGATCTGGCTGAGGCCGTTCTCCAGCGCCTCGATGATGCCCGAGCCCTTGATCTGGAAGGTGGCGAGCGTGTTGGAGAAGGGCAGCACGGTCAGCACTTCGCCCATGGTGATGTCGCCGGCGTCGATCGAGGCGCGCAGGCCGCCCGAGTTGGCGATCGAGATGGTGACGCCCTGGTCCTTGACGCGGTCGAGCTGTGCGTCGGCGACCAGGTTGCCCATCGAGCATTCCTCTACGCGGCAGACGTTGCGGTCGCCGACGATCTCGGCAGTGGCGCTGCCGACGACCTTGGCCTTCAGCGCTTCGAGCGGCTTGCCGGCCTCGGCGATGCGGTCGACGAAGCCCTGGTCGGGCTTGACGGAGGCATCGAGCAGGATCGGCGCCCCTTCGGCAGAAGTGACGTTGCCGGCATCGTCCCAGGTCACCTTGATGTCGCCGAGCACCTTGCCGTACTGGCCGGCGGTGACGATGGGGACGTCCTTGCCGTCGGGGTTCTTGACGATGGTGGGGTAGGGACCAACCGAGCCCGGCACGTCGCCGAGGAAGGTGTGGGTGTGGCCGCCGACGATCAGGTCGATGCCGGATACCGCCTTGCCCAGGTTCTGGTCGACCGGATAGCCGATGTGGGAGAGGACGATGATCTTGTTGACCCCGGCCTTCTCCAGCGCGCCGACGGCGCCCTTCACGTACTCGGTGACGCTCTCGAACTTCACGTCGCCGACCGTGGCGATCTCCGGCGTCTCCTCGGTGGTGGCGCCGATGACGCCGACCTGCTCGCCGGCGATGTTGAGGACGATGACGCCGCTCGGGCGACCCTTGAGGTCAGGGTCGGCGGTGGTGTCGTAGTTGCCGCCGATGATCGGGAACTTGGCGGCGGCGAGGAATTTCGCGAACTCGGCCGGGCCGTCGTCGAACTCGTGGTTGCCGGTAGCGACCACGTCGAAGCCCATGTCGTTCATGAAGTCGGCGACGATCTGGCTCTTGTACTCGGTGTAGAACAGCGAGCCCTGGAAGTTGTCGCCGGCCGAGAGCAGCACGACGTTCTCGCCGGCGTCACGGGCTTCCTGCTTCTTCAGGTCGATCTCGGTCTTCAGCCGGGCAATGCCGCCGAAGCACTCGCCCTTCTGTTCGCCTTCCGCGTTGCAGGTGGAATCGCTGCCGGTGATGGATTCGAAGCGCGAGTGGAAATCGTTGATGTGCAGGATCCTCAGCGAGAACTCGGCCTGCGCTGCGCCGGTAAATCCGGCGGTGAGTGCCAGCGCCGTAGCGCCCAACAGAAGTCGTTTCATGTCCCTATCCTGTCCTTTGGCTTGGTATCCCGCGGATGCTTCTGGCACTGGCTTGCAACGCTGCTGTCACAACGTCCGGACCTCTCCCTGAAAGTCCGCTGCGCAAGTCAGTGACGAGGGGAGCTTAGCAAGTTCACCGGGCGCGGAAAGAGGGAAGGCGCATTCATGTTCATCGAGCGGCAACCATCAGCCGGCCTCGGCAGTCGCTGCCAATGATTTGGCAAGCCGGCTGAGCGATGATGCGGCAGGCCGTGCCTGCGGGCCGCAGGGAAACGCGCCGATGAGCCTGTCGCTGGAGAGCCTGATGCGAGACGCGCTGGAGCAGACGAGCGAGCGGCCGGTGGCGACGGAGCTGGTGTGGTTCCTCGCGGTTGGCGGCGGCGCGACGCTGGCCCTGGCGGCGGTGACGACGGCAATGATTTCGCTGCGCACCGGGCTGCCGGACTGGGGGATGGCAGCGCTCTGCTATGCGGCGTTCATCGGGCCGGTCTACCTGCTGCACCGGCGCCTGAGCTTCCGGTCCGAAGTGGCGCACGGGCAGGCGTTTCCGCGCTACGCCGCCGTGCAGGTGAGCGCAATCGGGCTCGTCTCGCTGTTCTCGTGGCTCTGCTACTCGGTGCTCGGAATCGGCACCGCGGTCGGCTCGCTGATCGTGCTGGGAGTGACCGCAGGCGTGAACTTCGCGGTGCTGAAACTGTGGGCATTTGCCACGCATCGCTGACGGAAATGCCGACTTGGCCACTGGACTAAGCACTCGTTTCGGCTACTCTCCGCGCCGTTTTGGGCGGGAGTGATTTCCGATGCGCAGTGCTTTGATCGTCTGGGGCGGGTGGAACGGGCATGACCCGGAAGAGTGCGCGGCGATCTACCGGCGATGGCTGCACGAGGACGGTTTCTCGGTGCGCGTGGAGACGGATCTCGCGGTGCTCGCCGACCCGGCGATCCAGCAGCTGAGTCTCATCATCCCGATCTACACGATGAGCAAGATCGAGAAGGAACCGCTGCAAAACCTGGTCAAGGCAATCGAGGGCGGCGTGGGTCTTGCCGGCCACCATGGCGGCATGAGCGACGCCTTCCGCGATGCGGTGGAGTATCAGTTCGTGGTCGGCGGGCAATGGGTGGCGCACCCCGGCAACATCATCGACTACACGGTGGACGTGACCAAGCCCGAGGACCCCATCATGCAGGGAATCCCGGCCTCGTTCCCCTACACGTCCGAGCAGTACTACATGCACATGGACCCCTCGGTCGAAGTGCTCGCCACGACGACGTTCTCGGGCGAGCACGCGGCCTGGACCAAGGACGTGGTGATGCCGGTGGTGTGGAAACGGCACTACGGCGCGGGCAAGGTGTTCCACTCGACGCTCGGGCACCGGGCGACGGAATTCGAGAACCCCAACATGGCGACGATCCTGCGCCGCGGGGTGAACTGGGCGGCGCGAGGCGAATAGGGCGCACCACCCTCGCGACAATGTGTGCGTGATCTGAAACCGTGGCGCGCTGTCCTCCCGTTGCTAAGCGGGCGGACAGGGCGCAAGGGTGGAGGCATGAACGACCAGGCGGTTGCCATCGAGGAGCAGGTTCGACCGGCCAGGCCCAAGGGGCCGCTGATCTACCGGCAGTCGATCTTCACGCGGGTCACCCACTGGGTGTGGGCGATCGCGCTGTTCTTCCTGCTGCTGAGCGGACTGCAGATCTGGAACGCGCATCCCGCCCTCTATGTCGGTCACCAGTCGGGATTCGAGTTCGACAACGCCATCCTGCGGATCGGGGCCGAGAACACCGATGCCGGGCCGCGCGGCTTCACCACCATCTTCGGGCAGAAGTTCGACACCACCGGCGTGCTCGGGATGAGCGGGGACGAGGCGCGGCCGCAATTCGTCGGCTTCCCCGGCTGGGCGACGATTCCCAGCTTCCGCGACCTCGCCACCGGGCGGGTGGTGCATTTCTTCTTCGCCTGGATGCTGGTGGGGGCGCTGGCGGTGTGGCTGCTCGCCTCGCTGCTCAACCGGCACCTGTGGCGCGACATCATCCTGAAGCCGCGGGATTTCCGGGCGCTGCCGCGGGACATCTGGGACCATCTGCGGTTCCGCTTCCACCATGGGCGGAGCTATGCGCCGTTGCAGAAGCTCGCCTATTTCGGCGTGTTCATCGTGCTGTTTCCGCTGATCATGCTCACCGGGCTCACGATGTCGCCCGGGATGGATGCGGCGCTGCCGTGGCTGGTGGACGTGTTCGGTGGCCGGCAGACGGCGCGGACCATCCACTTCGTCGTCATGATGCTGCTGGTGCTGTTCTTCGTCGTCCACATCATCATGGTGGTGCTGGCGGGGCCGCTGAACGAGCTGCGCTCGATGATCACCGGGTACTACCGCACCAGTCCGGGTGCGGAGCCGGACAGGAAGGACGAGGCCAATGGCTAGGCTCATACTCAATCGGCGTCGGCTGATCGGGCTGGGCGCGGCCGGAGCCGGCTCGATGCTGCTGGCCGGGTGCAACCAGTTCGATTTCCTGGGGCAGCGCGACGATCCGGTGCGCAATTTCCTCGAGCGGGCGAACATGCTCACCTACCAGGCGCAGCGGGCGCTGGTGGGTCACCAGGCGCTGGCGCGCGAGTTCTCGGAAAGCGACATCAGGCAGGGGCAGCGGCCGAACGGCTCGACCGACCCGCGGCAGAACGTCGAACTCTACCGCGACCTTGCGGCGGGCGGGTTTGCGGACTACCGGCTGCGCATCACCGGGCTGGTGGAGACGCCGAAGGAGTACACGCTCCCCGAGCTGCAGAACATGCCGGGCCGCACCCAGATCACCCGACACGACTGCGTCGAGGGCTGGAGCTGCATCGCCAAGTGGACCGGCGTGCCGCTCGGCCGGCTGCTCGACGAAGCGAAGGTGAAGCCGAACGCGAAGTTCGTCGTCTATCACTGCTACGACGTGATGGGCGGCGGGCTCTCGGCGCCGGAGCCGTATTACACGAGCTCCGACCTGATCGACGCCTTCCACCCGCAGACGCTTGCCGCCTACGGGCTCAACGGCTCGGCGCTACCGATCGCGAACGGGGCTCCGGTGCGGGTGCGGATCGAGCGGGCGCTGGGCTACAAGCAGCCCAAGTACGTCCACACGGTCGAGCTGGTGGACAGCTTCGCGCAGTTCGGCCTGGGGCAGGGCGGCTACTGGGAAGACCACGGCTACGACTGGTATGGCGGGATCTAGCCGGGCCGCCGGAACGACATGATCCAGTTCACCTCCCAGCTGCCGCCGCCATCGTAGGAAAAGGCCTGGGTCCAGCGCGGCGTGTGCGGGTCGGTGACGTCCCATTCGAAGCGCACCCGGACCGGGCGCCCGGCGTCGGTATCATCGCCCTCGAAGATGCCGATCGTGCCGTCGAACCTGCCGAACACCGGCGGCTGCAGCACACCGTCGCTCGAGTTGATCCAGTAGATGGCCCAGCGGTCCTGGGTGGGATCGTAGACGCGGAGCGACATGCCGCTCGAGCCGCTCGCGGGGAAGGCGGTCACGTCGACCGAGACGGCGCCGCCCATCAGCAGCTGGGCATCGGTGCGGGTTTCGAAGCCGGCCCAGTCCGTGCAGCCGGCCCCCCGCTCCCGGAGGCGCTGGTGGGCGACGATCCATTCGCCGTGGTTGAAGCCGAAATCATTGAGTGCGGTGCGCTGCATGAGTTGTCCCCCCGGTGGCAGTCGGGACTTCATATCGCAGGCTGCCTGACAAATGATGTCAGGGTTCAGGAGGGCGGTTCGCGGGCCTCACCGGTGGCTGCATGGCACCCCTGCACTTGCCAAGACGGCAGATTTCCTCCATATGCGGGCTATTCGCCACACAGAGGGCGATGGACTTCTCTTCTTACTGGCCAATGCGGTGAGCGGCGAAGTGCCCCGAGGGTGAGCCCCGGGTAAATCGCAACCGCGCGGCAATTCCCTGTCGCCATTGCTTTGATACGGCTCCGCCGCGAATGGTCGCGCGGGGCATCCTGCGTGCCGCTTGGCCCGGTCACGCCCAACAAGGACTATTCTTTGACCAATTCATTTTCCGAGCTCGGCCTGCCGGCGCCCATCGTGGCTGCCCTGACCGCCGCCGGGTTCGACACGCCGACGCCGATCCAGGCGAAAGCCATTCCGCCGCAGCTGCAGCGCCGCGACATCATGGGCATCGCCCAGACCGGTTCGGGCAAGACTGCCGCCTTCGGGCTGCCGATCCTCGCCGGCATCGCCGAGCTCACGGGCCGCGCCGCGCCGATGACGACCCGCGCGCTGATCCTGGCGCCGACCCGCGAACTCGCGGTGCAGATCGACGAAGTGCTGCACAAGCTCGACGGCACCAAGCGCCTGTCGACCGTGCTGGTGCTCGGCGGCACCTCGCGCCACGCGCAGGTGACGAAGATCGCCCGCGGTGTCGACGTGGTGGTCGCCACGCCGGGCCGCCTCAAGGACCTGATCGACGACCGCAAGCTGCGCCTCAACGAGACGCGCTGGCTGGTGCTCGACGAGGCCGACCGGATGCTCGACATGGGCTTCATCGGCGCCGTCAAGCAGATCGCCGCTGCCATCGGCCCGCGTCGCCAGACGGCGATGTTCTCGGCCACCATGGCGCCCGAGATCGCCGAACTGGCCAAGGGGCTGCTCAGCGATCCCGTCCGCGTCGAAGCCAACCCGGCGGCGCAGACGGTCGGCACGATCGAGCAGCGCGTGATCTTCTCGGGCAGCAAAGAGAAGCGCGGCGTGCTGAACACGTTGCTCGAAGACCAGTCGCTCGAGCGCGTGATCATCTTTTCGCGCACCAAGCATGGCGCTGACCGCGTCGCCAAGAACCTGGCCGCCGACGGCCACGAAGCGGCGGCGATCCACGGCAACAAGAGTCAGAACGCCCGGCAGGCGGCGCTCAAGGGCTTTGCCTCGGGCAATGTCCGGATCCTCGTCGCCACCGATATTGCGGCGCGCGGCATCGACGTGCCGAACATCACGCATGTGATCAACTTCGAGCTGCCGGACGACGCCGAGAACTACGTGCACCGCATCGGCCGCACGGCGCGCAACGGCGCCTCGGGCTTCGCCATCTCGCTGGTCGACGGCACGGAAACCGACAAGCTGCGCGACGTCGAGCGGCTGATCCGCAAGACGCTGCCGGT
>JBQCFF010000440.1:0-3381 GCA_051959485.1 Devosia sp. | reverse complement strand
AAATCAACGGGCTCGGACATCGCGGCGGATGTAGCATCCGCGAACCGCGCCGGGCAAATCGAACCACCAGAACGCGGAGGACTACCATGACCTATCGGGCCAGTGACGCTCGCTATGGCGAGATGCAGTATCGCAAGACGGGCAAGTGGGGCCTGAAGCTGCCGGTGATCAGCCTCGGGCTGTGGCAGAACTTCGGCGGCACCCGCGACCACCCGTCGGCCTTCGAGATCCTGAGCTACGCCTTCGACAAGGGCGTCACGCATTTCGACCTCGCCAACAATTACGGCCCGCCGCCGGGCTCCGCCGAGGAGCTGTTCGGCGACGTCATGGCGCGCGACTTCCGCCCCTACCGCGACGAGATGATCGTTTCCTCCAAGGCCGGCTACCTGATGTGGGACGGCCCTTATGGCGAGTGGGGCAGCAGGAAATACGTCATCGCCTCGGCCGAGCAGAGCCTGAAGCGGCTCGGGCTCGACTATGTCGATATCTTCTACTCGCACCGGTACGACCCGAACACGCCGCTCGAGGAGACGATGGGCGCGCTGGCGCAGCTGCACCGCCAGGGCAAGGCGCTCTATGTCGGCATCTCCAGCTATCCCGAAAAGCAGACGCGCGAGGCGCACCGCATCCTCGCCGAGATGGGCGTGCCCTGCCTGATCCACCAGCCGAGCTACTCGATCCTCAACCGCTGGATCGAGGACGACCGGACCATCGACGCCTGCGGCGAGCTCGGCATCGGGGTGATCGCCTTCTCGCCGCTGCAGCAGGGCATCCTGTCGGGCAAGTACAACAAGCTGGCCGGCAACCTCGAGGGTACCCGCGCCTCCGAGAACTACTCGCTGAACGCCGGCCGGCTGGAGCCGCGCATCCTCGAAGCGGTGCAGAAGCTCGAGCCGATTGCCCGGGCGCGCAAGCAGTCGATGGTGCAGCTGGCCCTCAGCTGGGTGCTGCGCCGCAAGGAAATGACCTCGGCGCTGATCGGCGTCCGCAACCTCGAGCAGCTCAAGGACTGCCTGGGCGTGCTCGACAACCTCGAGCTCTCGGCCGAGGAGATCGCGGCGATCGACGCGGCCACCAAGGGCGGGCTGGTCGACAGCCGGCCGATCAAGAACTGAGCGCGACGGGTGGGGCGTCACCCCACCCCAGCTCCGCTACGCCGCTCACGCGGCAAGCTGCGCTACCCTCCCCATCGAGGGGAGGGAGCGCCGTTGCCTGGGCAAGGGCTCCGGTCTCCCTCCCCCTTGTGGGGAGGGTAGCGGCGCTTGCGAGCGTAGTGAGCTAGCAAAGCTGGGGTGGGGGTCAGCTGGCGCTGCGTGCCCTTCCCAGCACCACCGCCGTCAGCGCCACGTAGAGGGTGAGCTGGGCCGGTGCGGCGAGCATGGTGTCGGGGAGGCCCAGCGCCAGGTAGCCGAGCGACAGCACCAGCACGGCGTGGAGGCGCGGCCGGCTCCGTTTCTCGCGGGGCAGGGCGAAATAGCCGGCCAGCGGCGCCAGCAGCAGCAGCGCCCAGGCGGCGAGGCCGGGCAGGCCGCCCGCCACCGCGAAGTGCAGCGCGTCGTTGTGCAGGTGCACGATATTGGGCAGCGACTCGAGCCCGGCGGGGAAGCGGGCGCGCAGCGGCGCCATCATCCAGTCGCCCCAGCCGTGGCCGAACCACGGTGCGGCGAGGAACTCCCGCAAACCATCGCCCCAGAGCTCGACCCGCACCCGGATCGACTCGTCGGCGATCGCCTTGCCCTGTGCGATGTTCGCCAGCACGTCGCGGAGCGGCAGCCGCGCCGTGCCGGGCAGCTCGACGAACAGCGCCGCGCCGGCCAGGGCGGCCGCTGCCGCCAGCACCGCGGCGATGGCCGGCGGCCGGCGCACGAAGCAGAGCGCGGTGATGATCAGCAGCACCGGCACGCCGAGCAGCGCCGTGCGCGAGCCGGTGAGCCAGATCGTCCCGGCGGCGGCGACGAGGCCGAGGAGGCCGAGCCAGCGCCAGCGCTCACGGGTCGCGAAGGCGCCGAGCGCGAGGGTGGCGCAGAGCAGCGTCGTCACCGCCAGGCGATAGGGGTCGGTGATGAACGAGCCCTCGCCCGCCCGCGGCCGGCCGATGCCGTAGCGGAGCGCGAGGGCGGTGAGCAGGCCGGCCCCGGCGCCGATCAGCGCGAGACGGGGGAGGTCGAGGTCGCGGCCGTCGAACAGGCGGGCGAGCGGCAGGAAGAACAGCGGGGCGGTGTAGGGGACGATCGCCAGCAGGTCCGACGGCTGCCGCATGGCGCCGAGGGCGGCGATGGCGATGAGGCCGAAGGCGAGGGCGAAGAGGAGGGCGGGCCGACGTTCAGCCCGTAACCGCCCCCTCCACCAGCTGCGCTGGTCCCCCTCCCCCGTTGTCACGGGGGAGGATCCCTGCTTTCCACGACGATGCCCCGCGTCATCCTCTCCCGCGTGCGGGGGAGGGGGACCGCCGGAGGCGGGGGAGGGGGGAGCAACGCGCGCTCCGGCCAGCAGCCAGACGAAAGCCCCCGCGCCCAACGCCAGCAGCACGAACGTGTTCGCGTAGCCGAGCGCCGGGCTCAGGGCCAGCGCCGTTACCGCAACCGCCGACGCCAGCCAACGTCCGGCGGTCGCGCCCATCAGCTCCTCAGCGTCGCGCCGGTTGCCCTGGCCACCGCGGTCACCACGGCGCCGGAAACCTTCTCGATCTCCTCGTCGGTGAGCGTGCGGTCGACCGGCTGCAGCGTCACGGCGATGCCGAGCGACTTCCTGCCTTCGCCGACGCCCTTGCCCTCGAACACGTCGAACACGTCGACGGCGGTGATCAGCGCCTTGTCGGCGTTCCGCGCCGCGCGCAGCAGCTTCTCGGCCGGCACGTCGCGGTCGACGACGAACGCGAAGTCGCGGCTCACCGGCTGCAGGTCGGAAAGCTTCAGCGCCGGCTTGGCGCGGGTCGGCTTCTTCCGCGGCTCGGGGATGGCGTCGAGGTCGAGCTCGAACGCCGCCACCGGGCCGCTGAGGTCGAAGGCAGCGAGCTCGTTGGGGTGCACTTCGCCGAACCAGCCGATCACCAGTTTCGGTCCGAGCTGGATGCGGCCGCCGCGGCCGGGGTGGCTCCACGCCGCCGGCTCGGTGACGAGCTGCAGCTTGTCGATGTCGTGCCCCATGGCGTCGCGCAGCGCGGCGCTGTCGGCCTTGGCGTCGAACACCGAGACCGTGGCCGCGGCCTGCCAGTGCCGGGTCGCGCCGAGGCGGATGCCGGAGGCATAGGTCCGCTGCCCCTCGGGCAGCACCGAGTGGAACACCTGCCCGACCTCGAACAGCTTCAGCGCATCGAAGCCGCGGTTGGTGTTGCGCTGCGCCGCCGCCAGCAGCCCCGGCAGCAGCGACGGCCGCATGTCG
>JBQCFF010000439.1:0-7201 GCA_051959485.1 Devosia sp. | reverse complement strand
GTCTGCGCCATGGTGTAGGTCTTGCCCGAGCCGGTGACGCCGAGCAGCACCTGGTCGGTCTCGCCGTTGTCCACCCCCTCCACCAGCTCGGCGATGGCGGCGGGCTGGTCGCCGGCGGGCTCGTACGGGGTGACGAGCTTGAACGGCACGCCGCCCTCGGACTTCTGCCGCGGGGCCGGGCGGTGCGGCTTCCACTCGGTGTTGCCCTCCACCTCCTTGCGGCCGTGCAGGATGATGTCCTCGAGTGCCTTCACGGTGGCCGAGATGCCCACCGTCTGCGCGCCCGCCAGCGACTGGCCGGGCATGTTCTTCGCCTTCACCTTCTTGCGCGACTCCTCGAGCGCGTCGCGCAGGTGCTCCATCACCGCCGGATCCTTGGCCGCCTCGCGCGAGATGTCGCGCGCCGTCACCCGCTTCGACGGCACGTGGCTGAAGCCGGCCTGCGGCTCCTCGAAGCCGGGCAGGTTGGTGGGGCGGTCGACGGCGTTGGCCTTCGACTTCGGCGCCTTCAGGCTCATGCCCGTCGCTGCAGAACGACCGGTCTTCTTGGGCTTCTCCAGCGGCTGCGGCTGCAGCGGCTGGATGCCGGTGCCGCTGGCCTCGGCGGCGCGGCGCGCGGCGGTGTGGAGCGCGCGCTTGTTGCTGAGCCGCGCCTGCGGCAGGCGGGTGTTCAGCCGCTCGTCCTCGGCCTTCTCGATCTCGCCGATGAAATCATCGATGGAGAAGCTGGAGGACTGCTTCACCTCGCGCCGGTCGGATTGGCTCTCGGACTTCTTTGCGGACATGACGGGCTCTCTCGCGCGGACGACTGGTCGGCAGCTCGCACCATAGATAGGGACGCTGTCAGAATCTGTCAGTGGGGATGCGGTTGCCCGTGGATATAGCAACTCGGGAACGGAATGTGAACAGCTGGTGCTTGACCTGCATCAACGCCTCGCCCGCGCCGCCGGCTAACCTGCCTGCCAGAGGGAGGGCGCGACATGCGGATGTTCGCGGCAATCTCGTTCCTGGGGCTGTTGCTGGCCGGCGCGACGGCGCAAGAGCTGCCGGCCGCTGCGCCCGAGACGGCCGGCTTCAGCTCCGCCCGGCTTGCCGAGGTGTTGCAGCGGGTGGCGGAGGCGAAGGTGCCGATCCACTCGCTGCTGCTGGCGCGTGGCGACCGGACCATCCTCGATGCGGCGTTCTACCCATACGAACAGTCGACGCTGCACGACATGGCATCGGTCACCAAGAGCGTGATGACCAGCCTTGTCGCAATCGCCGCCGCCGAAGGGCGCCTCGAGCTCGATGCCCCGATGCTGTCGTTCTTTCCCGGCCGCCGGATAGCGAACCTCGACGCCCGCAAGGAGCGGGTCACCGTGCGGCAGCTGACGCAGAACCTCTCCGGGCTCGCGTGCATCGGCTACCCGGAGGAGGTGACGCTCGGGCAGATGGAGGCCAGCGCCGACTACGTGCAGTTCGCGCTCGACCTGCCGATGGCCGCAGAGCCGGGGTCGCGGTTCGACTATTGCAGCCCCGGCATGCACCTGCTCTCGGCCATCCTGCAGCAAGCCACCGGACAGACGGCGCTGGCATATGGACGCGAGAAGCTCTTCGGCCCGCTCGGGATCACCCGGCTGGCATGGGACGATGACCCGCAGGGCGTCACGCGCGGGTGGGGCGACCTGCACCTGACTCCGCACGACATGGAGACACTCGGGACGATGTGGCTGCACGGCGGGCGCTGGGACGGTGAGCAGATCGTGCCGGAGCAGTGGCTGCACGAGGCCACGACGAAGGCCGTCAGGTCCGATCGCTATGAGAACTACGGCGCGGGCTTCTGGATCGGCCCGGAGGGGGAGCCGATCCCGTACTTCCAGGCGAGCGGCCGCGGCGGCCAGCGCATCGTGGTGGCCCCGATGCTGCAACTGCTTGTCGTGACGACCGGCGGCGGCTTCGAGCCGGGCGACGTGATTGACCCACTGGTTTCGGCCCTGCTCGATCCCGCCAGGCCGCTGCCGCCGGACGCTGCGGGCGAGGCACAGCTGAATCAGGCCGTCGCCGCACTCGCCGCTGCACCCGATGCTATGCCGGTTCCGGAGTTGCCGGCCACAGCGGCACAGGTGAGCGGCAGGAGTTTCGCAGTCGAGCCCAATCCCTACGGCCTGTCGCGCTTCCGCGTCGATTTTCCCGGGGGTGCCGAGGCCAGCATGACCATCGAAGATCCCACCGGCACCGCGACGCGGCCTGTCGGCCTCGACGGCATCTATCGCTGGTCACGCGGACTCGATGGCGTCCGTTACGGAGCCACCGGGCAATGGACTGACCCGTCCACGTTTGTGATCGACTACAACACCATTGGCGACATCCGCGCCTACACAATCACCGCGCGTTTCGAGGGAGACCGGGTAGCATTGGCGGTGGCGCAACGCGACGAGCCGGTGAGGGTGGAACTCGTTGGACGGGTCGAATAGGGCAAGGCCCTCGGCGCGCCAACATCGGTCTTGGACGAATTGAGCAGACGAAACGGGCAGTTACCCCTTCTCTCCGGCCTCTTCCGCCTCCAAGAATGGCCGCGAGAGGGAACGCATGGATTCGCGAGTATTCTGGTTGGCGCTGGCCGCCTTCGTCGGTGCCATCGAGGGCGGCACGATTGCCGGTCTGCTGCCGCTGATCAGCGCGGATTTCGGCGTCAGCCTGGGGCAGACGGGCCTGCTGGTGCTGGGCTATTCGCTGGCCTACGCGGTCGGCCCGCCGCTGGTGGCGGTGCTGCTGGGCGGCGTCGGCCGCCGGCGCATCCTCGCCGGCTCCGAGTTCGGGCTGGCGGTGTGCGCGCTGCTGATGGCGATCGTGCCGGTGTTCGAGGGCGTGGTGGTGATCCGCACCGTGCTGGCGGTGGCCGCGGGCACGTTCACCGGCACTGCCATGGCGACGGCGGCGATGCTGGCGCCGCCCGGCCAGCGCGGGCGCTACATGCAGGTGATCAGCCTGGGCCAGGCGATGGCGGCGCTCGCCGGCGTGCCGCTCGGCGCCTGGTTGGCCGCGACGTTCGGCTGGCGGATCGACTACTACGCCTTGGCGGCGATGGCGGGGCTGGCCGCGCTGGCGCTCTACACCCAACTGCCACGCGGCATGCCCGGCGACAGCCAGACGATGCGCGACCGCGTGCGGGTGCTGCGCAACAAGGGCGTGGGCGGGGCGCTGCTCGCGACGCTGCTGTTCATGATGGGGTCGGCGCCGATCATCGTCTATGTCGGCGCGGTGCTCGAGGCCCTCGGGCTCGGCTACGAACTGCTGCCGCTGGTGCTGCTGGCGGGCGGCATCGGCGCGGTGGCCTGCGGAACGATGGCCGGGCGACTGGCCGACCGGGTGGGCAGCGTCCGCACCGGCCTGTTCGCCGGGACGGCGGTGCTCGGCGTGCTCGCGGCCTACCTGCTGCTGCCGCTGTTGCCGGAGCCCTTGAGACTGCCGGGGCTGCTGCTGGTCACCGGCGTGCAGGGGTTCGTCGGCCGCACCTACACCATCGCGGTGACCAGCCACATGGCGCACCTGGTGCCGACCGCGGTGCCGGTGGCGATCTCGCTCAACATGTCGACGTTCTCGATCGGCATGGCGGTGGCGGCGGCGGTCGGCGGCATCGTCGTCGACCTGTGGGGCGCGCTGCTGCTGCCCGCCATCGGCGCGCCGCTGGTGCTGGCATCGCTGCTGGTTTGGCGGCGGGTGCCCGAGGAGGAACTGCTGCCGGCAAGCGGGATGATGTACGGCGCCGCACCGGGCGACGGCAATCCGGGCAGCGCCACTCAGGGCACCGTGCCGCGGCAGGCCCACGCCATGGAGGCGAAGGAGCGCGGACCGTCCGGCCTGCCGCCCTCGTAGGCGGCGCGCACGGCGCGGGCGGTTTCCTGCTGCTCGGCCGCGGGAAGGCTGGCGACGTAGCGGCCGATCGGGCCTTCGCCGGCGGCCATCGGCCCCCAGTAATCGTCGAACGAGTCGTAATCCATGCGGATGGTGAGGGTCGTTTCGGTGACGTCGCGCAGCCCCTCGGCCTCGAAGCAGCGCCGCAACTCGCCCGGGCCGGTCATCGGCTGGAACAGGTAGCGGCTGCGCGCCTCGCGCCCCTTCTCGCTGCTCGCCGCCACGGTATCCCACATCATGCGCATGCCCGACATGCCGCCCAGGTGGTCCCACACCGCCGCGGCCACCACGCCGCCGGGCCGCACGACGCGCCGCATCTCGGACACCGCCTCGGCCGGCTCGGGCACGAAATGCAGCACCAGCAGCGACAGGGCGCGATCGAAATAGCCGCCGTCGAACGGCAGGTCGCAGGCATCGGCCTGCTGCACACGGATCCGGTCGTCGGTCTTGCGGCGCTGCACCTCCTCGACGAAGATCGGCGACAGGTCGACCGCGGCGATCTCGGCGAGGCTGGCCGCCCGGGGCAACTCGAAGGTCAGGCTACCGGTGCCGCAGCCCACGTCCAACACACGCTCCTCGTCGCGCAGGCCGGCGAACTGGATGAACGGCGGCGCCAGCCGGCGGCTCCAGCGCCCCATCAGCCTGTCATAGCCGGCGGCCTGGTTGACGTTGAAGGTAGAAGCCATGCCAGTCTCCCTCCCTGCATCGCGGAGGAGGCTACACCAGGGGCTGCGGGGCGTACAGCGGCTGCGGCGTGAGGCATGCGATGGCGGCCGGATGGCACAACGCCTCCTGAATCCACTGCCAACGCCACCCCGCCTCCTCCCCCTTGGTGGGGGAGGGTAGCGCAGCTTGGCGGCTTGGCCGCCTGGCGGAGCTGGGGAGAGGGGGGCAGCGATGGTATTAGGTCGCCGCCCTGACCGGGCGCTGACCCCCTCTCCCCAGTTCCGCTACGCTCGCTGGCGCTCGCAAGCTCCACTACCCTCCCCCACCAGGGGGGAGGGAGAGAGGTGGGGCGTACAGCGCTCCCCCGGGGGGAAAGCGATGGCGTGGTATTGCCGCGAGAGGCGGCCAGTGGCGCAACGCGTCCTGAGGTTCACCGCCGATGCCACCTCGCCTCCTCCACCCTGGTGGGGGAGGATAGCGCAGCTTGGCGGCTCGGCCGCCTGGCGAAGCTTGGGGGGCAGTGATGGTCATGAGGCGCCGCCCTGACCGGGCGCTGACCCCCTCTCCCCAGTTCCGCTAAGCTCGCTGGCGCTCGCCAGCTCCACTACCCTCCCCCACCAGGGGGGAGGGGGCGAGGTGGGGTGGGCGTCGCATGGTTACGATCGGCGACGGGGCCTGCGATGGTACGCTTACCAGGGAAGAGGCGGCCGGATGGCACAACGCCTCCTGAGGTTCACCGCCAATGCCACCTCGCCTCCTCCCCCTTGGTGGGGGAGGGTAGCGAAGCTTGGCGGCTTGGCCGCCTGGCGAAGCTGGGGAGAGGGGGGCAGCGATGGTCATGAGGCGCCGCCCTGACCGGGCGCTGACCCCCTCTCCCCAGTTCCGCTACGCTCGCTGGCGCTCGCAAGCTCCACTACCCTCCCCCGCCAAGGGGGAGGGGGCGAGGTGGGGCTGCGGGGCGTACAGCGGCTGCGACCAGTGCCTGCGATGGCGTGGTATTGCCGCGAGAGGCGCTGTTGTGTGGGTGCCGCGAGTGCGACTAAGCTGTTGCCGTCGAGGATGGACCGATGAGCAAGCCGACGATCTTCACCATAACGGCGACCTGGGATGCCGAGGCCTCGGTCTGGGTGGGGCACTGCGACGAGCTCCCGGCGGCGGCGGATGCACCGACGCTGGATGCGTTGCTGGCGAAGATCAACGCCATGGCGATCGACATTCTACCGGACAACTTCCCCGACCTCCGGCCGGAGGACGTCTACCTGCAGATCACGGCGCTGAAGGAAGCCGTGCCGGCGGCGGCGTGAGATGGCCCCGCAGTTCGACCGCCCGCTGCGGGAACTGCTCCGGGAGGCCGGGTGCCGGCTGGTTCGGCAGGGGAAGGGAAGCCACGAGGTGTGGCACAGCCCGATCACGCAGCGGAACTTCCCGGTCCCGATCGGCATCCGAGCCGGCATGCCGCCAATGCCATCCTTCGCCAGGCAGGCCTGCCGAAAGCGTTCTGAGCCTCAGTATTCCTGCGCCGTGGGGCGGTAGAGCACTTCGTTGATGTCGACCTCGTCGGGCTGGCTCATGGCGAAGAGGACGACGCGGGCGAAGCTGTCGGCGCCGATGGCGGCCTCGTAGCGCTTCTCGACCGCCGCCTTCACGTCGGGCTCGGTTATTGACTGGGTGAGTTCGGTGGCGACGGCCCCGGGCGAGATGATGGTGGTGCGGATGTTGTAGGGCTTCACCTCCTGCCGCAGCCCCTCGGAAATGACGCGGACGGCGTGCTTGGTGGCTGAATAGACGGCGTTGCTGGTGCCTACCTTGTGGCCGGCGATCGAGGCGACGTTGATGATCTGCCCGGATTTCTGCCGTTCCATCACCGGCAGCGCGGCGGCGATGCCGTAGAGCACGCCCTTGATGTTGACGTCGATCATCCGGTTCCAGTCCTCGATCTTGCGGCGATCGAGCGGCGAGTGCGGCATCAGGCCGGCATTGTTGATGATGACGTCGAGCCGGCCGTGCAGTGCGAGCGCGCGATCGACCAGCGCCTGCACCTGCGCGGGGTCGGTCACGTCGGTGCGGAGGACGGAACCCTCCGGCAGGCGAAGCTCGTTGGCGAGCGCCTCGAGCCGCTCGATGCGGCGGGCGCCGAGCACCAGCCCGGCGCCGTTCTCGGCCAGCGCCCGGGCAGCAGCCTCGCCGAGCCCGGAGGAAGCGCCGGTGATGACGACGACCTTGTTGGCGATGTTGGGAAGGGACATGGGGGGAGTCTCGAAGGTTGCGGCGCTGAAAGGTGGGGTTCGAGGCGGCGACTGGCAACTCGTCCATAGGTAGTGGCCCGGTTCCCAATGGGACTAGCCCGAACCGGAGCCGCTGCGGTTTCGGGACCCCGCGCAAGCGTTGTTCTCTTACCCCCCAAGGCGCCCGCAGAGGCGTTGGGGGGACGTCTTGAGTGCGGGTTGAAGAGTTTATTGCGCGCTGGCAGGGGCGCGAGGGCGGAGCCGAGCGGGCGAACTATGCGCTGTTCCTGTCGGAGCTGTGCGATGTGCTCGGCGTGGCCCGCCCGGATCCGGCGACGGCGGACCACGCGCACAACGACTATGTGTTCGAGCGCGCCGTGGTGCGGCGCGAGGGCGGCGAGCGCTCGGCGCACAAG
>JBQCFF010000438.1:0-4449 GCA_051959485.1 Devosia sp. | reverse complement strand
AGCAGCATCGCGTCGGTGCCGTTGATCCGGTGGTTCCAGTCGACCCCCAGCCCGCGCAGCAGGTAGGGCGCGATGCCGATCGTCGGGTTGAACATGAACCACCACAGCACGCCCACCACCACCGGGGCGACGGCATAGGGCCAGACCAGCAGCGTGGTGTAGAGCCGGCTGGTCTTCAGCACCCGCGACACCGCCACCGCCAGCAGCAGCGACAGGCTCATCGACAAGAGCGTCACGCTGGTCGCGAACACCGCCGTGCGGCCGAGCGAGCCGAGATAGCTCGGGTCCATGAACAGCCGCCGGTAGTTCTCGAACCACACGAAGGTGGTGCTGAAGCCGAACGGGTCCTCGCGCTCGAACGAGGATTTCAGTGCCTGCAGCGCCGGCCAGATGAAGAACACCAGCGTCACCGCCAGCTGCGGCAGCAGCAGCAGGTAGGGCAGCAGCCGGTTCGGGAAGATCGTGCGCTTGGACTGCATCCTGGCCTCGGGTCGGGTATGCGGGCCCGCCCCGCCGGCGCATGTGGCACCGGCGGGAGGGGGATTGGCGCAGCGGCGGTTACTGGTTGGCCGCCTCGAAGTCGCGCAGGATCTGGTTGCCGCGCTCGACGGCGGTATCCAGCGCCTGCTGGGCGGTCTTGGAGCCGGCGAGCATGGCCTCGAACTCCTCGTCGATCACCGTGCGGGCCTGCGTCAGGTTGCCGAAGCGGACGCCCTTCGAGTTCGCCGTCGGCGTGCCGCGCGTGATCTGCTTGATCGCGATGTCGGAGCCGGGGTTCTTCTCGTAGTAGCCCTGCTGCTGGCCGAGGTCGTAGGCGGCGTTGGTGATCGGCAGGTAGCCGGTGGCCTGGTGCCAGGCGGCCTGCACGTCGGGCTGGCTCAGGTAGGTGAAGAACTTGGCGACGCCCTTGTAGACCGCCGGGTCCTTGCCGTTCAGCACCCACAGCGTGGCGCCGCCGATGATCGAGTTCTTCGGTTCCTGGATCACGTCGTCATAATAGGGCAGGGGCGCGAAGCCGACCTCGAAGTCCTTGGCGTTGTTGATGACGCCGGCGCGCGAGGCGGAGGAGTTCATGTAGATGGCGCATTCCTGCGAGTAGAACTTCGGCGGCGCATCCGCCCCACCGACCGGGCCGCCGTACTCGAACAGCCCCTCGTCGGCCCATTTCTTCAGGTTGCTCCAGTGCTTGACCTGCACCGGGCCGTTGAAGCTGAACTCGGTCCCGAGCCCGCCGAAGCCGTTCTCGAGCGTGCCGTAGGGCTGGTCGTGCAGCGCCGACAGGTTCTCGGTCTGCACCCAGGTGATCCAGCCGCTGGTGAAGCCGCACTTGGCGGCGCCCGATTCCATGATCTTGTGGCTCATGCTCTCGAGCTCGGCCCAGGTCTTGGGCGGCGTGTTCGGGTCGAGCCCGGCTTTCTCGAACACGTTCTTGTTGTAGTACATGATCGGCGTCGAGGAGTTGAACGGCATCGAGAGGATGTTGCCCTCGGTATCCGAGTAGTAGCCGACCACCGGCGCCAGGAAGCCCGACGGATCCCACGGCTCGCCGTTGTCGCCCATCAGCTTGTAGACCGGATAGACGGCGCCCTTGGCCGCCATCATCGTGCCGGTGCCGACCTCGAACACCTGCACGATGGCCGGCTGCTCGTTGGCGCGGAACGCCGCGATCGCCGCGGTGAGCGTCTCGGGATAGGTGCCCTTGTAAGTCGGAACGACCTTGTACTCGGTCTGGCTGGCGTTGAAGCCCTGGGCGATCTCCTCAAGCTTCTTGCCGAGCTCGGCGTCCATCGCGTGCCACCAACTGATCTCGGTTTGGGCAAGCGCGGCCGGCGCGTACGAGGCGGCGGCAAGCAGCCCGGTCGAAAGCATGAGCGCAAGCTTCTTCATGGGGTCGTTCCTCCTTGTTGCAGCGGGACTTTTGTCCTCGCGCTGCACAAGTGGTAGCAACCGCATGTTCGTTTGGCAAAGACCTATGTTCGTTTGAAAACGGGAAAACTGTGCGCTGCGCAGCCGCTCAGTGCGGCTTGCCCTGCCGGGATTTCCGCATCGCGTCGAGCGCCATGGCGGCAGGTACCGCTACCGCCAGCGGCAGCTCGGAGCGGTTCCGGCGCCGCTCCTCCTGCGCCGCGGCGTAGCCGGCGCGCCAGTCCTCGCTGCGCTCGGCATGGTCGTGCTCCGGCTTCTGTGGCCCGTCCGTGGGCGCGCCGACGCTGTCCGCCATGGCGGCGTGGCGCTGGCCGAGCGGCGCGTCGGCGCCGACCGTGGAATCCTTCGCCGTCTGGTGCTCGGCCTCGGCGTTCAGCTCGGCGCCGACGATCACCGCGGTGACGCAGATCCACACCCAGGTCAGGAAGCCGATCAGCCCGCCCAGCGAGCCGTAGGTCTTCTCGTAATGGGCAAAGTTGGCGGCGTACCAGGAGAACAGCGCCGAGACCGCGGTGATCACCACGACCGCGAGCAGCGCGCCGGGGGTGAGCCAGCGCCATTTCGCCCGCCGTCGGCTCGGGCCGAAGCGGTAGAGCGCCGCGAGCCCGGCCAACAGGGCGAAGGCCAGCACGAGGTAGGCGGCGATCTGCACCAGCCACTCGGTGCCCGTGCCAAGCCCCAGGAAGCCGAGCACGATGGGCGTCGCCAGCACGCAGGTGATCATCAGCAGCGCCCCGACCACGCCGGCGAGCGTGAACAGCAGCGCTACCATGGTCTGCTTCAGGAAGCCGCGCTTCTCCTCCTCGTCATAGGCGACGTTCATCGCCTCCATCAGCGACTTGAACCCCGAACTGGAGCTCCACAGCGCGATGGCGAGCGAGATGGCGAGCGCCGTGCCGAGGGTCGGCGCGCCCTGCGACACGAACCGCGTCAGTTGCTCCTCGATGATCGCCCGGCCGCCTTCGGGCAGGAAGGCCGCCAGCTGGCTGACATGGTTCTGCACGGTGGCGGGATCGACGACGAGGCCGTAGATCGAGAGGAGCGCCGTGAGCGTGGGGAACAGCGCCAGCAGCAGGAAATAGGTCACCCCGGCCGCGATCAGCGTCACCCGGTCCTTGCCGACTTCCTTGAAGGTGCGGAGCAGGATGTCCTTCCAGCCCCGGGCGGGGACCTCCGTCGGCGAGTCCGCCTGCCGGCCGCGATCGGGCTGGTGCGCGCGTTCGTGAACGAGATCGGTGATTTCCGCCTCCTGCCGACAGCATCCGGGGTCTTCCTCAACAAACCCGGCGATGGCTGGTTGCGTTCCGCGCCGGCGCAGCGCGAATTTTAGTCGGCGCTAGCGGCGGAGGTGGCGCGAGAAGGAGCTGCTGGCCACCGCGAGCAGGATGATGGCGCCGACGAGGATCTGCCGGATGTAGCTGTCGACGCTCATCTGCGTCAGCCCGTTGTCGAGCACGCCGAGGATCAGCACGCCCACTACCGTGGCGAGGATGCGCGGCGTGCCCTGTTCGCTCATCGTCATGCCGAGGAACACCGCCGCGATGGCGTTGAGCATCAGCCCGCTGCCCTGCGTCGGGTTGGCCGAGGCGACGCGGCTCGCGTACATCAGCCCGGCCGCCGCGGCGCTGAGGCCGGTGAGCGCGAAGGCGATGAGCTTCAGCCGCCGCACCGCCACGCCGCTGAGATACGCCGCCTCGATATTGCCGCCGATGGCATAGAGCCGGCGCCCGAAGGTGGTCTGCTCGAGTAGCACCCACACCGCGAACACCGCGCCGAGCGCCACGATCGTCAGGTTGGGCAGCATCACCGCCACCCCGCCGAGCTCGCCGAGCGGAATGCCGCCGCGGGCGAAGTTGGAGAACTCGGCCGGGATCGAGGCGCCCGAGATCGTCTTGCCGCCGCTCAGCACGAAGGCGGCGCCCGAGAGGATGGTCAGCGTCGCCAGCGTCGCGACGAAGGGCAGGATGCCGATGAAGCTGACCAGCAGGCCGTTGAACGCGCCGCCGAGGAGCCCGCCGACCAGCGCCACCCCGACCGTCAGCCAGATCGGGTAGCCCGCCGCGAACAGCACGCCGGCGACGATGCCGCTGAGGCTCGCCGCCGAGCCGACCGACAGGTCGAAATCGCCCATCACCATGACGATGGTCATGCCGGCCGCCACCACCAGCAGCATCGACAGCTGCTGGCTGATGTTCAGCCAGTTGCGCGCCGTCATGAAGGTGTCGGGCAGGTTGATCCAGAAGAACGCCAGGATCAGCGCGAAGCCGATCAGCGTCCCGTAACGGCGGAGCAGGGTGGCGAAGGTCATGCTGCGAAGGTCATGCGGCGGTGGGGATGCGGCCGTAGCAGCGGTTGAGCAGGTCGTCCTCGCGCAGGCCCGAGGCGTCGACGATCTCCGCGAGCGCGCCGTCGCGCAGCACCGCGATGCGGTCGCACATGCCGATCAGCTCGGGCAGGTCGGAACTTACCAGGATCACTGCCATCCCCTTGGCCGTCATGTCGCGGATGATGCTGTAGATATCG
>JBQCFF010000437.1:0-4077 GCA_051959485.1 Devosia sp. | reverse complement strand
AATCGCTCCACTGGAGCGATTTTGCCTTCGGCCCGGCTCGAAGCCCCGCAAGCGGGAGAAGGATTGGTGCCGTCAGCGTCCGATGCACAGCGACAAGCTTAGTTGCCGAACAGGTCCAGCGGCTTGTTGGATTCCTCGGCGGCGCGGCGCAGGGCTTCGGCCTCGGCGCGGCGGGCGGCTTCTTCTTCGGCGGCTTTCTGTTCGGCGGCTTTTTTGGTTGCGGCCTCTTCCGCCGCCTTCTTCGCCGCGGCCTCGTCGGCAGCCCGGAGGGCGGCGGCATCCGCCGCGGCCTGCCTGGCGGCGGCTTCCTGCGCCGCCGCCGCTTCGTCGGCCTGCCGGCGCGCCTCGTCCTCGGCGCGCAGCTTTTCGAGACGGGCGACTTCGGCCTCGTAGGCCCTCACCATGATGGCGTCGACAAGGCCCGAGACGTCGAAGGTGGCAGTGGGTGAGAGCAGCGTGCCGCCCAGATTCGCTACTACCTGCGCGGCGCCAGTATCAACGGGCGCGGTTGGTCCCGCCGCCCTGGGGGTGATGCCGTAGCTGCCGGAGAGGCCAAGGTCGGCGAGGCGGAGCTGCCCGCTGCCGAACAGGTTGCCGCCATCACCGGCGACGGTGAGGTTGGGCGAACGCAGCACGCCCCCGGCCACGGTGAAGCTGCCGGTGACCTGCGGGGCGGCGAAGGGCGCATCGTCGAGCCGGTCCTCGATCAGGGCGGTCAGCTGCTCGGGCTGCTGGTCGAGGATGGTATCGAGGCCGGCGATCGCGGCGATGACCTGCGGGTCGAGATGCGCGATGCGCAGCCCGTCGACGGTGTAGGTGCCCTCGCCGGTGAGGGCGCCGAAGATGCCGGCGATCGAGCCGCCGGTCGCCGCGAACTGGCCGGACGCATTGAGCGTGCCGTCGACGACATCGGCAATGGCGGAAGGGGCGAGGTCGTCGAGCGCCACCTGGGTGAGGCCGATGCGGCCGGTGAGCTGCTTGTCGCCGAGGGGTCCGGCGCAGCAGAGGCCGAGCTCCAGGCTGATCGCGCCGCCGCCGAGCTTGCCGCTGAAGTTGCGGATGCGGGTGTTGGTGGCATCCCAGTCGAGGTCGAAGCTGGCGTCGGTGATGCTGCGATCGGCGATGCCGACGGCGGGGATGGAAACGGCGACGCGGCCGGTGGTGGTGCGCGGGGCGGTTCCGGTCGCCAGCGGGCCGTCGGGCCAGGTGCCGCCGGTCTCGAGCAGCGCCGCGGGGCCGGCGAGCATGCGAACGAGGCCGGGGAGGTCGGTGCCCGCAATCGCGATGCGGCCGCTGACCTGCCCGGTTTCGGCCGGCTTGCTGAACGCCAGCTGACCGGTGAATGAACCGCCGTTCGAGGTCCCCTCGATGCCGGAGAGGCGGACCGACTGGAGGCCGGCGAAATCGAGCGTGGCGCTGCCGGTGAGCGGCGGCAGCGAGAGGCCATCGGCACCGAGCCGCGCGGCGAGCGCCGAGGGATCGGCGAGGGTCGCCTTGAGCGTACCCTTGCCGGTGATGCGGTCGGGGTCGGTGACGAGGACGTTGCCGGAGAAGCCCACCGAGTCGCCGCCGCCATCGGCGCGCAACGTTGCCGCCAGGCTGGAGCCGATATCGCCCTCGACCACCCCGGCGAGGTGCATCGGCTGGCCTTCCGGGAAGGGGCTGACCTTGCCGAGGCCGAGTTGGGCGGTCATCGCGGCGGGGTCGGCGGACTTGAGGTCGAGCCGGAGCTTGAAGGCGCCGCCGAGGGCGCGAAGGAAGCCAGAGGCGATCTCGGCGTGGGCGTCGAGCGCGGAGGGGCCGAGCGTGCCCTTGGCGTCGAGCGTCTGGGCCCCCTCGCCGCTCGGAGCGCCGAGGGTGAGCGACAGGTCGGCGGGGAAAGAGGCTGCGAGGCCGGTCCGCAGCGCCGGCGGAGCGCCTACGGCGTCGAAGAAGCGGGCGGCGGCAGGGCTGGCGGCGGAGGCGACCTTCACCGTGGCCGTGCCGGAGAGCTCGGGGCGATCGAAGGAACCGAAGGCGGTGAGATCGGCGTCGACGGAGGCGCCGCCCAGATCGCCGACGCTGAGCCGGTCGAGGACCAGCACGCCGCCATCCCACGAGCCGGTGGCACGGAGCGCATGTCCGTCGAGCCCGTCAATGGTCATGGCGTCGGCACCCAGATCGAACTGGCCGGCCGGGAAGGTGACGGCGAAGGCCGGGTCCTGCCGCGGATCGGGCAGCAGCGCGAACAGCGCGGCCGAGCGGGCCGGATCGAGAGTGCCGAGATCGGCACTGAGATGGATGTCGCGGGTGGTGCCGAGGCCGAGCTGGGCGGAGAAGCCATGGGTTTCGCCGTCGAGGGTGAGGCGGCCGTCGCTGAGCGACAGGGTTTCGCCGACGAGATCGGCCTTCGCCTCGATGGAGCCGGGCATGTTGAACAGCGGGTTGCCGTCGGCCGGCTTGCGCCACAGGGTCGAGAGCGCGTCGAGCCGAGCCGAGGTGACGCTCACCTGGCCGGCGAACTCGGCGTGGCCCGTGGCAGTGCTGACCCGGCCCTCGAGGCGGACCCTGGTGTCGCCCGGCAGGTTGCCCACGAACTGCGTCACCTCCCAGTCGCCATCGACCGAGCGGGCATCGAGCCGGACGTTGCGGAGCGAGAAGGCGCGCAGGTCGAGCTCGGCGATGTCGATGCCCACCGTGCCGGTGAGCGCCGGCGCGGGCGGAATGGGCAGTTCGCGCAGCAGCCGGGCGATCTCGTAGGGGGCGACCGCCTGCTCGGCGGTGGCGTCGCGCGGCGGCAGGGCCAGGATGCCGCCCGAGACGACGGCGTTGAACTTCATGCGGGCGCCGAGCGACAGGTCGGCGGCGCCGACGAGGCGGGTGGCGGCGCGGTTCTCGTCGGGGATGACGGTGTAGTCGCCGAGCAGCACCTTGTAGGGGCTCGCCTCGACGCGCGAGGTAACGACGAAGTCGCCGCGGCCGACATCGTCCTTCTCGCCCTCCGGCGGCTTGGGCGGCGCCTGCCGATAGGCCATGGTGCCGGAAAACTGCGGGATCAGCCCCGGCTTCAGCGTACCGTCGAGGCTGAGCGTGTAGCGCTGGTCGACGGGACGGAGGCTGGCGGAGAGCGTCGCGGTACCGTCCTTGGCGAGGGTGCCGGTGACAAGACGCAGGCCGTAGCCCTGCCCGTCCACCGTGCCCGACCCGGCGAAGGAGAACGGGCCGCGCAGCGCATCGAGCCGGAGGTCGCCGCGGATGGCGGTGGCGAGATAGGTTTCGCCGGAGCGGTTGTCGCTGATGCGGATCTCGCCGCCGGTGACGGTGGCGTTGGCGACCGAGATATTGGAGGCGGAGACGGATTGCGGCAGCGCGATGCCGGCATCCACCGAGCCATCGGAGCCGACATTGATCTCGACATGCGGGCCGGTGAGTGCGAGGCGGGTGACGGTGTAGCGATCGCGCATGAAGTCGATGAGCGAGAACTCGGCCACCACCGCCTGCACGGTGAGGTGGGGCGCATCGGCCGGTCCGGCGCTGACGCCGGCGAACTCGAGCCGCGGCTGCGGCAGCAGGGCGAAGTGAACGTCGCCCTCGATGCGGACGGGGGTGCCCAGCACCTCGCCGACAATCTCCGCCAGCCGCTCGCGGTAGTCGCCCCACGGAATGACCGACGGCAGGACGAAGGCCGCCCCGAGCGCCAGGATGGCCAGCACGCCGACAACGATGAAGAGCCGGTTCAGCACGGGGCCGGGAATCTCCGTGAAACTCAAGCGAGTGTAGGCACTGCTTCATCCGGCGTCACCGGTCGCACGGGGTTGTGCAAGGGTGAGTGTGACGTTTGTGGTACAGGCGGCCCGGTGGCGGGGCGCCCTGCCCCGCCCGGAAACGGCCGCCCGGCACCGATGACAGCTCCGTGACGTTTGCCTTCGGACAGGCGCCGCAGCGTGTACATCGGAGGCGGCAATACCTATATTGCGCGACGAGAACGAAACAGGATTCGTCAATCCCTCATGGTACATCCGCAACGCTCGATCCCGCGGCCGGCTCACGATCTGGAGCGGCCGGCGGCCGGCGCGATCACCAGCCAGCTCGGCCGGG
>JBQCFF010000436.1:0-2409 GCA_051959485.1 Devosia sp. | reverse complement strand
ACCATTTCGACCTGATGAACTGGTGGGTCGGCTCGACGCCGAAAACGGTGAGCGCCAACGGCAAGCGCGTGTTCTACACGCCGGAAATGGCCCGGCAGCTCGGGCTCGAGAAGCATTCGGAGCGCTGCCACACCTGCCCGGCCTTCGAGCGCTGCGACTACCGGCTCGACATCGAGAGCGACGAGGCGCTGCGCGAACTCTACCTCGAGGCGGAGCACGACGACGGCTATTACCGCGACCGCTGCGTGTTCGCGGACGACATCAACATCGAAGACACCATGCAGGTGCAGGTGCGCTACGCCAACGACGTGATGATGAACTACACGCTGTGCGCCTATTCCCCGTGGGAGGGGCTGGAGATCAAGTTCCACGGCACCAGGGGCGAGCTGACGCACCGGCACGTCGAAGTGCACGGCGTGTTCGGCGGCCAGCGCGACAAGGCGCAGGACGACAACATGAGCACCACGCTGCACCTGCATGGCGGCCGGCCGGAGCCGCTCGAGGTGTGGGCCGGCGAGGGCGACCACGGCGGCGCCGACCCGGTGATGCTCGGCTACCTGTTCGACCCGGTGGGCTCGCCACCCGACCGCTACAACCGTGCCTCCACCCACCGCGAAGGCGCCTGGTCCATCCTCACCGGCATCGCGGCCAACCAGGCGATCGCCACCGGCCAGACGGTCGACGTCGACGCCATGCTAGCCGAGGCGGGGATCGTGTTGGGACGATAGGGGGGCGACGGGCAAGTCGCGACCACACGGAAGCTGCCCGCCCCGTTGGTGGCCACCACGGACGTGGATTCGTTGATCGCCGGCCATTCTGCTGCCGCGGCCTTGTATCTGGCGCACGCGAGCACCATGTTGGTCGTACGTTGTAGCCATCGTTGGCTCTGATCGCCGGTTCGCCGGTTGTTTGGTTACCCGCTTTTGCAGACGTGTAGGCCTTTGTCGCAGCCGCGGCAGAGGAACGAGCTCGTTCGCCATCGGCGCGGCCTCACAATCGGAAATAACACCATGATCAACGGCACCGTAAAATTCTATAATTCCACCAAGGGCTTCGGTTTCATCGCCCCGAACGATGGCAGCAAGGACGCGTTCGTCCACGCCACTGCGCTCGAAGCCGCGGGTATCTCGGGTCTCGCCGAAGGCCAGAAGGTCACCTACGATCTCGAGAGCGGCCGCGACGGCAAGATCTCGGCGACCAACCTCCAGCTCGTCTGATCGAACGGCCGGGCCCGCTGCCGGGGGCCCGGCCGACACGCACTTCGCATCGGAGCCATGCCAACCCATCAGTTTTCCAAGGAGTACCACGTGGACAAGTTCAACTACGCCGCGACCGCCGAGCTCTACCCGAGCCGCCGTTATGCCAAATCGGCCCGCGAGCAGTATCGGCGCTTCAAGAGCGCTGCCGAGGCCATTCAGTACATCATGGAAGACGTACCGGCCCACTGGCTGGTCGGTTCGTTTCTCGAGGTCGATGAGCGGCGCTATGACGGCGACAACATCCGGGCGCTCTACGAGGCCCCCGGCTACCCGCTGCCGCGCCAGCACGCCGCCGCGTGAATGAAGCCGGGTGAATGAAAAAGGGCCGCTGTCGCGGCCCTTTCGTATTTGGTGAGCTGGGAACCGGTCAGTTCACGCGCTTGCCGTTGGCGTCGAACAGATGCACCAGGTTCACGTCGGGCGACACTTTCAGCTTGCTGCCCGGCGCGGCGTTGATGCGCTCGCGGAAGATGCCGGTGAAGTGCTGCTTGCCGAGGTTGGCCAGCACCGAGGTCTCCGAGCCGGTCGGCTCCAGCACGACGACCTCGATCTCGATGCCGTTCGGGTCGAGCTTCAGGTGCTCGGGGCGGATGCCGTAGATGGTGGCGTTGGTAGCCGAAGTGCTCGGCACCGGCAGCAGCACGCCGTCCTTGGTCTTGAAGCCGCCGGAGGTCATCTCGCCTTCGATGAAGTTCATCGACGGCGAGCCGATGAAGCCGGCGACGAAGGTGTTCTGCGGGCGGTCGTAGAGCTCGAGCGGCGAGCCGGCCTGCTCGATGACGCCGTCCTTCATCACCACGATCTTGTCGGCCATGGTCATGGCTTCGACCTGGTCGTGGGTCACGTAGATGGTAGTGGTCTTGAGCCGCTGGTGCAGCTCCTTGATCTCCGAGCGCATCTGCACACGCAGCTTGGCGTCGAGGTTCGACAGCGGCTCGTCGAACAGGAAGACCTGCGGGTCGCGCACGATGGCACGGCCCATGGCGACGCGCTGGCGCTGGCCGCCCGAGAGCTGGCGTGGCTGGCGGTCGAGCAGGTTCTCGAGGCCGAGGATCTGCGCGGCGCGGTCGACCTTCTGCTTGATCTCGGTCTTCGGCACGCCCTTGAGCTTCAGCGAGAAGCCCATGTTCTGCGCCACCGTCATGTGCGG
>JBQCFF010000435.1:0-4563 GCA_051959485.1 Devosia sp. | reverse complement strand
ATCAACGTGGCGCTGGGCAACGACCATGCGGGCCTGTTCTCCAACAACGACGAGCTCGCCGCCCGGCTGACGGCGGCGGGGCTCGCCACCGGCGAGAAGGTCTGGCGGATGCCGATGGGGGCGGCCTACGACAAGCTGATCGAGAGCCGCTTCGCCGACATCAAGAACTCCGGCGGCCGCCCGGCAGGCTCGATCACCGCCGCGCAGTTCCTCGCCCGCTTCGTCAACGACGTGCCGTGGGCGCATCTCGACATCGCCGCCGTGGCGCTGGCCTCACCGCAGACCGAAACCAACGGCACCTGGGCCTCCGGCTTCGGGGTGACGCTGCTCGACCGGCTGGTGCGCGACAACTACGAGGCCACATGACCGAGATCCTCTTCTACCACCTCGAAGCCCAGCCGCTCGAGCGGGTGCTGCCCGTGCTGGTCGAGAAGAGCCTCGAGCGCGGCTGGAAGGTGGTGGTGGAGGCCGGAAGCGAGGAGCGGGCCGAGGCGATCGACAACCTGCTCTGGACCTGGCGTGACGACAGCTTCCTGCCGCACGCCCGCGCCGGTGGCAGCGAGGACGCGCTGCAGCCGGTGCTGATCACCACGCAGCCGCACAACCCCAACGGCGCCCAGGTCCGCTTCTTCGTCGACCGCGCCGTGCCGCAATCGGGCGAGGGCTACCAGCGCATCGTCTTCATGTTTTCCGGCCACGATCCGGACGCCGTCACCGAAGCCCGCGCCGCCTGGCGCGCCCTGCGCGACGGCAACGAGGTCACCTACTGGCAGCAGGAAACCGGCGGTCGCTGGGTTAAGAAGGCTTAGGGCCCGGACTCAATTGGGATCGGCGGGGGTAGTGGCGCTGGGCAGCGAACAGCGCCTCCTCGCCCCGTCGGGGAGAGGATAGCGTCGCTAGGCGCGGCAGCGCCGTAGCAGAGCTGAGGTGAGGGGTCTTCTTCTCGTGCGCCGATCCCAGGGCGCCCCTAATGCAGCTTCGGAAAAGACCCCTCACCTCAGCTGCGCTAGGCGGCAGAGCCGCCAAGCTCCGCTATCCTCTCCCCGACGGGGCGAGGAGGCGCATCACCTTGGCCTATCTAGAGCGAAGTCCGGATCGTGGATCAGCCCGGCTGCCAGCCCGGTGGCGCCTGTTCGAATTTCGAGAACTGGAAGCCGGGGGCGACGGTGCAGCCGACGAGGCCCCAGTCTCCTTCGACGCGGGCCTGCTGCCAGGCGTTGGGCGGCACGACCGCCTGCGGCCGCTCGCCGGCGGCCAGGTCGTTGCCCAGCCGCTGCGTGGCGAGCGACTTGCCGTCGCGCGAGATGCTGAGCAGCAGCGGCGCCCCGGCATACCAGTGCCACACCTCGGTCGAGTCGACCCGGTGCCAGGCGCCGGCCTGGTTGTTGGTCAGCAGGTAGTAGATCAGCGTCGAAACCGGGCGGCCGGTACCGTCGGGCTGGTCGGCAAAGGTCTGCCGGTAGAAGCCGCCCTCGGGATGCGGCTCGAGCCCGAGCAGGGCAATCACTTCACCTGCGCCAAGCGTGCTGGTCATGCGCTCATCGCCTCCTCCAGTTCGGCGCTGAGGTTGAGCCAGCGCTCTTCGGCCGTCGCGATCTCGGTTTCGAAACGCGCCTTGTCCTTGCCCAGGATGATGACCCGCTCGGGGGCGCCATCATAGGTCTTGGGGTCGGCGAGGAAACCCTCGACCCGCGCCAGCTCGGTCTGCAGCCGCGCGAGCTTCTGCTCGATGTCCTTGATCGACTTGCGCAGCGGTGCAACTTCCGCGCGCCTGGCGGCGGCGTCCTGCCGGGCCGCCTTGCGGTCCTCGACCGGCGCCGCAGCCTTGCCGTTGGTCTTGGTGGGGCTGCCGGTCAGCTGGCGCTGGTAGGCGTCGAGGTCGTAGTCGAACGCTTCGATGGTGCCGTTCTGGGCGATCCACAGCTTGTCGGCGGTGGCGTCGATGAGATGGCGGTCGTGGCTGATGATGAGCACTGCGCCGGTGTAGTCGTTGAGCGCGGCGACCAGCGCATCGCGGCTGTCGATGTCGAGGTGGTTGGTCGGCTCGTCGAGGATCAGCATGCCCGGCCCGCCGAAGGTGATGAGGCCTAGCAGCAGCCGCGCCCGCTCGCCGCCCGACAGGTTCTTCACCTTGGTGTCCATGCGCGAGGTGGTGAGCCCCATCTGCGCGACGCGCGAGCGCCGCTTCGCCTCGCTGTCGTACGGCATGAGCTCGATGATGTGCTCGAACGGCGTCTGCTCGGGCTTCAGCTTGTCGAGCTGGTGCTGCGCGAAATAGGCGATCTCGAGCCCCTTGCTCTTCCGCATCTCGCCGACCATCGGCTTGAGATCGCCGGCGAGGAGCTTCGCAAAGGTCGACTTGCCGTTGCCGTTGACGCCGATCAGCGCGATGCGGTCGTCGGGGTCGATGCGGTTGGTGATGTGGCGCAGCACCACCTTGTCGCCATAGCCCACCGACACCCCGTCGAAGGTCATCATCGGCGAGGCCGGGATCTTCTTGGGGTTGGGGAAGCTGAAGGGCGAGGAGTTCTCGTCGAACATGGCCGCCGGCGGCTTCAGCTTCTCGATCATCTTGACGCGGGCCTGCGCCTGCGCCGCCTTGGAGGCCTTCGCCTTGAAGCGGTCGACGAACTTCTGCAGGTGCGCGATCTGGTCCAGCGTCTTCTCGCGCGCCTTGTTGTTGAGCTCCATCTGCATCCGGCGCGTCTCTTCGAACGTGTCGTAGGCGCCCTTGTAATAGGTGAGCCTGCGGTGCTCGAGATGCACGATCGAGCTGACGGCCTTGTTCAGGAGGTCACGGTCGTGGCTGATCATGAATACGGTGTAGGGATAGGTCGCGAGGTACTTCTCGAGCCACAGCGTGCCTTCGAGGTCGAGATAGTTCGTCGGCTCGTCGAGCAGCAGCAGGTCGGGCTGGCTGAACAGCACGCCGGCCAGCGACACGCGCATGCGCCAGCCGCCCGACAGTTCCGAGGTCGGCGCCAGCTGCCGGTCCTTCTCGAAGCCCAGTCCCTTGAGAATGGTGGAAGCGCGGGCCTCGGCGGTGTGGGCGTCGATCTCCGCGAGGCGGGTGTGAATCTCGCCGATGCGGTGCGGATCGGTGGCCGTCTCGGCCTCGGCGAGCAGGGAAGTACGCTCCTTGTCGGCCGACAGTACGACGTCGAGCACGCTGACCTCGCTCGCCACCGCTTCCTGCGCCACCGCGCCGATGCGCGCCTTGCGGTTCACCTCGATCGACCCCTGCTCGGGCGACAGGAAACCCTGGATCAGCTGGAACAGCGTGGTCTTGCCGGTACCATTCTTGCCAACGAAACCGGCCCTGGCGCCGTCGGGCAGCACTAGGGATGCGTCTTCGAAGAGCGGCCGGCCCTGGATGCGGTAGGTCAGATTGTTGATAGTCAGCATTGTGCAGGGGGTATCCGGAGCAGGGCGGATGCATCGGTTCGGGAGGTTGGGCCCCTGCAAATAGTGAAACCCGTCCGAGAAGTCCACGCGCCACGCCCGGTGCGGGTGTCGCGCTGCGGTGCACCCGTCTTGCGCGGATCACGCCTTCTCGGTAGAAGGCCGCACTTTTCCCGCCAGACCAAGGACCAGATCTATGGCCATCGAGCGCACCTTCTCGATCATCAAACCCGATGCCGTTCGCCGCAACCTGATCGGCAAGATCCTCACCGTGTTCGAGGACAACGGCCTGCGTCCGGTGGCGCTCAAGAAGATCCACATGACCCGCGCCCAGGCCGAGGGCTTCTACGCCGTCCACAAGGAGCGTCCCTTCTTCGGCGAGCTGGTCGAGACCATGACTTCGGGGCCGGTCGTCGTGCAGGTGCTCGAGGGCGAGAACGCCATCCTCAAGAACCGCGAAGTGATGGGCGCCACTAACCCGGCCAACGCCGCCGAGGGCACCATCCGCAAGCTCTACGCGGTATCCGTGGGCGAGAACTCGGTGCATGGTTCGGATGCGCCGGAAACCGCCGCGCAGGAAATCAAGTTCTTCTTCAACGACGACGAGATCGTCGGCTGATCTCGGCCGCCTGATCCAAATTCCGAGGGGCCGCCTCCGGGCGGCCCTTTTGTTTTGCTGCCTGGGGCCCGGTGCCCACCGCCTTCGTGCTTCGACAGGCTCGGGACGAGGGCTATGCTGGCGCTTCGGCTGTTGCCGCCGACGCCCGGCGAACCCGATCGCGACCCCGTCGTTTATGTAGAACCTCATCCCTGAGCCCGTCGAAGGACGAGGTTCGTTGCCGCCCCACTGAAAGAACCGCATGTCGCTCCCCTCGACCATCCATCCCTCCCTCGCTACGGCCCTTGCCAACAAGGGCTACGACGAGCTGACGCCCGTGCAGCTCGCCGTGCTCGGCGAGGAAGCTGGCGGACGCGATCTGCTGGTGTCGGCGCAGACCGGCTCTGGCAAGACGGTCGCCTTCGGCATGGCGATCGCCCCCACGCTGCTCGGCGAAGAAGGGAATTTCGGCGAGGCGGGCGCACCGCTGGCGCTGCTGATCGCGCCGACCCGCGAACTGGCCCTGCAGGTGCAGCGCGAACTGCAGTGGCTCTACGCCGATG
>JBQCFF010000434.1:0-3843 GCA_051959485.1 Devosia sp. | reverse complement strand
AAGAAGCGCGGCTCGAAGTCGCCGGTGAAGCGCGACGTGGTGCGGCTCGTCACCCGCGGCACCCTCACCGAGGACGACCTGCTGCCCACCCGCGGCTCGAACCATCTCGCCGCGCTCAGCATGGTCCGCCACGGCGAGACCGATTTCGCCCTGAGCTGGGCGGACGTCTCGACCGGCGACACCACGGTGCTCGACATCCCCGCCGCCGGGCTCGCCGACGAACTGGCCCGCATCGACCCGGTCGAGCTGCTGCTCACCGAAGCCACCCGCGAGGCCTTGCGGGACGCGAAGCTGCAACTGCCCGAGGACGCCCTCGTCCTGTTGCCCGGCGAGGCGTTCGACAGCGAACTCGGCGCCGGGCGGATCGCCGCCGCCTTTCCGGGCGGCGCCGTCGACCCCACCGCCTTCTCGCGGGCCGGCCGCGCCGCCTTCGGGGCGCTCTGCGACTATGTGCGCGAGAGCCAGAAGGGCGTGCCGCTGGCCCTGCGCCCGCCCGCCGAGGAGCGCGTCGCCAGCCACATGGCGATCGATGCGGCGACCCGCGCCTCGCTCGAACTGCTGGTGACGCAGCGCGGGCAGGAGAAGGGCTCGCTCCGGAGCGAGATCGACCTCTGCGTCACCCCGCCCGGCTCGCGCCTGCTCGCCCGCCGCCTCGCCGCGCCGCTCGCCGACGCGGCCGCCATCAATGCCCGGCTCGATGCGGTATCGGCGCTGGTCGGCGACGGGCTGCTGACGCAGCGGCTGCGGGCCGAGCTGAAGGCGGTGCCCGACCTCACCCGGGCGCTGACCCGGCTGGCGCTCGATCGCGGCGGGCCGCGCGACCTGCGCGCCATTGCCAGCGCCGTCGGCGGCGCCGCGACGCTGGGGCAGCGTCTCGCGACCCTCGCCGAGCCGCCGGCCGAGCTCGCCGCCATCATCGCCACCCTGCAGGACGCGCCTGCCGAGCTCGCGACCGAACTGCTGGCCGCCATCGACGCCGAGCCGCCGCTGCTCGCCCGCGACGGCGGCTTCGTCGCGAAAGGCTATGACGCCGGCCTCGACGCCGAGCGCCTGCTCGCCTCGGAAACCCGCGCCGTCGTCGCCGCCCTGCAGGCCCGGCTGATCGAGGAAACCGACGTCCGGTCGCTGAAGATCCGGCACAACGGCGTGCTCGGTTATTTCGTCGAGGTGCCGGCGGCGCATGGCGGCAAGCTGCTGGAGCCGCCGCACCGCGACACCTTCATCCACCGCCAGACTATGGCCAACGCCATGCGCTTCACCACCAAGGAGCTGGCGGAGCTCGAGGGCCGCATCGCCAAGGCCCACGACGCGGCGCTCGCCATCGAGGCGGCGATCTTCACCCGCCTCTCTGCTACCGCCCTCGCCGAGACCGACCGGCTGCGCGCCATCGCCGACGCACTGGCGGCGCTGGACGTCACCGCCGGACTGGCGCAGCTCGCCAGCACCCGCAATTTCTGCCGCCCGGTGGTCGACACCGGCCTCGCCTTCGCCATCGCCGGCGGCCGCCACCCGGTGGTCGAAAGCAACGTCAGGGCGCAGGGCGAGGTGTTCGTCGAGAACGACTGCGAGCTGTCGGGCGGCGCGCTGTGGCTGGTCACCGGCCCGAACATGGGCGGCAAGTCCACCTTCCTGCGGCAGAACGCGCTGATCGCCGTGCTCGCCCAGATGGGCAGCTACGTGCCCGCCAGCTCGGCCCATATCGGCGTCGTCGACCGCGTCTTCTCCCGCGTCGGCGCTTCGGACGACATCGGCGGCGGCCGCTCCACCTTCATGGTCGAGATGGTCGAGACCGCCGCCATCCTGAACCGCGCCACCGCGAGGTCGCTGGTCATCCTGGACGAGATCGGCCGCGGCACCGCCACCTTCGACGGGCTGTCGATCGCCTGGGCCTCGGTCGAGGCGCTGCACGACCAGACCGGCTGCCGGGCCCTGTTCGCCACGCATTTTCACGAGATGACGGCGCTGTCGAAGACGCTCGCCCGCGTCTCCAATCACACCATGAAGGTGCGCGAGTGGGAGGGCGAGGTGGTGTTCCTGCACGAGGTCGCCGACGGCGCCGCGGACCGTTCCTACGGCATCCAGGTGGCGCGCCTCGCCGGCCTGCCCGAACCGGTGCTGCGCCGGGCCCGGCAGGTCCTCGACGTGCTCGAGCAGCGCTCTTCCGGCGGCAAGGGGGCCGTGCTAGACGATCTGCCGCTCTTTGCGCACCAGCCTCCCCCTCCGCAGGCGGCCGTTAATCCCCTATATGACAGGATCGACCAGGTTCGCCCCGACGATCTGACTCCCCGGCAGGCGATCGACCTCATCTACGAGCTTAAGAAAATCCGTGATGCAGCTCGCCGAACTTGAACGCCCCCGTTTCCAGCTGGTGACCGCCGACACCATCCTCGCCGACATCCGGGCGCTGGTCGGTACCGGCGCGCCCGCCGGCGCGGAAACCCGGAGCAAGGTGCTGGGGCACCTGAAGACGGTGCTGGCCAATGCCCGTGACGGCGCCGAGGCGGAGCTGATGGCGACCGGCCGCGGCGTCCGCTGCGCCATGAACCTGAGCGCCGCGCAGGACGAGATCATCCGCGCCATCCACCTGTTCGCGGTGCGCGACGTCTATCCGGTCGACAACCCGTCGGGCGGCGAGATGATCTCGATCTCGGCAGTCGGCGGCTATGGCCGCGGCACGCTGGCGCCGGGCTCCGACATCGACCTGCTGTTCATCCTGCCCTACAAGCAGACGCCCTGGGGCGAGCAGGTCACCGAGTACATCCTCTACATGCTGTGGGACCTTGGCCAGAAGGTCGGGCACGCCGTCCGCTCGGTGGACGAGTGCATCCGCATGGCGAAGTCCGACATGACGGTGCGCACCGCCACGCTCGAGGCCCGCTTCCTCGCCGGCGCCCGGCCGCTGTTCGAGGAACTGGTGCTGCGCTTCGAGAACGACGTCTTGCCGCGGACCGGGCCCGAGTTCATCGCCGCCAAGATGGCCGAGCGCGACGAGCGCCACCGCCAGATCGGCAACACCCGCTACGTGGTCGAGCCGAACGTCAAGGAAGGCAAGGGCGGCCTGCGCGACCTCCATACGCTGTTCTGGATCGGCAAGTACTTCTACCGGGTCAAGACCAGCGCCGAGCTGGTCGACAAGGGCGTGTTCTCGGCCGAGGAGTTCCGGCAGTTCCAGCGGGCGGAGGATTTCCTCTGGGCCATCCGCTGCCACCTGCATTTCCTCACCGGCCGGCCCGACGAGAAGCTGACCTTCGACGTGCAGCCCGAGCTCGCCGAGCGGCTCGGCTTCAGTGGCCGCGCCGGCATGCTGGGGGTCGAGCGCTTCATGAAGCGCTACTTCCTCGTCGCCAAGGACGTGGGCGACCTGACCCGCATCTTCTGCACCTCGCTCGAGTTCCACCACGCCAAACCGCTCGACATGGTGGGTCGCGTGCTGGCGCCGTTCAAACGCGGCAAGGTCGCGATCAAGGGGGAGAAGGATTTCGTCATCGAGGGGGGTCGGCTGAACGTAGCCGGCCCCGAAGTGTTTCAGAAGGACCCGCGCAACCTGATCAAGGGCTTCATGCTGGCCGGCCGGCACGACGTGCACCTGCATCCCGACGCGATCAAGGAAATCCGCCGCTCCTTCAAGCTGATCGACAGCGAGCTGAGGAACGACCGGCAAGCCAATGCCTGGTTCCTCGAGATCCTGACGGCGCCGACCTATGTCGAGCGCATCCTGCGCCAGATGAACGAGTCGGGCGTGCTCGGCCGCTTCGTGCCCGAGTTCGGCAAGATCGTCGCGCTGATGCAGTTCAACATGTACCACCACTACACGGTGGACGAGCACCTGATCCGCGCCGTCGG
>JBQCFF010000433.1:0-5980 GCA_051959485.1 Devosia sp. | reverse complement strand
TTGCTCGGCGCGCCGAGGCGCGACATGGGCAGCGACAGGCGTTCCTGGCGGATGGTCGTCATTGTCGTCACTCTCAGTCCTTTAGGATCAGTTCGATCACCGGCACCACCACGTCCGGCTTCTTCACCGGCAACAATAGTGTCAGCGTTGTCTCGCCGCCCGGCGGCATGAAGTGCGTATCGGCGCCCTCGGCCGGCCACTGCACCTCGCTGGCGTCGTTCAGCAACTGGGCGTACTGCACCTTGCCGCGCAGCCCGTCGAGCAGCAGGTACTGGTTCGGCCAGTTGTAGATGTGGAGGTAGAGCCGGTTGCCCTTCTGCGTGTAGCGGCAGCCGTCGGGCGGCACGAAATCCGACCGCCCTGCCCCGTAGATCGCCCTGCCATGCAGCCGCATCCACTTGCCGTACACGTCGAGCGAGTCGATCGCCCGCTGGTCGAAGGTGCCGCGCCCGGTGGGACCGACGTTCATCAACAGGTTGCCACCCAGGGCCACGCCGTCGATGAGAATCTGGAGCAGCTGCTCCGGGCTCTTCCAGCTCTCCTCGTCCCGGTAGTAGCCCCAGGAGCCCGAAAAGGTCTGGCACATCTCGAAGGTCGCCGGCTTGCCGTTGACCATCGGCGGCGTGCGCGGGGTGTACTGTTCCGGCGTCACCATGTCGGGCATGGCGTCGGTCAGGTCGTCGAGGTTCAGCCGGTTGTTGACGATGATGTCGGGTGCGAGCTGCCGCACCAGCTTCAGCAGCTCGACGCTTTCCCAGTCCTCGCGCCCCTTGCCCGGCAGCCCCTTGTAGCTCCGATCGGGGTAGCTGAAGTCGAACCAGATGATGTCGATCTTGCCGTAGCCGGTGAGCAGTTCCGTGACCTGGTCGCGCAGGTACTGCGAGTAGCGCTTCATGTCCCGGCCCTGGTTGAGCGTGGGCGCATCCGCGCGGTTGCGCAGGGGGTGGTACATGTCGATGGTGAAATCGGGATGGTGCCAGTCCGGCAGCGAATAGTAGAAGCCGATCTTCAGCCCCTCGGCCCGGAACGCCTCGACGAAGGGGGCGATGATATCGCGCCCGTACGGGGTCATTGTCGCCTTGTAGTCGGTGAACTTGCTGTCCCACAGGCAGAAGCCCTCGTGGTGCCGCGCCGTCAGCACCACGTACTTCATCCCCGCTTCACGCGCCCGGCGCGCCCAGTCCTTCGGGTCGTAGAGGTCGGGGTCGAAGTTGTCGAAGTACCGCTGGTACCCCGCATCGTCGATCTCCTCGCGGCTCTTCACCCATTCGTGCCGCGCCGCCAGCGCGTAGAGCCCCCAGTGTATGAACATGCCGAACCGGTCATGCCGGAACCACGCCTTCTTCTCGTCGGCAAGGAACAGGGTGGAGAGATCGTCGGTCATGGGAGCGGCCCTCGCGGCAATTCGCCAAGGTGCCTAGCACGCCCACGCCCCGGTGCAAGCAGACCACTTGCGCCTCAAGCAAAAGGCCCGCAACGCGGGCCTTCGTCTTTAGTCTGTATGGTGGGGGCTAGACCGTTCCGGCCCGTGCCTCGGCCAGCGCCTTCAGGTCGGCCGGCTTCAGTTGCACGCTTTCGCCGCAACCGCATTCGCCCGTCTGGTTGGGGTTGGTGAAGGTGAAGCCGGACTTGAGGATGTCCTCCTCGAAATCCATCACCGTACCAAGCAGGAACATGGTCGCCTTGGGCTCGATGTAGACGTGGACGCCCTTGTCCTCGACATGGTCGTCGCCGGGAACCGGCTCGGCGACGTAACCGAGAGTGTAGGACTGCCCCGCGCAGCCGGCATCCTTGATACCGACGCGCACGCCGGTCACCGGCTTGTCGCTGTCTTCCATGATCTCGCGCACCCGCTCGGCGGCTGCATCGGTGAGGCTCATGATCTTCAGGGGCATCGGTTCAGACCTTCATCGCAACAGGACGATACAATACGCCTAACGCGGCCGGCTTACCACCAGTTCAGCGCGACCTGCGCCTCTTCGCTCATCCGCGAGGCGTCCCACGGCGGATCGTAGACCATGTTGACCGTGACGTTCTGGATGCCCTCGACGCTCATGGCCGCGTTCTCCACCCAGCCCGGCATTTCGCCGGCCACCGGGCAGCCCGGCGCGGTCAGCGTCATGTCGATGGTGAGGTTGCGGTCGTCATCGAGGTCGACCTTGTAGATCAGCCCCAGCTCGTAGATGTCGACCGGGATTTCCGGGTCGTAGACCGTCTTCAGCACCCCGATCAGGTCCTTGGTGATCCGCTCCACCTCCTCAGGAGGCAACGCCCCCGAGATATTCGGGGTGATGCGCAGCGCCTCATCGGTCGCCGGCTGCGCCGCCGCCTCGACCATGTCGTCAGCCATATCCGTCACGAGAAGAAACTCCGTGCCTTTTCAATGCCCTCGACCAGGGCGTCGATATCGTCTTTCCCCGTATATAGGCCGAACGAGGCCCTGCAGGTAGAGGTCACTCCGAACCTTTGCAGCAGCGGCATGGCGCAGTGTGTCCCCGCCCGCACCGCGATCCCGTAGCGGTCGAGGATGGTCGCCACGTCGTGGGCATGCGCACCCTTCAACTCGAACGAGAAGATGCCGCCCTTGCCCGGCGCCGTGCCGATCAGCCGCATGGAGTTGATCCGCCCCAGGCGCTCGAGCGCATAGTCGGTGAGCTCGGCCTCGTGCGCTTGCGCGGCCTCGCGCCCGACCGATTCGACATACTCGATGGCGGCCCCGAGCCCGATCGCCTGCACGATCGGCGGCGTGCCCGCCTCGAACCGGTGCGGCGGCTCGTTGTAGGTGACGGTGTCGCGCGTCACCACGTCGATCATCTCGCCACCGCCGTTGAACGGCTGCATCGCCGCCAAGAGGTCGTAGCGCCCGTAGAGCACCCCGATCCCCGTCGGCCCGTAAAGCTTGTGCCCGGTGCAGACATAGAAATCCGCGCCGATATCCTGCACGTCGACCTTGCGGTGCACCGCGCCCTGGCTGCCGTCGACCAGCACCGGAATGCCGCGCGCATGCGCGAGCGCAACGATCTCCTTGATCGGCGTCACCGTACCCAGCACGTTGGACATGTGCGTTACGGCAACCATCTTCGTCCGCGACGAGAGGGTCGCCTCGAATGCTTCGAGGTCGAAGCTGCCGTCGTCCCGCACATTCACCCACTTCAGTACGGCGCCCTTCCGCTCGCGGTGGAAGTGCCACGGCACGATGTTGGAGTGGTGCTCCATGATCGAGAGGACGATCTCGTCGCCCTCCACGATCCGCGGCCCCGCGAAGGACGCGGCCACGAGGTTGATCGCCTCGGTCGCCGAGCGCGTGAAGATGATCTCTTCCGGCCGGCTGGCGTTCAGGAACCGCGCCACCGCCTGCCGCCCGTCCTCGTAGGCCTCGGTCGCCCGGTTGGCGAGGGTGTGCAGCCCGCGGTGCACGTTGGCGTAGGCGTGCCGGTGCGCCCAATCCATCCGGTCGAGCACCTGGTTGGGCTTCTGCGCCGAGGCACCCGAGTCGAGATAGACCAGCCGATGCCCGTGGATCTTCTCCTCGAGGATCGGGAAGTCGGCGCGGACTTTGGCTAGGTCGAAGGTCATCTTGCTTTCCCGCCCTCCTCGTCCCTCGACAGGCTCAGGATGAGGAGGACTACGTCAGGATCCGGACGGCGAGTCCGTCCCCACAACAGAAGAGCCTCATCCTCAGTGTGTCGAAGGACGAGGCGGGCTGGCCGCAGTCAGCCCTGCAACAGCCACCCGTCGATGACGTCAGTCAGCGCCTCGTTGAGGGCCTCGTCTTCGATCGGATCGACCAGCTCGGCGAGGAAGGCGCGCAGCAGCATCGTCTCGGCCTCCGCCTTCGGGATGCCGCGGCTGACCAGATAGAACAGCGAGTCTTCGTCCAGTTGCCCGCAGGTCGAGCCGTGGCCGCAGACAACGTCGTCGGCGTAGATTTCGAGCTCCGGCTTCGACAGGATCTCCGCCTCGTCCGACAGCATCAGGCCCTGGCTCATCAGCTTCGCGTCGGTCTTCTGTGCGTCGCGTGCGACCACCAGCCGTCCCTGCACCACTGCCTTGGAGCGGCCTCGTGCGATCGACTTGAACAGCGGCTTGCTCGACGTATGCGGAACGGCGTGCAGCGCATCCATGGTGATGTCCGCGTGCTGACCGTCCGAGACGAGGTTGAGCCCCGTCACGTCCGCCGTCGCCCCCGCCCCGGCAAAGCGCGGGAAGAGCTGCGTGCGGCTGAGCTGCGCGCCGGCGTTGATGACCAGGGTGCGGAGGTTCGCGTCCTCGCCGAGCAGGTATTCGTTGGTGGCGAAGTGGCTGGCGTGCCGGGCCATCAGGTTGACCGTGATGTGGGTCACCTTCGCGCCCTTGCCGACCTGCAGGAAGGTCGAATGGTTGGAAAGGTGCGCCTCGTCGCTGCCCGAATAGACCTCGAGGATCACCGCGCTGCCGCCTTCGGCGACAAAGATGCGCGCCGCGGAGGCGGAATGCGCCGCGTTGCCCTCGACGCGGCGATCGATCTGGATCACCGGCTCAACCGCGCCTGCAAGCTCAAGCGTCAGGGCGTCGCTCACGAACGCAGCGTTCAGACGTGTAACAATGTCGTCACGCGTCGTCAGCACGCCGCCCTTGCTCTCCCCGACGATCACGCCGGCCGGCGCCGTGCCATGCTTCTGCACCTGCCCGTTGGCGATGGCGAGCTGGAAGGCGCCCGCCACGGTCAGGCGAGGCGGCCCTGCATCGCGCAGCGCGTCGAACGTCTGCCCCGGGCCGGCAGCATCGGCCAGCTCCGGCACCACGCGCAGCAACTGCTTCAGGTCGGTGTAGTGGTAGCTCTCGATACGCCGTGTCGGCAGGCCGATGGCGGCCAGCCGCTCGGCCTCGGCGCTCGCGCCGACGACGTTGAGCTGCTCGATCAGCTTGGTCTCGGCGGGACCGAGACGAACGGGAATCATGCTCACGCCGCCTGCTCCCCCTCATAACCGGCATAGCCACGGGCCTCGAGTTCGAGCGCCAGCTCCTTGCCACCCGACTCGGCCACCCGGCCGTCGGAGAAGACGTGCACCACGTCGGGCACGATATGGTTCAGCAGCCGCTGGTAGTGGGTGATCACCAGCATCGACCGCTCCGGCCCGCGCAGCGCGTTCACGCCCTCGGACACGACCTTCAGGGCATCGATGTCGAGCCCGGAATCGGTCTCGTCGAGGATGCACATCTTCGGCTTCAGGAGCGCCATCTGCAGGATTTCGGCGCGCTTCTTCTCGCCGCCCGAGAAGCCGACGTTGAGCGCTCGCTTCAGCATGTCGGCGTCGATGTTCAGCGCCGAGCCGGCTTCCTTCACCGCACGCATGAAATCGGGGGTGGAGATCTCACCCTCGCCACGCGCCTTCCGCTGCGCATTGAGCGCCGCCTTGAGGAACGTCATGGTCGCCACGCCCGGAATCTCGATGGGGTACTGGAACGCCAGGAACAGCCCCGCAACAGCCCGCTCGGAAGGGTCCATCTCGAGGATGTTCTCGCCGTCGAGCAGCACCTCGCCGGAGGTGATCTCGTAGTCTTCCTTGCCGGCGAGCACGTAGCTCAGCGTCGACTTGCCGGAGCCGTTGCGACCCATGATGGCATGCACCTCGCCCTTTGGCACGACGAGGTTCACGCCCTTGAGGATCTCACGTTCCTCGATACGCACGTGCAGGTCGCGGATTTCGAGCATCGGTGTGGTCATTCTTGTTCTCCAGTTGAGGACCGGAGTCGCCGGTGGCGCCTCGCGGAAATTCTTTTGTGGCGATCAGCCGACGCTGCCTTCGAGGGACACCGAGATCAGCTTCTGCGCCTCGACGGCAAACTCCATCGGCAGGTGCTGCAGCACATCCCGCACGAAGCCGTTGACGATGACCGCCACCGCTTCCTCTTCCGACAGGCCGCGCTGCATGCAGTAGAACATCTGGTCGTCGGAAATCTTGGACGTCGTCGCTTCGTGCTCGAACACCACCGAGGC
>JBQCFF010000432.1:0-2947 GCA_051959485.1 Devosia sp. | reverse complement strand
TCGCGCTGGTCGGCAAAGCCGGTCATCAGCACGATCGTCACCCCCGGCCAGCTCGCCGCCACGTTGAGGGCGAGCGCGATGCCGTCCATCACCGGCATCTTGATGTCGCTGAGCAGCAGGTCGAAGCGGCCGCCCTCGGCGATCATCACCTCTTCGGCCAGCCCGCCATCCTCCGCCTCCACCACCTCGTGACCCAGATGCGCGAGGGCGCGGGTCACGAAGGCCCGCACGCTGTCATCGTCTTCGGCAACCAGGATGCGGGCCATCAATGCGCACTTTCTTCAGGTTCGGCAGTGGTCGTGTCAGCCGATGCCACGGGCACCGGCTGGGGATCGGTCGAAACGGGCGGCGCCAGCGGGCGCGCGCTGTCGGCAAAACTCAGGCGCACCTGCTGCGCCGCGGCGGGCGGCGATGGCAGCTCGGCGGAAAAGCCGACCACCTCGCCCGGTTCCAGGTCGTGCACCTTCGGCGCCACGCTCCAGGCGTAGACCGGCGCATCGTCGGCGCCGAGCAGCGTCACCACCACCGGCGGCACCAGCAGCCGGCGCGGCTCCACGCCGTAGATCGTGGCGTTCACCGTCATCACGTCACCGTCGCCGCGGCGGCTCAACAGCGTCGTCACGTCGGAGAACTCGAGTCCCACGACATTCACCTTGAGTCCCACGGCTTCGTAAAGCCCGGCGAGGTCCGGCAGCAGGCGCACGATCTCGGTGCGAAACAGCACCGCGCCGCTGACCACGCCGAGCAGCAGGCCGATGCCGACGCCGCGCAGCACCCGGCTCAGCCGCGCCGAGGGCAGCCCCCTGGCAAAGGCGCGCTGCCGCTTCTCCAGCCGGCCCTGTGCTCTCCGCTGGGCCGGTGTCGGCGGCTTCTCGTCGCGCACGACGCTACTCAGCGTCTTGCCGCTCTTGCTCTCGAGCGCCGCCTTGATCTCGGCAATCGAGCGAACCACTTCGGGCGGCGGCAGCTCGCCATCGGGAATCAGCTGCCGCAGCCCGGCCGGCAGGGTGCTGCGCGCCGCCTCGTCCGTGAAGCCCTGGTCGAGCGCCGCCTCGTCGGCCTCGCTGAACAGCCGGTCGTCCTGCGGCGGCGGCACGGCCGCCCCCGGGTCCGCCATCCATGACTGCCCGCAATGGGCGCACGCGACCTTGCGCCCGGCATCGCCCAGTGTCTCGGGGGGCACCTGGTAGCGCGTGCCGCAATGGGGGCACGCGATGATCACGCTGATCGGCTTGGTCGAACGCATGCCGGCAGGCTAGGCCGCCGGTTGTTAAGTTTCCTCAAACCGCCGCAATCGCGTTGTCCGGCATACCACCTTTTGGGCTGAATTCTCGGTGACAAGCCGGGAGCGCCGGCCCGGCGCTGTTATGATGCCTTTGACTGATTCGGAGCGGATGGCCCGGTGATCGATTTTTCCAATGTCGGCCTGCGCTATGGGCAGGGCCCCGAGATTCTGCGCGATCTCAATTTCCGCATCGATCCGGGCTCGTTCCATTTCCTCACCGGGCCGTCCGGTTCGGGCAAGACCTCGCTGCTCCGCCTGCTGCTGCTGTCGCTCCGCCCCACCCGCGGCCGGGTGACGCTGTTCGGCAAGGATACGTCGGCGCTCGACCAGGACGCGCTGCTGCAGATGCGGCGCCACATCGGCATCGTCTTCCAGGAGTTCCGGCTGCTCGACCACCTCACCACCTTCGAGAACGTGGCGCTGCCGCTGCGGGTGCTGGGCGAGCCCGAGAGCTCCTACCGCGCCAACGTCACCGAGCTGCTTGACTGGGTCGGCCTCGGCGAGCGGCTCGACGCGCTGCCGGCGGTGCTGTCGGGCGGCGAGAAGCAGCGCGCCGCCATCGCCCGCGCCGTGATCGCCCGCCCCGACATCCTGCTCGCCGACGAGCCGACCGGCAACGTCGACCCGGAGTTGTCGCTGCGGCTGCTGCGGCTGTTCGCCGAGCTCAACCGCACCGGCACCACCATCATCCTCGCGACGCACGAACTGGCGCTGCTCGACAGTTTCCCGTTCCCCCGCATGATCCTCAACGAGGGACAGGTGAGCTTCAATGGCTGAGCTGACGCTGCCGCGCTTCGCCGGCTTCGCCGCCCTCAAGACCCGCGACCGCGCCGCCGCCATCGTGCCCGAGCGCTCGGTCGCCGGCCGCACCCTGGTGCTGCTCATCGCCATCATGACCTTCCTCTCGGGCGTGACCCTGGGCGGCGTGGTGCTGGTGCAGAAATCCGCCATCGCCTGGTCCTCCGACGTCGGCCGCGAGGTGACGATCCAGATTCGCCCGGTCGAGGGCGAGGTGATGGACAGCAACCTGCGGACCGCCGTCGCGCTCGCCCAGGCCACGCCGGGCGTGGCTAAGGCCCGCGCCCTCACCCTCGAGGAAAGCCAGAAGCTGCTCGAACCGTGGCTCGGCAGCGGCCTCGACCTCAGCGCCATCGACATTCCGCGGCTGGTGGTGGTCGAACTCGCCGACCCGGCCGAGGCCGACATCGCCAAGCTGCAGCGCGACCTGCAGGCGGTGAAGGGCGCCACCCTCGATACACACGCCGCCTGGCGCCAGCAGCTCAACGTCATGGCCGGCACCATCGTCGCCTCGGGGCTGCTGGTGCTGGCGCTGATCGTCATCGCCACCGTGCTCGCCATCATCTTCGCCACCCGCGGCACCATGGCGTCGAACCGCGAGATCGTCGACGTGCTGCACTTCATCGGCGCCAGCAACAGCTTCATCGCCGGCGAGTTCCAGGGCCGCTTCCTCACCATCGGCTTCCGCGGCGGCATCGTCGGCGGCATCGCCGCGCTGGTGTTCTTCTTCCTCATCGGCATCACCGCCGGCTCGATGGTACCGCAGGAGGCCGGGCAGCAGCTCAGCATCCTGTTCGGCCGCTTCGCCCTGGGGCTCGACGGCATGCTCGGCATCCTCGCCGTGGTGCCGGTGATCGCGGCGGT
>JBQCFF010000431.1:0-3962 GCA_051959485.1 Devosia sp. | reverse complement strand
TCGTTGGCGATGACGATCGAGGCGTGCTCCGCCACCGCCCTGGTCGTCGGCAGGAACGGCGCGGTGTTGAGGATCGACACCACGCCCTGCGCCCGCGCCAGTTCCAGCGCCCGCTCGGTCGCCGCCTGCGGGATCTCCTGCTGCAGCATCAGCACCGAGCCGATGCCGAGGCCCGCCAGCGCCGCATCGGCATCGGCGGGGGCCACGGTGCCGTTGGCGCCGGGCAGGATGGCGATGACGTTCTCGCCGGCGGTGTCGACGAAGATCATGGCGATGCCGGTCGGCCCCTCCACGGTCCGGACGCGGCTGAGGTCCACGCCGTCGGCCCGCAGCAGCTGCAGCGCCTCGTCGGCAAAGCTGTCAGTGCCGGCGGCGGCGAACAGCCGCACCGCGGAACCGGCCCGCCGCGCCGCCAGCGCCTGGTTGGCGCCCTTGCCGCCGGCCGCCATCGAGAACGCCCCGCCCGGCACCGTCTCGCCGGGTTTCGGGATGCGGCTCACGGTGCCGATCAGGTCGAGGTTGGTGGAGCCGAGGACGGTGATCAATTGGTTGCCTTGAGGATGGTGTTCCAGTTGCGCATGGTCGCGATGCTGCCCTTGTCCAACTGCCGGTCGAACTTGTCCAGCCCCGGCCCGTGCCGCCCGTCCGGCTGCCGCCAGGCGACGAGGTAGAGGTCCTTCGCGTCCACCCGGACCACGTCGTAGTCGCCCTCGACGCCCGCCAGCGCCAGATCCCGCCGCAGCGGCGTCTCGAACATCATGACGTAGCGGTGGAACGGCCCCTCCTCCGGATAGGCCGCGAACGGCGCCGAGGCGATCATCGCGTCGATTTCCTCGCCCGAGCGCATCACCGCCTCGGAGGCCCAGCCCCAGCGCTGCTCGATCGCCGTCTCGAGCTCCGCCTTCGGGTCGTGGTCGCACTCGAAGCGCACGTTGCCGCTCGCCAGCAGCGTCTTGACCCGGGCGTAGCCCAGCGCCTCGCAGAGTGCCTTCAGCTCCGCCATCTTCATCTGCCGCTTGCCGACGTTCACGGCGCGCAGGAACGCCAGCCAGACCGTCATCGCGCCTTCTGCGGATAGATGGTTTCGCCCCGCTTCAGCATCTCGACGAAGCTCTCGATCTTCTTCTTCCGTCCCGCCTCGGTCTTCATGTTGTGCACGCGGAAGGCGAGCGCGAAGCGGTTCTGCTCCGTCAGCCTGCCGAGCATCGCCTTGGCGGCGGGCTCCGCGTCGATCGCCGCCTGCAGGTCGTCGGGGATCTTCAGGTCCTTGCCGCTGCCATAGGCCTTGTCCCAGCGCCCGTCGGCCTTCGCCGCCGCGACGTGGCGGCGGCCGTGCTCGGTCATCAGGCCGGCCGCCTCCAGCCGGGCGACGTTGTCGACGTTGATCTTGCTCCAGATGCTCCTCGGCCCGCGCGGCGTGTAGCGCTGCAGGTAGCTCCGCTCGTCATGCGCCTTGCGCACCGCGTCGATCCAGCCCCAGCAGAGCACGGCGTCGATCGCCTCCTTGGGGGTGATCGACCTGAGCCCCGAGCCGACCTTGTGCAGCTTGATCCAGACCTCGTCCCAGCGGTCGTGATGCTCGGCGAGCCAGTCGTAGAAGCTCTGGAAATCCTCGAACTCCCGGACCTTTTCCGGCTTGACCTCGATCGGCGCCATCAGTCGGGCCCGCGGTCGACGATCTTCTGCAGCGCCGCGTCGAGCCGCTCGTCGGCCGGCAGGTTGAGCCCCATCGGGCCCGACAGCACCTCGCGTAGCTCGGCCACCGACCCCAGCAGCCGCCCTTCGGACGGCTCGCCGGGCGTGTGGGTGTTGAGCCGCACGTTCCACAGCGCCAGCCGCCTGCCCTTTTCGGAGCGCGCCGCCAGCAGGTTCTCGGTGAAGAAGGCGGAGGAATCCGACTTGTCGTTGAGCTCGGCGATGAACGCGTCGTCGCGCTCGGTCAGCTCGAACGAATAGAGCGGGTGCCAGGCCGCGTCGATCTGCAGCTCCACCGTCCAGGTGCCCTCGACTTCCATCAGCCGGTAGGTGTCGTGCGGCGTCTGCTGCTCGGCTTCGCGGCGCATGCGCAGCGGCGCCGTCGCCGTCTGCCCGCCGAAGCCGACGTCGCAGAGGTAGCTGGCGCCCGCCACGTCGACGGTCAGCACCATGTGGCGAAGCGGCGGCTCGACCTCGGGCGGCGTGCCCCAGAGCACGCGGGCGGCATGCGTCTTCACCTCGAAGTCGAGGTCGCGCAGCATGGCGCGGAACAGCGTGTTGTGCTCGAAGCAGTAGCCGCCGCGCCGGTCGAACAGCAGCTTCTGCTGCAGGTTGGCGAGGTCGAGCCGGACCGGCCGGCCGAGCAGCGGATCGAGGTTCTCGTAGGGAATCGCCGCGGGATGCAGCGCGTGCAGTTGCACCAGGGTTTCGAGGGTCGGCGCGATCGACCCCGAAAAGCCGATGCGCTCGAAATACGCATCGATATTGGGCTTGCTTGCCACGGACATCCCCACCGCCGATTCCGGGATCGCCAATATGATGGCCGCCGCGAGGTTTGTCACCCCGCCGTTGCGGCCGCTACTTGAGCAGCAGCACGCCCCACAGCCCCACCGCGCCGACGAAGATGCGCCAGTAGGCGAAGATCGCGAAGCCGTGGCGCGAGATGTAGTCGAGCAGGTGGCGGACGACGAAGAACGCCACCACGAAGGCCGCGGCGAACCCGACGATCACCGCCGCGCCAAGCTCGGCGGTGATGAACTCGCGGCTCTTGTAGAGGTCGTAGACGAAGGCCCCGCCCATGATCGGCATGGCGATCCAGAAGGTGAATTCGGCGGCCGAACGCTTGTCGGTACCCATCAGCAGCGAGCCGACGATGGTGGCGCCGGAGCGCGACACGCCGGGAATCAGCGCCAGCATCTGGAACAGCCCGACATAGAGGCAGAGCAGCGGCGGGAACTGCGTCACGTCGGTGTAACGCGGGGTCAGCTTCAGCTGGTCGACATAGAGCAGCACGATGCCGCCCAGGATCAGCGACACGCAGAACACCACCGGCGTCTCGTAGATCACCGTCTTGATGAAATCGTGCAGCAGCACGCCCGCGATGGCGGCCGGGAACGAGGCCAGCACGACGCACAGGATGAAGCGCCAGGCGCCCGGCTTCCGCGCGATGGCGTCACGCAGCAGGGCGACAATGCGGCCGAAATAGGCGATGATGATGGCGAGGATGGCGCCGAACTGGATCAGCACCTCGAACACCCGCCCCGGCGAGTTGAAGCCGAGGAAGTGTCCCGCCAGCAGGATGTGGGCGGTGGAGCTGACGGGCAGGAATTCGGTAAGCCCCTCGATGATGCCGAGGATAGCCGGCACAAAAAGACCTTGATCGCCGTTCATCTGATCCCCTACTCATCCCACCACGTAGGGGACAGTGGCGCTGCTTCTAGCCCGATTTGCTGCTCCCCGCCAAGGATCGTCCCGCGCATGCCTCGCCTCCTGCAGCACCGGCTTGACCCCGCCTCGCGGCTCGCCCGCCTGATGTTCGCCGAGTATGGCGTCGACGTGGCGCTCGAGGACATCAAGCCGTGGACGCGCGACCCCGCCATCCTCGAGCTCAACCCCGCCGCGACGGTGCCCATCCTGATCGAGGATGGGCTGCCGCCGATCGTCGGCACGCTGGGGGTGATCCACGCCATCGAGGAGCGCCACGCCCCCGAGACGGTGGCCGGGCTGTTCCCGACCGAGCCGGCGGCGCGGGCCGAGATGTGGCGCCTGCTCGAATGGGTGCTGCTGAAGCTCAACGACGAGGTGACGCGCTACATCCTCGAGGAGAAGATCGTGAAGCGCGACCAGCGCGGCACGCCCGAGCCGCAGGTGCTGCGCGTCGCCAAGGCCAACCTCGCCGAGCACCTGCTCTACTTCAACTGGCTGTTCGCCACCCGGCAGTGGATCGCCGGCACGGCGATGACCCTCGCCGACTTCGCGCTCGCCGC
>JBQCFF010000430.1:0-11188 GCA_051959485.1 Devosia sp. | reverse complement strand
TACCGGCCCGAGCCGAACTCGGCGATCGGCCCCGACGGCAAGGTGCTCGACGCCGTGTGGAAGGCGCGCGAGCGGGGCGTGCTGTTCGACATCGCCCATGGCATGGGCGCCTTCGGCTACGACACCGCCGAGGCGGCGCTGCGCGACGGCTTCAAGCCGGACCTCATCTCGTCCGACGTGCACGTCATCGCGGTCGAGGGGCCCGGCTACGACATGCTGCACACCATGAGCAAGCTGCTCAATTGCGGCCTGACGCTGCCCGAGGTGATCGGCATGTCGACCAGCCGGCCGGCCTTCGCCATCCGGCGCCCGGAGCTCGGGCACCTGGGGGTCGGCGCGCCGGCCGACATCACCGTGCTCCGCCAGTTCGACAGCAACTACGTGTTCGAGGACGTGGTGGGCACCCGCCGCCAGGGCTCCACCCTGCTGCAGCCCGTCGCCGTCTACCTCGACGGGCGCGAGATGGAAGTCAGCCGCCGGCCGTTCGAGGAGTCCTTCCTCGCCGGCAGCCACCACCATCACTGAGGCGAGGGCGATGAGCTACAAGGCGATCTACAGCTATGCATGGGACCTGGCCGAGACCGGCGTGGGCGCCGCGATCGACGAGTTCCAGGGGCTCGGCCTCGATACGGTGACGATCGCCGGCACCTACCATGCCGGCAAGTTCCTCAGGCCGCACGGCAAGTCGGGCAAAGTCTATTTCCCCGAGGACGGCACCGCCTATTTCCATACCGACGCGTCGCGCTACGGTGCGATCAAGCCGTTGCCCAACAGCCTGCTCGATAAACAGGACGTACTGGCCGAACTCACCGAAGACGGGGGCATGGCCGTCAATGTGTGGCTGGTGCTGCTGCACAACACGGCGCTCGGCATGGCGCATCCGGAAAGCGTGGTGCGCAACGCCTTCGGCGATCCCTACTTCTACAACCTCTGCCCCTCGGCACCGGAGGCGCGCGCCTATGCCGTGGGCCTCGCGCGCGACGTCACCGAGCGCTACCCGGTCTCCGGCCTGTCGCTGGAAGCGCCAGGCTTCACGCCCTACGCGCACGGCTACCACCACGAGTTCGCGCTGATGCGCTCGAACCCGTGGCTCGAGAACATGCTCGGGCTCTGCTTCTGCGAGCATTGCGTGGCGCGAGCCGAGGCGCAGGGCATCGACGTGCGCCGGCTCAAGACCCAGGTGGCAGGCGATATCGAGGCCTACCTCGCCAGCGACATCGACTTTCCGGCCGACATGGCCGAGGCGTTCTGGCGCGCCGACATCGTCGCCGACGGCGATCTCCGGCGCTACCTCGATTTCCGCTGCGGCGTGGTGACCTCGCTGGTCGAGGAGATCCGCGCGGCGGTGCGCCCCGATGCCAAGGTCGCGGTGATCCCGTCCGTGGCTCGGCCCACCGGCGGCGCCTGGTACGAAGGCAGCGACCTCAGGGCATTGGGGGCAGCCACCGGCATCATCGAGGCGTGCTTCTACGAGCCGTCGCCGATGCGGGTGCAGTCGGATTTGTTCGACATCCGCCGCCGCATCGGCCGCGGCGTCAGGTTGCGCGGCATCCTCAGGCCGTCCTTCCCCGACCTCGCCAGCAAGGGCGACTTCCTTGCCGCTGTCGAGGCGCTGCGGGCGGGCGGCGACGATGAGCTGGCATTCTACAACTACGGTCATCTGCGCCGGGCCAACCTGGCTTGGATCGGTGCAGCACTCGGGGGTGGGCGATGAGCGCTTCGTTCGTGGGCAAGACGGTTGCCATTACCGGCGCAGCCGGCGGCATCGGGCGGTGGCTCTGCAAGTTCTTCGGTGAGGAGGGGGCGACCATCGGCGCCCTCGACCGCAGCGAAAACGTGCTGGAGCTGGCCGAGACGCTCGGCAAGCAGGGGATCACGGTCAAGGCCGCGACTGCCGACATCGCCGACCCGGACGCCGTGGAGCGCGCCTTCGCCGGCTTCGGCGAGGTGCACGTGCTGGTCAACAATGCCGGCATTTCCCGCCACCCGACAGTCGCCGCGACCGACCCGGCTGGCTGGCAGGCGGATATCGCCGCCAACCTCAACGGCGCCTTCGCCTGTGCCCGGGCGGTGCTGCCGCAGATGGTGGCGCGGCGCGCCGGCAATATCGTCACCGTCGGCTCGGTCAACGGCCTCGCGGCGCTGGGCGATCCGGCCTACAGCGCCGCCAAGGCGGGCATGATCTCGATGACCCGCTCGCTGGCGCAGGAATATGGCCGCTACGGCATCCGCGCCAACATCGTGCTGCCGGGCACGGTGCGCACCCCGATCTGGGAGGAGCGCCAGGCCAAGGACCCGGATGTGCTGAAGACGCTGGAGCGCTGGTACCCGCTCGGCCGCATCGTCGAGCCGGAGGAAGTGGCGCGGGTCATCGCCTTCCTCGCCTCGGACCTGGCCAGCGCCGTCACCGGCGCGGCGATCCCGGTCGATTGCGGGCTGATGTCCGGCAACATCGTGATGGCGCGCGAACTGACGCTCGAAGATTTCTGAGGGGGAGAAGGGAATGGACCGATTGCGTATCGGAATAATCGGGCTCGGCTGGTTCGGCGAAATCCACGCCGAAACCATCCGCGGGGTCGCCAACCTGGAGTTGGCGGCGCTCTGCACCCGCACGCCCGACCGGCTCCAGGCGATGGGCGAGAAGTTCGGGGTCACCAAGCTCTATCGCGACTACCACGACCTGCTGGCGGACCCGGAGATCGACGCGGTGTCGATCTGCACCATGTGGGACCAGCATACCGAGCCCGCCATCGCGGCGCTCAAGGCCGGCAAGCACGTCTTCCTTGAAAAGCCGATCGCCTCGACGGTCGAGGATGCCAAGAAGATCACCGCGGCCTCGAAGGGCTCCAAGGGCATCCTGTTCATCGGCCACGTCGTGCGCTTCAACCCGCGCTACCGCATGGCCAAGCAGGCGATCGACGAGGGCCGGATCGGCAGGATCGTCGCCATGTCATCGCGCCGGAACATCCCGGCGGCGTGGACGCCGACCATCCTCAACAAGATCGGCCCGATCGTCGGCGACGCCATCCACGACACCGACATCATGCTGTGGTTCACCGGCGACCGCGTCGCCTCCACCTATGCGCAGACCGTCGACGTGCGCGGGCTGAAGCACCCCGACATCGGCCAGACCATGTACCGCTTCCAGGGCGGCGCCACCGCGACGCTGGAAACGGTCTGGTGCATGCCCGAGAAGACGCCGTTCGATATCGACGAGCGGATGTCGATCATCGGCACCGAGGGGATCATCCACATCCAGGATACGTTCCCCAACCTCGGCATCGTCGACGGCAGCAAGCTGCACTCGCCCGACACCACCTACTGGCCGATGTTCAACGGGGTGCGCGGCGGGGCGCTGCGCGACGAGTTCGTCTACTTCGCCACCACCGCCCTGACCGGCGCCGAGGTAACGATCGGCACACCCGAGGATGCGACGGCCGCCCTCGCGGCGACGCTCGCCGCCGAGGAGTCGGCGCGCACCGGCGATGTGGTGAGGTTGTGATGAGCGACGCGTTCGTCTTCGACCATGTCGGCATCACCACGACGGAGCCGCAGCCGCAGGAAGACTGGGTGGAAGCCAGCAAGATCTGGGTCACCAACCCGCGCAATCATCCCGAGCACGTCGAGTTCCTGCGCTATCGCGAGGACAGCACGGTGCCCGATGCGGTGCGCTACAACCCGCACGTCGCCTACCGGGTGAAGGACCTCAAGCCGCATATCGAGGCCGAAGGCGTCGAGGTGCTGATCCCGCCCTTCATCGTGGGGGACTTCCTCGAAGTGGTGTTCGTGCGCAAGCACGGTGCCATCTTCGAATACATGCGCTACCTGAAGGAGGGCTGGTTCGGCAACTGAGCCGCCAGCATCACCCGGCGGGAGCGAACCTCAGACCCACTCCGTTGATGCAGTAACGCAGGCCGGTCGGCGCCGGCCCGTCGTTGAACAGGTGGCCCAGGTGACTGCCGCACGCCGCGCAGATCACTTCGGGTACGACCGCGCCGTAGCCGCTGTGGAGCCCGCCCACGTAGCTGTCGTCGGCGACGGTCTGGATCGAGCCGGGAATTGGTGCGCTGAAGCTCGGCCAGCCCGTTCCGCTGTCGAACTTCATCCTGCCCTCGAACAGGGCTGACTCGCAGCCGAGGCAGTGGAACGTGCCCGGGCGCCTTTCATGGACCAGCGCCGACGTATCGGGACGTTCGGCGCCACCCTCGCGCAGCATCCGGAACTGCTCGGGCGTCAGCAGCGCCCGCCACTCCGCCTCCGAACGTGTGACTGGGTGCGCCCTCGGCATCGCCACCGTGCTCCGTTTCGCCGATGATACTCCGGGGCCCCGCTCCGGCCAAGACAGACGGATGCGGGCCGGGCCTTGCGGCCCGACCCACGGGATTCATGCGCCGCGATGCAGGCTTACTTGGCCGTGTAGACCAGGATGGCGCCGGGGTTCTCGAGCTCGCCGACACCTTCGCCGGCCGCATCGAGCACGCCACCAGCGGAGTCGGTGACCACGTAGATGGTCTTGCCGCCATCGGCGATCTCGAGGTCACGCAGCCGGTTCTGGCCAAGGTAGTACTTGGTGAACTTGGCGTCGTCGCCCGTCGCCACCGGGTCGATGGCGTAGATCGCGCCGTGCTTCATGGCGGTGGACAGTAGCCGGTTGCTGAGCTCCGGAACCGCATCGCCCTCGTAGTACGCGATGGACGAGGGGCCGACGGTCGGGCGGGCGAAGTAGCTGAAGTCGTACTCCGCATCGGCGTCGACGGTGAACAGGGTCGCCAGCGGCGCCTTCATGTCCGCCACGCCATCCCACTCGGTTTCCTTGACCACCGGCACTTCGGCCGGGAAGCCTGCCTCGGGCTGGGTGAACTCGAGGGTCGACGGATCGACGCTCGCCGCCGACCAGTTGCCGTAGGCGTAGTGGCTGTCGTCGGCGAGGCCCGCGACATGCGGCCAGCCGTAGTTGCCGCCGGCCTCGATGACGTTGATCTCGTCGTCGCTGCTCGGGCCATGCTCGTTGGAATAGATGGTGCCGTCGGGACCCACGGTGATGCCCTGGGCGTTCCGGTGGCCCAGCGAGAAGACGTGGCTCTGCACGCCGTCGAGCGTCGGGTTGTCGCTCGGTACCGAACCGTCGGTCTCGAGGCGCAGCACCTTGCCCTGGTAGGCGGTGTGGTCGCCGGCGGTCAGCTCTTCAGCCGTCGCCAGGCGCTGGGCTTCGATCGGGCGGGTATAGTTGACCAGCTGGTTGTGGCCCTGGTCGCCCACGGTCAGGTAGATCTTGCCGTCCTGACCGAACACCAGGCGGCCCGAGTTGTGGTCGTTGTTGGCCGGAATGCCGGTCAGCACGTCGGTCGAGCCGGTCACGGACTCGGTCGCGGCATCCCAATCGAGGCGGACGACCTTCTGGAACAGGCGATGGTACGGATCGGCCGCGTCAGGGCGGCTCGGGTCGGTGCGCTCGGCATCCTCATAGGTATGGACCACGAAGATCTGGTCCGTGCCGTTGCCGAAGTCCGGATGGAAAGCAAAGCCCATCACGCCCGACTGTGCCCCTTCGAGGACGTCGGGGATGTCGAACTCGTAGGCGGTCTTGACGTCGCCGGTCTCCGGATTGACCCGGATCAGGCGCTTGCCGATACGCTCCGTCACCCAGAGCTGGTCATCGGCGCCGACGCGGATCTCGTGGGGCGCGCTGAGGCCTTCCACCAGAACCGACTTCTCGAACGGAAAGGGGGCTTCGACCACGTCGGTCGGCGCCTGCTGCGCGGTAGCGCTGCCGGTCAGCATGAGGCCCGCGACAAGGGCGAGGGCGGTGCTTCCTAGATACGACATACGGGACAAGTCTCGTACTCCTTGGTCGGTGTCCGGGCGACGCGGCGCTGCCATTCGGCGTGCCCGCGTTGCGGTCGGACGGGTGTTGATGTTCCTGCGCTCGGCGAAGGTGCCGGACGCGGTCTCGAACCCCGTGGGGTGACCTGCATCTAGGTCGATGGGGCAGCCTCGCATCCCCCGCCGGCTAGGACGGAACGTTCGTTATTGTTGAACGACGAGAATGCACTCTTTGTATCCACCTGATCTGAATAGGGTTTTCAGGCGTCTAGTGGGTAGCCGTTCACATTGTTCTCATCTGTCGAACGAAACGGCTGCCAGGCCGCTTGCGCCCGAATGCGCGAGGTCGGATTGTTTTGACGACGGTGCCCAACAGGCAGATCATGCCGGAGGCTGCACCTGTCGGCCGAAGATCCTGTCAGGAGACCACCATGTCGGATCAAACCACACCCAGGACCTTTCATTCGACCACCGGCGCCGGGGCTCCCGCGCCGAGCGATCGCAACTCCCTGACAGTGGGTCCCGACGGCCCGCTCATGCTGCACGATGTGCACTTCCTCGAGCAGATGGCGCATTTCAACCGCGAGAAGGTGCCGGAGCGCCAGCCGCACGCCAAGGGCGCCGGGGCGTTCGGTGTCTTCGAAACGACCGACGACGTTTCGGCCTATACGAAGGCGGCGTTGTTCCAGAAGGGCGCCGCGACCGAGATGCTGGCCCGCTTCTCCACCGTCGCCGGCGAGATGGGCAGCCCCGACACCTGGCGCGACGTGCGCGGCTTCTCGCTGAAGTTCTACACCAGCGAGGGCAACTACGACCTCGTCGGCAACAATACGCCGGTCTTCTTCGTGCGCGACCCGATGAAGTTCCCGCATTTCATCCGCAGCCAGAAGCGGCTTCCCGATTCAGGCCTGCGCGACAACCACATGCAGTGGGACTTCTGGACCAACAACCCCGAGAGCGCCCACCAGGTCACCTACCTGATGGGGATCCGCGGGCTGCCGCGCACCTGGCGGAACATGAACGGCTACGGCTCGCACACCTACATGTGGGTGAACGCCGGCGGCGAGAAGTTCTGGGTCAAGTACCACTTCCATACCGACCAGGGCATGCAGTTCTTCTCCAACGAGGAAGCAGCCGCCATGGCGGGAAGCGATGCCGACTTCCACCGGCGCGACCTGTTCGAGGCGATCGCGCGCGGCGAGCATCCCAGCTGGACGCTCTCGGTGCAGATCATGCCCTACGAGGCGGCCCGGACCTACCACATCAACCCGTTCGACCTGACCAAGACCTGGCCGCATGCCGACTATCCGCTGCATCGAGTCGGTCGCATGAGGCTCAACCGTAACCCGGAGAACTTCTTCGCGCAGATCGAGCAGGCGGCGTTCTCTCCCGGCAACACCGTGCCGGGCATCGGACTCTCGCCCGACAAGATGCTGCTCGGCCGGGCCTTCGCCTACAACGACGCGCAGCGCAACCGCATCGGCACCAACTTCCACCAGCTGCCGGTCAACCAGGCGAAGGTGCCGGTCAACAGCTACATGTTTGATGGCCAGATGGCCTATCACCATAGCGGCGCTGCCCCCGTCTATGTCCCGAACAGTGGCGGCCGCGAATGGGCCGACCACACCGGACCGGTCGCGGATGGCTGGGAGGCTGACGGCACCATGGTGCGGAGCGCCTACACGCTGCGCCCCGATGATGACGATTTCAGCCAGCCCGGCACCCTGGTGCGCAAGGTGATGGACGATGCCCAGCGTACGCAGCTGGTCGATCAGGTCGCCGGCAGCCTGCTCGGCGGCGTTCGTGAGCCGGTCCTCGGCCGCGCCGTGAACTACTGGAAGAGCATCGACCCCGATGTCGGCGCCCGGATCGAGAAGAAGGTCTGCGGCGGCAGTGCTGGCAAGCCGGCCGAGGGCATGGGGGAGGGCTGAGCTGGCCATGGAAACCATCATGACGAACGGGACCGGCTTCTTCGACATGGACGCCGCCCCCATGCGCATCGACAAGGTGCGACTGAAGGTGCGCGACCTCGATGCCGTCTCGAAGTACTACCAGGCCGTGCTCGGCCTCGACGAGATCAGCAAGTCCGCTGGGCAGGTCGTCCTCGGTGCCGGACAGCGCCCGCTGCTGGAGCTGACGACCGGGCCCGATCTCGCGCCGAACGACCGGCGTCAGGCCGGGCTCTTCCACACCGCCTTCCTCATGCCGACGCGCGCCGACTTGGCCGACTGGCTCCGCCACGTGGCGGGGCAGGGGGTGCGGCTGCAGGGCGCCTCGGATCACATCGTCAGCGAGGCGCTCTATCTTGCCGACCCCGAGGGTAACGGCATCGAGGTCTATGTCGACCGTCCGGTCTCGCGCTGGCTTGACGTGGCCGGGCACATCCAGATGTCGACGGACCCGCTCGACGTCGACGACCTGCTCGCGGCCGCCGGTGATCAACCCTGGGAGCAGTTCCCGGCGCAGGGGAGCATCGGCCACGTCCACCTGCAGGTCGGCGACACCGCGGCCGCCGATCGCTTCTATCGCGACGTGCTCGGCCTGGTCTCGACGGTCGACTATCCGGGTGCCAGCTTCTATGGCAGCGGCGGCTATCACCATCAGCTGGCCGGCAACATCTGGAACAGCCGCGGCGCTGGGCAACGGCCCGCCGGCATGGCGGGGCTCAATGCCGTCGACGTCAGCGTCAGGGACGCCGCAGACATCGCGAAGATCGTCGCCAGGGCTGAAGCTGCCGGCATCGAGCCGGTGAGCGGCAGTCAGGGCACGACCCTCCGCGACCCGTGGGGCACCGCCATCACGCTGCAAGCCTGATCGCCAGCAACTGCCGCCGTGCCAGTTGACGCGCCAGGTCATGATCCAGTGAGGTGCAGCGGCGAGCGGCGGTCGGCCGCTCGCCTAAATCGTCACCGTCGGCGGCTCTCAGAGTCCGCCCTGCTGCCCGCCGCGGCGGATCGGTTCATAAACCACGCTGCAGTCGGTGTAGCTCATGTCGACCAGCCGCACGTAGGTCTGGTGCGGCTCGTCCCGCCAGGCATCCTTGCCGGTGTCCGAGCGGCCGTAGGCTTGCCTGAGGGCATCCTGCACGGCCTGGCACTGCCCTAGTTCGACCGGCACCAGGACCACGCGGGAAAGACCGCCGTTGTCGGCAAACATGGTCGCGACGAACTCGATCCCGCCGCCGACGAAGCGGAAGCTGTTATCGGCAACAGCTGCCTCGGGAGCTGCGGAAGCGACTTGTTCAAGGGGCATCCCCCACTCCGTCCACTGCCATCCGGCAGCCGCGGGTGATGCAAGAAGCATCGTGGCAGGAAGGACATAAAGTGCAGCCAAGGTTTTCGACATGAAGCCCTCCACTTCTTCCCAAAATTCGCCAGAAGTCGCGCGAAGTTCCGAGGTGAAAAAGGCCTGCACCCCCTCGCCGGGAGGTGGGTCACCCAAGTCGATATCCTGATCCAGCCCTTGTCCCTGATTGCAGCTGGCCCGGATCAGTCGTCACGGAAAGTCGGCGCCGGCTGGTTCACCCGGCGCGCTCAGTCGTGTGGCGTGCAGTACGCCGAGGCGCTGGTTCAGAGGCCACCCTCGGCGCGGACGCGCTTCCGCGTGCGCGGAGAACTGGCAGCCTTGATCGAAACGACCGCTGCGGACACCGGTGCGACGGCAGGGCTCGAAGTGTCGTCGAACTCCTTCTGCCGGCCACGCAGGGCCGCCTCCGTACGGTTGCGGGCGCCCAGCTTCCGCATTATCTCGCGCACGTGCTGCTTGACGGTGGTTTCCTGCATCGACAGCTCGCGGGCGATCGTCTTGTTGGGACTGCCCAGCCGTAGCTGCTGCAGCACCTGGAGCTGGCGACGGGTCAGCCCGTCGTCGCCGGTCGGGGTGTAGCGCGGCGCCCGCTGATGTTGCTCCCACACCTGCAACAGGGCCTCCCGCGGGAAGTACGTCCCGCCGCTCGCCACCAGAGCCATCGCGCGCACTGCCACGCGCGGATCCGCGGTGGTGGGCAGGAAGGCCTGCTCGCCCATCCGGGCGGCCAGCACCGCTTCTTCCGGTTCGGTGTGGTCGGACAGCACGAGGCATGGCACGTGCGGCAGGGCCTGGTGAATGCTTGCCGTAACGTCCGGCATGGAAATCGCCCGGAGCGATGTCCCCCCGATGCTGAGAATGACAAGGATCGGATTGAGCCCGCCCGGGAGCCCGGCCCGCATGTTCTCGGTGCTGATGGCCACGATCGACGCATCGATCGATGCGCACCAGGGTTGCAGCAGTGCGGCGATAGACGAGCGACGCAACTCGAGGTCGTCTACGAGCACAATACAGTCACGCGTCTCGGTGGACATGAGGGTACTCATGGACTGGCCGTCAGCTCGGCTGACGGAAGCGAACGTTAATTAATCACCCCCAAGAACATAATAGCCGAAGTGCCTGCTACCCACTAGCAGAATACTGCATATCCGCCCCGCTGATCCGGAAAATGTGATGATATCGATGCCTTTTCTCCTGCCCGCATCCGGCGGATGGGGGCGCCGAGACGGGTCGTTGGAGAGCGCGCAGCCTGTCAAAGCCGAGGTGGCGTGTCGTTCTACGCCCGATAGCCATAGCCGTTCGGTATGTACCGACACTTGTTGAGGACCAGGCCCGCAAACTTGTCGTGCTGCGAAAGTTCGCGCTCGCAGGCATCGATTTCGCTGAGCCGTGTTTCGCCGGCGGCCGCCACCAGAAGCATCGCGTCGATCCCCGGGAGGACTGCCAGGGCGTCGTCCGCCAGCAGCATGGGCGGCAGGTCGTAGATGAGCAGGTCCAGGTCGAGCGCCTGCCGCATCTGCGCGATCACTTCGCCATGCATGCACTCGACCAGCAACTCGGCTGCCCCCGGGACGGGGACCGCGTTGGTCGCAATCGCGAGATTATGGCGATGCCGGACCAGGCTCTGCGCCATGTCGCGGTAGCCCCGGAGGTACGCCTCGATGTCTCCCGGCTGCTCGCACCGCAACATGCGTCCGATGGCCGGGCGGCGCAGATCCAGGTCGAGCAGCCCGGTCCTGAAGTCGCTTTGCTGCGACAGGCTGAAGGCCAGGTTGATCGCCAGCGTCGTCTTCCCGCAGCGGGCACCCGGCGACGTGATCCCCAGCGTTTTCCAGCCATTCTTCTGGATCGCGTCCATCAGGCGGGTGCGCAGCATGTCGATGGCAATGTGGGTCGGGTCCTGGCGGGTGGCCGAGACGATCCGGGCCTGGGCCAGCCGGCGGACGTTCAGCTTCAGCTCCGGCAGGTCACGCCAGGCTTGCCGCAACGGCAGATCGGGCGGGCTGGCATCGCCTGACCACGCTGGCTCGCGTCCGGGGGCGGTCCCCTCACTCTCCGA
>JBQCFF010000429.1:0-3834 GCA_051959485.1 Devosia sp. | reverse complement strand
AGTACGCCTGGCAGCGGGTCGCTGCTTGACCGGGCCGCATTCCACAGACCTGGCCTCCTCAGCGAAGTTGCGGTGCCTCACCTATTCCATGATTTCCCGGATAACACGGCATGGGTTGCCTGCGGCGAACACTCCTTCGGGGACGTCCCGCGTCACCACGCTGCCCGCCCCGATCGTCGTCCCGTCCCCGATGCTGACACCGCCGAGGATGATCGCCCCGGCGCCGATCCAGCAGTCGCGTCCGACGGTGATCGGCTTGTTGATGCACCAGGCCCGCTTGAACTTGCCGTGCTCGTCGCGCTCGATCCGCTCCCCCGCCTCCACCGGGTGCCCGGCGGTGAGGAACTGCACCCGCGGCGCCACCGCCGTGCCGTCGCCGATCCGCACCTCGGCGCCGTCGAGGAACACGCATTCGAAGTTGATGAACACGCCGTCGCCGATATGGATGTGCCGGCCGTATTCCCAGGTCACCGGGCTGAGCAGCAGGCTGTCGCCGAACGAGCCGAGCTGCTCGCGCAGCATGGCGGCGCGGGCGGGCGTGTCGAAGCCGGGCGCGGCGTTGAGCCGGTCGAGCTTGCGGCGGGCTTCCGCCTGCAGCTCGAGCAGGTCGAAATCGGGCGCCGCATAGGGCTGGCCCGAGAGCATTTTCTGGTAGCCGGTCGAGTGAGTCATGGGTCGAAGTCCCCTCTCAGGCGACCCCCCGCTTGATCGGAGCCTGCCTTGTAGGAGCGGAATTCGCTCGCTCAAACCGGATTATTTGCGCGACCGGAAGTTTTTCCCGTCCGATGTTCAGCCGCTATTCAGCCTGCGCAGCGCCGGCACGCACCCGCGGCTTTCAGGCGAGCTTGTCGACCCGGGTGCCCTGCCCCGGCGGCGGCGCCGCACGCGCCTGCTGGTCGACCATCTGGAGGAGCGCCAGTTCCATCTCGTGGCTCTTCTTCAGCACCGCGAGCTGGATCGTGTTCTGCGTCGCCGCAGTCCGGGCCGCCAGCACCGATGCAACCGGGTCGATATCCATGCGGCCGAGCCTATGTCCCGGAGGTAAACGAAAGCTTGGGGCGGAGCATCGGCTTGTGACCATCCACCCCCACCCGAGTCCCGCTAGGCGGCAAGCCGCCAAGCTCCACTACCCTCCCCACAGGGGCGAGGGAGACCAGTGCCACAGTCCAACCAACAGCGCCTCCCTCCCCTCGATGGGGAGGGTAGCGCAGCTTGGCCGCGACAGCGGCCCTAGCGCAGCTAGGGTGGGGTGAGCATCGCCGGCACGCCAGCAGAACGACCACCCCCACCCCAGCTTTGCTAGCTCGCTGCGCTCGCAAGCGCCGCTACCCTCCCCACAAGGGGGAGGGAGACCAGAGGCCCTGCCCAACCAACACCACCTCCCTCCCCTCGATGGGGAGGGTAGCGCAGCTTGGCCGCGCCAGCGGCCGCAGCGAAGCTAGGGTGGGGTGAGGACGTGGGGTGAAGAGGTGGGGTGAGCACGCGGGGTGAGGAGATGGGCTGAGGCAGTCAGGGGGGAAACCGTCAACCGCACGCCTTCTCCCCTTGCGGGAGAAGGTGCCCGAAGGGCGGATGAGGGGTGGCCTCAAGCAGCACCGGCCCCCCTACCCCTTCGTCACCTGCGGCGTCTCGGTGAACTTCCCCGGGGTCCACAGCACGTCGCTTTCGCCGTTGGCATTGGCCACCCGCGCCATCACGAACAGCAGGTCGCTGAGCCGGTTGAGGTAGACCAGCGCCGCGTTGTTGACCTCCGGCTCGGCTGCCCTCAGCTCGACCACCAGCCGCTCGGCCCGCCGCGTCACCGTGCGGGCGAGGTGCAGCGCCACCGCCAGCGGCGTGCCGCCGGGCAGCACGAAGCTCCTCAGCGGCTGCAGCCCGTCATTGTAGTAGTCGATCTGCTGCTCCAGCCACTCGGTCTGCGCCGCGGTGGTGCGCAGCGCCTGCGTTCCCGCCGGGTCGGCCCCGGGCGTCGCGAGATCGGAACCGACGTCGAACAGGTCGTTCTGGATGCGCGCCAGCAGCCGGTCGAGCTTCGGCATCGAGGCGGTGCTGAGCCGCGCCATGCCGACGAAGCTGTTCGCCTCTTCCACCGTGCCGTAGGCCTGCACCCGCAGGTCGTACTTCATCCGCCGCGGTCCACGCACCAGCCCGGTGGTGCCGTCGTCGCCGGTGCGCGTGTAGATGCGGTTGATCTTGATCATCAGCTCCCCCGTCCGAACAGGAACAGCGCCCCGAGGATCACCAGGATGGCGATGGCCTGGGCCAGCACGCGGGCCCGCATCAGCTTCTGGCTGGTGTTCGGACTGCCGCCGCGGAACATGTTCCACAGCCCCATGAACAGGATGATCGCGACTGCGGCGAGCGCGATGGTGGTGACGATGCCGGTGATATTCATTTCGATCTTTCCGCGAGGGTGCGCGTGAGCCCCTCGCCCAACCGGTCATAGATGGCACGAATGCGACGGCTGGTGAACAGTTCCTTGTGGGTGGTCAGCCAGACCTCGAGCGGCGGCGGATTGAAGCCCGGCAGCAGCTTCCTGAGCCCCGGCGTCTTCTCCACCAGCGGCTCCTGCGCGAAGCCGATGCCGAGCCCGGCGCGGATCAGGGCGAAAATGTTGGTCTGGCTGTCGGTGCGCACCACGAAGTCGGAGCGGCTGAGCGCAAAGCCCATGCGGCGGGCCGCGGCGATCAGCAGGTCGGAACGGTCGAAGCCGACGAGATCGTGCTGCACCAGGTCCTCGACCCGCGCCGGGGCGCCGCGCTGCGCGATGTAGCGCTCGTGCGCGGTAGCGACGATCGGGATCTCGCCGAGCTTCCGCGTGATCAGTTCGAGCTGCGTCGGCCGGAACATCCGCACCGCGATGTCGGCTTCCCTGAGCAACAGGCTCTCGGCCGATTCGGATGGCACGAGCTCGATCGCCACCTGCGGGAACGCCTGCCGGAGGTCGTAGAGCAGTTCGGGCAGCACGTAGTGGCACATCACCGTGCTCGAGGTGATCCGCACCGACCCCGACAGCGCCGAAGTCGTCCCCTCGGCCCGCATCGCCGCCTCGGCCAGCGCGTTGCGCGCCGCCTCGACCGGCTCGTAGAGCCGCAGCGCCGTCTCGGTCGGCTTGAGCCCGCTCAGCGTCCGCTCGAACAGCACCGTGCCCAGCGCCGCCTCCAGCGCCTCGACATGCCGCCCCAGCGTCGGCTGGCTGAGCCCGAGCGCCCGCGCCGCCGCCGAAAGCGACCCATGCTCCACCACGGCCCCAAAACTGCGCCACAACGACCAGTCGGGTTCGGTCATGCGTTCTCCTTGCCGAACGCCCCCTCCACCACCCTGCGGGTGGTCCCCCTCCCCCGCTTCGCGGTGGAGGATCACCAGCGCCCGACGTGGACGGCACGGGATCCTCCACTGTGGCGAAGCCACGGGGGAGGGGGACCATGCGGAGCATGGTGGAGGGGGCGTTCACGAGTGCCTATTCATCTCCGTATATCAAACCTCCAGTTCTGCGCAATTCCCTCAACGCCTGCGCATCGCCATACTCTCCCCATCACCACGGGAGACCCACCATGAACAAGCTCATCGTCCTCGGCATCAACGGCCATATCGGCAATGCCGTGGCCCGCGCCTTCTTCGCCGCCGGCTACGAGGTCACCGGCTTCGGCCGCTCCATCCGGCACCCGATCCCCGGCGTCGGCTTCATCCAGGGCGATGCCGACGACGTGGCGGCGATGCGCGCCGCCATCGGCGACGCCGACCTCGTCTTCAACGGGCTGAACCTGCCCTACCACCAGTGGGACAAGGGCCGGAAGGAGGCCCAGACCGAGCGCGTCATCGCGGCGCTCGGCA